>JAHFFX010000011.1:23896-28322 GCA_023247755.1 Candidatus Omnitrophota bacterium | reverse complement strand
GAACCGCAGACGACCGATATGCGGAACCTGCGCCATTGGCTGGACTCGCTCCTTCGGGAACTGGGCGGGATAACCCCCGATCATCGGCCGGGGATCGTGACCCCGCAGGAAACCTTGCGCTCCAAGGTCCAGGTCGCCGTCGTGCGCACCCTGGTGTTCATGGTGCCGCAGGTCGCGTACTTGTATTTCCCGCAGAACGAAAGGGAAGCGGCCAGGGCCAAGGCCATCGCGGTGACGCCGTCGGACAGGCAGGCCCTGTTCGATCTCATCCTCGGCAACAGAACGCTGATCCGCGCTCTCGCCGAAGAACTGATCCCGCTCGATAAGGACCTGGGCGATCCCGTTTGGGCCGGCTTGAATATTTCCGTGTACATGGACCTGGAATCACAACTGCTCCTGTTGAATCCTTCGAACGACCGAAAGATCGTTCCCCTGCCCCTGCCTTTGGATGAACTCTTCCTGGATCCTTTCCACCGGCGCTCCGCAACCGGCATTCACTGGCAAAGGAGATTGACCAGATTAAAGACCTACTACGGCTTTGATTACTATACGCCGCAGAGGGCCACTGAACGGATCCGCAGGTTCTGGGAAGCGTTCGAACGCATCGAGGAGCAGGCCGGCCGCCGCGGCCAGGATCAGATCCAGGGCATCCTGGCATACGGGGCCGCGGCGGCCCTGATCGTCGTCTTGTCGGCATTCCTCTGGTATCGCCATAAAATTCGCGTTCCCTTTGAATTGTCCGCCATCGACCGGGATACGGGCGAATTAAGATCAAGAACTTTACGGAGGCCATTCTATCGGGTGCACAACGCCCTGCGCCTCAGCAAGGAACATTTCGAGACCTATGGGTTGATCTGGCCGCTGGCGGAAATGATCGATGTGTTGGATGACTCGGCCGACTTCGTCCAGGGTCTCTCCGGCGAAGCAGGAGAGAACGAATTCTACCGGGTCATCGAACCGCTGTTGCGCGAGATCAGGGATCCCTGGGCGCTGATGAGCCGCGTTGTCCGCCAGGGCGGAGTGGACCGGCAGGTCGATCCGGCCGTCTATTCGGTCTGGAACGTGTCGGACCACACGGCGCTTATGGCCGCCATGGCGTGGGTCCAAAGGCGACAGGGAGAGACCGACTTTGATGAGGCAAGGTTCTTGGCGGTGGTCAAACACATCCTCCTGCACGACTCTTCGGAGATCTTTACCGGTGACATCACGCCCAAGAAGAATCGCTTGCTGTGGTGGGTGAGGAAAGAGCCGGCGAACGGACCCCTGGAGGCAGGGTCGAAGAAATTCTCCTATAAGGTCAATAAGACCGGAAAGCGGTTGTTCGAAAAGTTGGCATCCTGGCTGCTTCCCTATCGCATCGCTTCCGAGTTCAGAGGCCCATGGAGGCCTTACCTGAAAGAACCTTCGGAGGCTTCCATCAAGGGATACGTCAAGGAGCTGGATGAACTGGCAACGCTCTTTGAATATCTTTCCTACGTTTATCAATATCCGCATCTGGTCCCGATGCTGCTTGAGGAAGGTGTGGAAGGCTATTGGCTCAGGGTCTGGGAGGTTGCCGAAGAACGGGCCCGGGGATCGGCGAGGATGAAGCGGGTCTATGATTCGCTCGAGGCGATCCGCAAGACGATATTCCTCGCCGACCGGAACCTGGAGATCTTAAAAAGTGTCCGCTTATGGTTGACCAGGGACGATACGCCTCAACCGTTCCGGGTCTTGAAGGGCAACCTGAACTTCCAGAATCCAAGAGGGTCGGGCCAGCTCGACCGGTTCTATCGGAACGGCATTTCCCTGGCGATGCTGGAACATCCCCTGCCGCCTTCCGCCCGGGTGCTGGTCGTCCAGGCCTTTACCGGCGTCGTCGCCGTCATTGCCGCCGCCCAGGTCGTCCCCGGGAGCGTCGAGGTGTTGCCGGTCAACAAGCTGGCGAGGGACAATATCCAGCTGAACATCGATTCTTATGGCCTGGGAGATCGCGTAAAGGTCATCACCCCGGCTCAGCTGGAAGGCCGGTCAGCGCAATACGATGTGTTGGTCGCGGAGTATTCCCCCATGGTGGTTGTTCGGCCGGGCGAACCGTATGTATCTTTGACAACGGAAGAAATGCTCAATGCCCTTCATCTTCAGCGCCGGGTCCTCAAGGACGACGGGTACATCCTCATGCGCATCACCGGGAGTAACGATTTCGGGATGCCGGTGTTCCGCACGGGGCTGTTCGGAAGCGCCGGTCTGGAACATGAGGATATCCTGGTCTCAAGATATGAGACCGATTACGAATCGGTCAAGACCTGGATCGATATGGACGCCATGACGATGGCGGCGACTCAATCGGTCGTCAAGCTGACCAAGTTGAACTCCGCCGAGCCGCTCCAGGTCATGCAATTCTCCGGGTTCGACGCCTTGACGATGTGGTTGATCTCCATCGCGGTGACGGTGACCTTCTTTGTGGGGGTCCGTATCGTGCTTAAGTATGCTTTCGGTCCTCTGGTCATCGATCGAAAAGAGAACCGGATCCCGTCGCCGGAAGATATGAAGCGATTGATGGACCAGATCTGGACCCGGGTGGAGCAAGTGCCTGTCAAGGAGCGTCTGGAACAGCTCCCCATAATTACCAACAAGGTCCTTTCCGCGTTCCTGAGCGGGGACCTGACCCAGGTCATGCCTTTGCTGTATCGCGTTAAACAGCGGCAAGCCAAAATACAAAGTCTGAAGGAGGGGGTGGAGGTGGACCAGCGGGCGAAGCTCGCCGCGCTTAAGATGCTGGAGGTGGCGGAAGAAATGCTAAAGGTGCGCTTGGCCTCCGCCTGGGAAAAACGGGAAGAGGTCTTCGCGATCGTCCGGGAGGCGGATCATGTGAGACAACATTTCGCGCCGTCGATCCACAACGTCCGCATTGAGACCTCCGTTCGCGCGGTTCACCGGACGATGGAGCGGGAGTTCCGGGTCGTCCTTCAGATCCCGAACGCTTCGAACGAATTTCTCCGCAGGGGAGTCGCTCTCTTTGTTCCTTATGAAAGCCGGGGATGGAAACTTGCCGAAGTCCGGGCGCTCGAGACCGGCGGCGTCCAGGTGGAATATCTGCTGTTCGGAAGGTTCAAGACGATGCGGGAACTTGCGCGGACCTCGCTGAGATCGTTCTTCCGGGAGCGCCGCGGGGTCACGCGCACCCTGACCGACCTTGCGAACATCGTTCTCGTGGGTGCCGGTCTCAAGGAACGGAAAGTTCAGGCCGGATCCGACGGGAACGCGGCTGGTTCCAGCAAAGACACGAGCTTGATTCTCTCGCCTTTGGAGCTTGCGGTCCTGTTGCTGGCGGGATTGGCCATGATGACGACGGCGGATGCCTTCGAGCATCCGATGGAAAGGCCTTGGAGAGTGGCCCCGGCGTATTCTCCGGTCATTGGGAATGAGGAGCTCGCTTTGGGCGATGCCAGAGCGGTCCTTGCCGATCTGGCGAGGAACCTGGAAGCGCTCTTCCATGAGAATGCCTCGCCCGAGTTAAGGTCATTGTTGGCGGATGCCGGCCGGATCCGGAAATATTTCGGTTTTGACCTGTGGGCGGATTACCGTCATTTCTTGAGGAACCCGCGGGCCGTCGGCGGCGGGATCCCGGAGCCCCAAGGGTTCCTGAGAATTTATCTGCGGGCGGCGCTGGATATCGAACAGGGCCGCGTGCCCGGTTTGACCGCGGAGGAGCTGCTGGCCTTCCGGACGTTCTATTTTGCCGCGCTGGGCGCGCGGCCGTGGATCGATCCGCAGGGCGAGATCGTGGCCCGCGATGAGCTCACGGCCGACCTCAACAACGGCGGCGAAGATATCACGGGATATGAGATCTATCCGACGTGGGTGGGCGCGCGCTCCGCCAGTCAGCGGGCGGAGAACACCCGTACCCTGATCGTTCTGCATGAGGTCCTGCGTTTCGGGGTCGGCGCCTCCAATCTGGCCTTTGCGTCCACCTACCTGAGGGGACGCAACCACGTTTTCGTCGGGAACGCCCTGTATTCTTCGGAACCCTGGCGCAGGATCGAGGGCGTGTTCACGCTCAATTACGATCACTTCGAGCTGCTTGAGTCCCGCGCGCCCGCCGCGTTATGGGTTTCACCGGCCTTACAGGTGGTCTTGCACAACGCCTTGCTGGATCCTTTCGTCGAGCCCCGCCAGAATGGATCGATAACCGACATGATGTATTATCTTGAGAAGTCCGGCCTGCGGGTCAGGCATGAGGCGGCGGCCGGCCGGTACGTCTATCGGCGCCATGGCGATGTCTTGGGAGTGGTGGACGCGCAACGTTATTCGAACATCCCGGGCAATACGGCCGCCCTGCCGGAGGTCGAGGCCATCGCCCGGGCGGTCGCGGCCAGCCGGCGAGGGCAAGAATTCAGGGAAGTTCTCTCGGTCGGGCGGACTTCCGCTCTGGCGTTGCCGTTCG
>JAHFFX010000011.1:0-23886 GCA_023247755.1 Candidatus Omnitrophota bacterium | reverse complement strand
TCGGGCTCGCCGGGACGATGGTGCTGGCGCTGAGCGTATTGGCCGCCGTCCGCAGCGATGAGCTGGAAAACAACAACGATCCGTTCTTGCTGGTCATGCCGGGCGCTGAGCTTCCGGTCGCATTGAATGAGCTTGATGGATTCTCGCTCGAAGAAAAGATCATGAAATTGATCCTGGAATTCGATCGCCACATCCTTCGATTCATGCCGGATGTGGAATATCGCCGGACCTTTACCCATGACCCACGGGTCAAGATCCCTTCTTACCTGAAGGAACTTAAGGTCATGGATTTCTCTCTGTCCTGGGGAGCGTCCGGCTTTATGGTTTGGGCGTTCATCACGCTGGCCGCGGTTGAGGCACTGCAGGCCCCTTATCGGCCGTGGCTGGATTGGTTCGAAAGGAATGTGGTGGCCGATCCCAAGCTGCTGACCGAACGCCCGGAGCTGCTCTCGGTCTATCTGTTCAGCATGGTCCCCGAAACGGACAATGAAAGTTTCGCTCATCTGCTGAATGACATCGAAACTTCGCAATATCTGGATAGGAAGGAATTAACGGAGTCATTCGGCGGGTTCCTGGCTTTGGCAAGGACATTAAGTGATCAAGATCTTCGGGAGCTTATAGAAGGGCTACGGAGCATCTGGAACGAAAATCATCTGGGAAATATCCGGGGATTGGACTTTGACGCCTGGCTGGTGAGGCATTGGATCATCGTCAACCGAAATGCCAGCGACCTTGTCAGGAAAGCCCGGTTCATCGTCTCGCTTCAGCAGCCGCATGCGGCCATGTACCTTCTCTGGGCCAATGTGGTTCATCTTCGGTATTATAGCGGTCATAACAGGAAGGATAGTTTTATCGATGGCTATGGTGATTTTATTAAAGAGGGGCTGGTGGATGTGGAGGTTAACCGTTTGGTCATGCCGCGGGTGCTGAGGGCCTATGTCAATCATGAGGTCCCCGGAAGCGATCGCCCCGTATTTCGGGAAGTTATTGCCACCGCCTTTGATCGGCTGGTCTTCCAGGGGGAGACCGCTCGCTGGACGGCCATGCTGAATGATCTGGAAAACGAAGGTCCGGAATTTGTCATGAAATTGCTTCCTGTGTTGCAGGAGATCTTTGAACTCAGCTTAAAGGCCAGCCCGGAATCCCACCCGGCCAGGAAGACAAGAATGGTCTTACAGCAATACAATTTGCAGGGTTTCGTCGAAGAATACTCCGCAGAGAGATTGATGAACCTTTATTCAGTCGATGCGCCGGCCCAAGAGCAGATCAAGCTGGCTTTGGCGGTCTTGGCGGGACCGTATCCGGAATTACTTCTGCGATCCGCCCGGGAGCGCATTTACGCGGCCAACCTGTGGCTCTTGATCGAGCGGTTCGCGCGTCTCGCCCGGTGGTGGGAGCAGGCCGCAATATCGGCGATGACCGAGAACCCGGCCGGTACTGCGGTCGAAATCCGGGGCTCCAATGACCGCATGCTGATCGCGGGGGCCGGCGCGATGTTGTGGTTTGTTATCGTTGGGGTCATGGCGGCGATGGCGCGGGACCTGACGCCGGATCGGCCGTGGCTGGATTGGTTCGAGGACAACGCCCATACCATGAATTACAGCCGGACGCTTATGTCGGTATTCCTGCTGAGCATGTTCCCCGTTTCCGGAAAAGACGGTTTTGCCGACTGGTTTGCGAAAACGTTCAGCCTGCTGCAGGCGGAAAGCCGGCAGCTGGTCGACCGTCTTGGGCCGCTCCCGGAATTGTCGGCGGGATTGACCGACGGCGACCGCAGCAACATCATCGAAGGGTTGAGGAACATCTGGATCGAAAAAGATCTGAAGGACCGGCGCAGCCTGCCCTTCGATGCCTGGTTGGTGAGAAACTGGGTCATGGAGAACCGGGAGGCCAACGATCTCGTCAGAAAAGCGCGGTTCATGATGTCATTGGCCCGGCACCAGCCGCTCATGTATTTCGTCTGGGCCAATATCGTGCATCTGCGGCATCTTAATAACCACAAGCCGGAAGATTTCCTCGATGCCGACGGCCATTTGGTCCACAAGAGAGTGGACATTGAGGTCATCCGCATGGGACTTCCGCAACTGGTCAGGTATTACGAGAACGGCAGGGTCTCCGGCGGGGAAGACCGTTCCGTGCTCTTCAAGATTTTGGCCACCTCCTTCGACCGGTTGATTTTCGGCGAGGAAGCGCAGCAGTGGGAGGCCATTGCCGAAGATCTGCAAAAGGATGGGCCGGAGTTTGCGGCAAGGCTCCACCATACGTTATCGGAGATCTTGAACTTCAGCTTGCAGTCGCAGGGAGAAACCCACCCCGCCAACGAATGGGAAATGATCGTTCAGCAATTCCCCTGGGGATTGGAACTGGATGAGAGCAGTGAAACAGCGCTGATGAACCAGTATCATTTGGATATTCGGCATCAGGAAGGGATCTTGCGGGACCTGGCGGATCTGGCCGCGGTCCGGCCGGAAGTGCTCCGGCAGTCGCCGCGGGAACGCATCTACGCGGCCGTTATCTGGTCGTTAATGGGAAGATTGGCGCGGATCGCTGAAGCCGCGGAGTCCGTCCGCGAGCGTCAGGAGCAAAACAATCGCCTGCAGATAATGCCGGCGGACGTCGCCCTTGCGGTCATCGTCCTGCTGGTGGGTTACCTCATCTTCCATCGGCATCGGGAGCGGGACCTGAATGCCCGAGAGGCCATGTCTCCCCTGAAGTTGTCCGGCTGGGAATCAACGGCCGAGGCGAGGGCAAAGGGCGCGCGGACCCGGGCCCTGCGGGATGCCGTCGATTCGATCCTCCCGAATGTCGTCCATCGACTGGCCCAGGATCACGAGGTCCACATTGCCGACAACGCTGAACAGATCGAGCGCATTCTGGTCAGGGCCATCCGGCGATATACAGTCGATGAGGACTTCCGGGTGGATATGATAACCCGCTTGGCCAATCTGGGGCTTGAGCCTAGGACGGCGCTTTACCTGGCTACCCAGGCCCTGGCCGCGGCCCAGCGGCATCAGGAGCTCACCGAAGAAATGCTCTATTTGTTCGCCGATACGCCTCAGAGCATCAGGGAGATCCGCACGATCAAACGGAAAGATAAGACCCATCTTCAGTTCAAATACAAGCTTACCGCAGCGGAGGTCGATGACATCTTCGAACAATTGGCGGACTACTTTGAGGAGGTCGGCGACGAGGACGGACACCAGGGGTCTTCCGGCATATCCGCCCTGTCGCTGCCGGCGGACGCGACCGGCGCGCTCTTGCTGCTCCTGCTGCAGGGCCTGTTCTCATCGGCCGTTCCGGTCCTGACGGGGACTTCCGAGTTCGCCAGGCAGTGGCAAGGCAGGTTCTCGCACATCCTGGAAAGCGACGAAGCGCCGGCTGTAAAACTTGAAAGGTCTCTCTTGGTCATCCAGGACATGGTGTCGCGTCCTTTCCTGAATGTGGCCACCCTGGACGATCTGCGGGCGGTGTGGTCGCACGCCATGTCCCGGTTTGAGCGCAATCCCGTTGCGGCCCATCCCAATCAGCTCCTGGCGCTCTGGAACAAGATGACGATCGGCAGCACTCTGACCGAATACGTGCAGTATGAGGATTTGACCGACGAGGTCGCCGACCATTCGGCCTGGGGGACTCTTGTTAAGAACTGGATGAACGTGCTCCATGTGGACCACCTGCGGAACGTCGGGGTCCATCCTCAGGTCGGGACCGTTCACGGCCAGGACGTCCGTGGATTTTATTCGGACAATTACATGATCAAACGGGGCATCGCTCCTTATCTGCTGGCCCTGGCGCAGTGGCTTGAGACGCCGGAAGCGAAGACCGATCTGCGCACGCGGGCCATGCTCTTCTGGGGTCTGTCCAAGCTGCTTGACGTCACCGTGCATATGTTCATCGAGCACGAGAACATGCTGCAGCTGCGGCCTCTGCCGGACGCGACGATAGAACAGAATGTCCGCGCGTTCGTTCTTGAGCCGCTGCTCGAAGCGCGGGCGCAATTGGGCGAACGGCTTGAGGACATCCTGGCCGAGATGTTCTCCTGGACGAAGGAAGATTACGAAGGCCTGGGCCTCATTTCCCCCTGGCAGGTGTCCGAAGACGATCATTATTTCAAGATGATCGAGCTGATGGTCAAGGCGGGCCGGGGAGAGACCTTGCGGGAGATCCGCGAGCCGCTGTTCGCTTACGCGACGGTCCGGGGCAAGGACTTCGGGGCCAAAGAGTGGGAATTGCACCTGGACCGCCGGCTGATCCAGGAGCAGGTGTTCTTCCGGTGGGCGGCGTTCCGGCAGGCCTTTCCGACGCTGGAAAGCAGATTTGTGGAAAGGATGCGGTCGCGCCGGGGCGATGGACCGGAGCAACGGCTGAACATCGGAACCGCTGAAACGGCGGTCTGGGTATTGGTGTTTATTGGCCTCTTGATTTGGGTTGTCCGCCACATCGCCACCCAAGATATGTACCCTCCGTCCCGCAGGGATCCGACACGAGATACGGCGCGCATTGCCTTTGGTGATTACACCGGCTTGTTCCTGCACCTTATTAAAGAGTTCCCGGAAGAATTCCAGGGAGACGTTCTTGACCTGGGCACCGGCCCGCAGGCCGTTCTGGCATTTGCCGCCATCAGGCAGGGGGCCCGCCGCGTGGTTGCCGTCGATGTGCTTCCGGAAGTGGTTAATCAGGCGCTGCGGATCTTAGGTCACCTGCCGGAACTCCGGGGGCGTGTTCTTATCGAGGAAAGCGACGTTTATGACCGGCTTCCGGCGATGATTCCGGACCCGGCCCAGCGCCGGTTCCACACGGTGACCTTCGACAATCCGATTTACGCCTTTAGGCAGATCCCGGGAGACTCCGCCAGTTACACCACCGATGCCGGCGAGAAGTTCGAAGTATTGCGCAAAGCTCTGACCGGATTACCTTCGGTCCTGTATCCGGGCGGCAGAGGCTATTTCCTCTATTTTCAATCGGATGATCACTACTTTAACCAGGAAAAGATATGGATATTCCCGAATTTTGCCTATGTGCTCCCATCGGGATGGAAAGCGGAAAGCACGGGCATCAGGACCAAGACCCATGGCGGTTATCTCGCCATCGCGCGGGTCCGGGAATCCGGTCCGGAAAACCCCGCGAACCGCGCGGACGCCGCCGGGCAAGTCATTTCCAGTTTAGCGGGAGGGGAGATTGCCCTGTGGCAAATGTTCCTCGCCACCCTGCTTAAGCTGGTCGATCAATTGCGCAGCCATGAGCAATTGATCGAGCCGAGATACCAGGCGGCGATCCCGCTGCTCGAGTCCATGTTCGACGACGTCATGAAACGCCTGGATCGTGGGCAACGACCCTGGCTGCGCGAACGGGAGTTCAATATATTGCTGGAAGTGGGGGAATTGCTTAAAGAACTCAAGACCCGTCTGGCCGAACGGCCGAGGATCCTGAAACGGATCACCGCGGCAATAGCGCGGCACAGCTTTGCCGGCAATGACGGTCCCTATACGCTCCGGCCGGTCTTTGATGCGTCCGGGCAACTTCAGGCCTTTGTTGTTCATGCCGGAGATGGAGAAAAGTCGGAGAAGCGATTCGCCACAGATACCCGAACGCCGGTCACGCTTATCGTAAGCATCTTGACCCACCTATCCCTGACCGATCAGGACAAGATCTATCTGTACGAATTGATGAATATGCCCGGCGCCTCACCGGGGGCCCTGTCTTCTCAAGAAAGGAATTATCTGTACCAACTGCTGGAAATGCCGCGGATTCTGCCCGGGGCCTTGTCCTCCGATAAAGATGCGGCGGCCTCTCCGGGGTCGTCGACGGAGACGCAGGCGGGCGGTTCAGAGACCAGATCCGCGGGTGCTCTTCTCAAAAAGGCGATCCAGATCTACCGTTCTTTATTGCCCAGCGTGTTAAAGAGGAACGGGGATATGCGTGAGAAAGACCGGTCGGGAAGGGAAATCCGATTAAGCTGGCAGGATCTTTATCGGTACACCTGGATGCAGATCGAACGGCCGACGTTCTTCCAGATCAATTTGTGGCTGCTCGGGGAGATCCTGCTTCCGGAAGAATTGGAAGAACCGTTGTCCACCGCAGAGCAGTCCAAGATGCAGCAGCTCTTTAGCCTGGGCGGTGAAGCCGTGAGCATCCTGGACAGCCGTCCTGATCTGGTCGAGCGCTTCCTCCGGTCCCTAAAGGAAGAGGACGCGGTCTCCCAAGAGATTCTCCTTGAGATGACGCGGAGGATCTCCCGGTATATGGAATTGCCCGAGTTCGCCACCCTGGAATTTCTCCAGGGCTTTATCAAGCGGACGGTTCTGCTGTATGGGGAATTGCAGTTCGCCCATAGCGGCCATGGACCGGAGTCTGCGGGGACCCCGATGCTCACGATCAATCCGCAGATCGTGTTGTGGACTGGCGTGGTGTTCGCGGTGGCGGGCTTCCTCATATTACCGGGGGTCATTATCCATGTCGCCCGACGTTACGGAGAATTGAAGCTGCAGCCCTTCACCAAGGGAGGATTCCACTGGTTAAGCTTGCTGCAGGGAATTGTGGTCGCATTGGGTCTGGTCGGGTTCGGGGATTACTTCTGGCGGGAGATCGTAGTGGCCATCCGGGAAAGCTATTCGCTGCCCGCGCCGGAATTCGCGCAGAAAGCTTTGGGTATCTTTAAGGATGGATCGGCATTGCTGGTGGCGAGCGTGTCCGCCGCCTTCGCGGTCAAGGTGATCCCGCACCTGCTGCCTCCGTCCCGGCGCGATCCGCCGGAGGGTCGGCACGATGACTCGTCCCCGCTGAAAGCGAATACCGACGGCCTGGTCCTGCTGTGGGTGATCCTCTTCACGCTGCGTTTGCTGTGGCAGCGCCTTGCGGCCCGCCGGAACCGTCCGTCGGCCGCTTCAACGGCCGCTTCAACGGGAACCGGTCCGGATCAAGGAACGGAACCGCAAGGCCTTCCGGTCTACGGCCCAGATTCGGTGGGTCTGACCCAATTTGATCTGGACGGGGTTTGGATGCTGGAAGCTGCGGAAAGCACTCAGCGGAACATGCAGGCCATGAAGCTCCTGCCGCCGGTCAGGATCAGCATCTGGGAAACATTGAACAAGGCCCGGGAACCGGTCGGTGGAGGATGGCTTGAGCTCGAAACAGAATTGAATGTGAAGGAGTTCAAGCCGACCTTCACGGCAGAGGGACAATTTGTGCAATTGCAGAAATTCCTCAAAGAGCGGCCTGATGTCGACAGCCTGCACGTTCAACTAGGAGTCCAGGGACGCATTATGGCCGAACCAATTCTGGCGGCGCTGGATGCGATCGTGCAGAAATATCTTTCCAGAAGCGGCGCTGAGACCAGCCGGACCGGCGAGAAGCCGTTCGAATTCGAAAGCTCCCAGTGGGACCGGGAGATCGGGTCCACGACTTTTGTTCTGGGGCACATCCGGCGTTTCCGTGTGGAGGACCGGCCGCTCGACATACTGTTCTTCCTGCGTTTCCTGCAGGTGATGATGCTGGCGAACAATGCCCTGAGCTTCGATCGTCCGGCCAGGATGTCGGGCGCTATGCACAAGTCTCTGCAGTCCTTCGCGGTGGATATCAGCAAGATGATAGATAACCGAGAATTCATCATGAGCCGGATGGGTCTTATCATCCGTGACTTGGAGAAGCTTACCGGCATCCAGGTCAAGGACAGAACGGCCAGGGGAGAAGAGAGCTTCAGCCTGATCGGAGCGCTGGGCATTGGAGCGGCGATCGGGCTCTTGGTCGTGGCGATCGGGGCCCGCTGGCGCATCGTTGCCAGACGCAAGGCGCGGTCCCTGTTCTCCCAGGTCGACCAGGCCCGGTTCGACAACGGCAAGGTCCGCGTCCTGCTGGATATCGCTTCCCTGACTTCGCCCGGCGGGGCCGAAAAGGTCGCCCTGGACCTGGCTCTCGCCGCGGATCACAACGTCTTTCAGTTCATTTTCTATACTCGCGACACGCCGGTGAAATATGACGCCGAGATCGAACAGGCCAGAGCCCGGGGCATCCAGTTCATCTTTAAGTCCGCCCGCGGGTCCAGAAGAGCAGGGTTGGTCAATCGTTATACGATCATACGTATCCTGAAAATGGCCTGGACCCTCAACCAATACGCTCGAGTGGCGCTGGCGTACTATCATCTCATCAAGCTGATCCGTCCGCAGGTCGTTCACAACCACATGCCGCAGGGATTCATTTCGCTGCCCAAGTTGATGATCCTCCGGTGGCTGGGGATCCCGGTGATGACCACGTATCAGAATTATCCGAATTCGCTGCCCAAATCGATCCGCTCGCTCGATGATCTCGTCTGGGGATACCTGAGCGAATTGTTCTCGCGGATTGCCTTACGCCACAACAATGCTTTTGTGGCGCTCACCGAACCGGAAAAGACGGTCCATCTTGCGGTCCTGAAGATCGATCCCGCCAGGACCCATGTGATCCGCAACGGCATCAATCTTGAATTATTCACCCGTGAACCGGTTGAAGGGACCGTTTCATCCGTCCGCCGGTCCCTGGGGGCAGGGGAGGATGATTTTGTCATCGGCGCGGTCGGCCGCCTGCATCCCAACAAAGGTCATGCCTATTTGATCGCGGCCGCGGAGAGCATCTTCAGCGCCGTGCCGGACGCCCGGATCATCATTCTGGGCGAAGGCGAACTGCGCGGGGAACTTGAGGCCTTGCGCTCGCAGCTGCCGGAAGCGGTGCGGCAAAGGATCACCCTGCCGGGGGCGCGCACGCACGCCCAACTGCCGGCCTATTACCGGGCGATGGACATTTTTGTCCTGCCCTCTCTCCAAGAAGGGCAACCGCTGGTCCTGATGGAAGCGATGGCCTCGGGTCTGCCGGTTGTGGCCACCGATCTGGGAGGCATTATGGCGACCTTGGGAGAGGCCGGACGGATCGTTCCGGCGAGGGATCCCGCGGCGTTGGCCGGCGCTATTGTCGGTTTGATTCAGGATGTTGCGATGCGGCAGGGGTACGCTCAGCGGGCCCACGATCTGGCTTTGTCCGAATTCGGCCTGGACCAGTCGGTCCGATCCTATCAGGAGCTTTATCTCAGCCTGCTGGCTCAAAAAGGAGATCGCCATGATCGTCCGCAGGTGTTCCGTCACTGGGCGGTTCGTCGACTAAACCTGGGCCGGGTGCTGGAGCGGTTGCATCTGAGCAGTCGCTATTCCCAGACCTCTCCAGCACGCAATAAATCCGATCAAACCCAGTCTGCGTTGCTTTTCGGAGAGCTGGGAGTGCTCCTGCTTGTCCTCGCCGCGCTGATGGCGGATACCGGCGCCGGGTACAATGAACGGTTCGCCGCCGATCTGCAACGCGCGTACACCGACTTCTTTGCTGGCCTTTCCTGGGGACAGAAGCAGCATGCTGAGAAACGATTGTACGATATCGTCAATCTTCCTTATACCCGGCCGGTGCGCACCAACCACCTGCAATTCATGATGAGCCTGATCATTCAGATGGCGACCCGGCTGGGCAGACAGGGGAGGGTTTCCGTCGATTCGGGTCTCCTGAGGCTGGTCTTCTTCGAAAAGATGAGGCAGCTGATCGATCTGCGGGCCCATCTGAAGGCCGAAGGCCGGGTGCAATTGAATCACTACGAGCAGCAAGTGGTCAACGGGGTGCGTTTCGTGTTCGTGCCGCTGGCGTCCATGCTGGGGCTCAACGATGCGGCGGACGACTTAGGGGATCTGGCGTTCGAGGTCAGCCAGCCGAAGGAGTTCTCCCAACTGAAAGCCAGGGAAACGAATTTCCTGCGATTTGCCACTCACTCGGAGATTTATGAGCATGCCCGGGTCCTTGCCTCGGCCCTGAACGATTATTTGTCGCAGGCGGGCCTGAGCGACGTTGAGGTCATCGTCCGGGTCAAGCGGCTCTATTCCATTTATGAGAAGCTCGAATCTCCGGAAAAGCCGGAATATCAGGACGTCCCAGATCTGAAAGATTTCTTCACGTTCAAGGTCATTTTCGACCGGCAGCCGGCCACCGCGGACTGGTGGCAGAGCTTCATCATGGTCGAACAGCTGGTTAGGGGATTCTTCCCGCCCGATACGGAGTCGAACTTCGATCCGCGCAAGGGACGCATCCCGGGCGAACACATGCAGGTCATCTATACGACGCAGGAGCGGCCGTATGAATTCCAGTTCTTCTCCCGAGAGTTCCTCAAGAGGGACGAGTGGTCAGGGCGAGTGTTCGGCAACGAACCGAAATGGATCTACCGCACGAAACGATTCCTCAAGACGTTCGGAGATCCGGCCGAACGCCTGCAGGTCTTGACGAGCTATCCCATCGATCGTACGGGACGATATGAAGAGGACCTGCAGGCGATCTTCGAACATTTGCGCGGATATGTTCACCTCGGGGTCCTGGGCCGGGAAAGGAAGCTGCGCCATTTGTTATCTCCGGAAGAGATCATCCATTGGCTTCGCTTGCCGGCCGGCTCGATCCTGGTTGATCTCATGGCCCTTCCGCAGGTGGATGTATTGCAGCCCAACGAAGTGGGTACCGTCTTCCGCATCCGGTCCGGACAGGAACAGGGAAGGCAGGCCTTTACGCGGGGCCCTGCCGGGCCGGAGCAGACCAGACTGCATTCAGGAGAAATATTCGAAGCGGTCGATCGCCGGCATCACACCGCGGAGGAATGGGTCCGTTATATGCTACCCCTGGTCCAGTCGCCCCGCAGCAAATGGATCCTGATGACGCCCCGGGGGAGCTCAAGCCAGGTCCATAGATTCCATCAGGATGCTTTTGCCGGCGGACAAAAGGAACTGGATCTCCTCGGACTCGTCGCCAATCGACCCGAAGTCCGGAACTTGCTCTCCCGTCTGGTCCAGGAACTTAACTTCAAGGACATCCGCGCCCTGACCGAGGCCCTGGGTCTTGCCGGCCTTATCCAGGTCAGCCGCGATGTTCTGCCGCTGGTGGTGGAAGAAGGGGCATTGCATCTGGAGATGGCGGGCGTCCATGCTTCCGACGCCGGCATCCGGAGCCAGTTGGCGGAGATCGCCGCTGGCGCAAACCTGAGCGAAACGATAAGATCCGCCCGCCACCATGAGGCTGTCCGGAATCTCGGGACGGTGGAGGTCTTGCTGTTCCTCATCGGGACGGGGCGGGTCCCGCCGCGGGACATCAAAGCAAGGATCCGGAAGGTCGAACTGAAAGAGGAGTTCATCGGCAATGAAGCGATCCTCTTCGAGATCCGGGCAAGGGACCGCGTGGGTCTGGCCCGGGAGGTCGCGGCCATTTTCAGCAAACATCGCGTCAATCTTACGGGCATTGATATTCCTCCGTTGGTCGCCGGCGAGGGTGTTGCGCACATCCGGGTCACGGCGAACCGCAAGGACCTGCGGTCGGTCCGTGAGGCGATTGAAAAGGACATCCAGAGCCTCAATTTTGACGAGCAAGGACAATCGGAGGCCCGCGATATATCGGGACGTCTCACCATCGTGGCCAAGAATCGGGTCGGGTTCATCACCGATGTGGCCGAGATCCTGGCGGATCCGAATTTTCGGGTCAGCATCGAGACGTTAAAGGTCGTCCAGGTCCCGGGAGAATCCCTGGCGGAGATGGTCATTAAGTTCGCCGCTCCCGCGGGGATCAATTTCCAGCTGCTTGAGAAGAAACTTGAGAAAGAGCTCGAGGTCGCCGCGGAAATGCGCTTTGCGGACGGGGGATCTTCCTCGAGCGGCCAAACTGAGCAGCTGCTTCTGGGCGATGCGGCTATGGCGGTCCTGTTGCTGTTGATCCCGCTGATGGCCGCCCTGCGCCGCAACGACGATATCTCGAGCGTTCAAAAGGCCATCGCTTCCGGCGAATTTCGTCCGCTTGCGGAGGGCGTATTCCAGGGGATCATCGTTCCCGGCGCCGGGGTCCCGGTCCAGTATGCTGTGCTCTCGCCGGAGCCGGCGCGCGCGCCCCCGATGCTCTCGCAAATATCTAAGGACGAAGCTTCCCTCGAGATCTATTTCACTTCCCTTGCCATCGTGGACCGTTTGCGGGGAGAGTTCAAGGAAGAAAAGGAACTCCGGTCCGCCCTGGAAGTGCTCGCCATCAACGAATACTTTGGAAGAACCTCCCGTAGCGCCTCTCAAAAAGCCAACCTGGGAACATATTCGATCACCGACTTCAGCGCCATCCGGGTAAGATTGGTCAAGATCCTGCCGGAGAAGGAACGCTCGATCAGCCGCCGGGTTCTCATTGTCCTGGGAGCGGCGGGGGCGGTCGCCGGCGCGGTCGCAGCGGTGGATTGGCTGAGCTTTGACAAGGATGAATTCCTCCAAGAGATGAAAGCGTCCTTTGAAGAGATCCTGCGCTCGCCTGAGGCCGGCAACGGCGATCTAAGTCTTGCCCAGATCAAGCGGATACAGGACCTGGTCGCGAGCCGTGATTGGAAAAGACTGAAGCGGGATCTGGAGCGCTCCCTCGTCGGGCGAGACAAGGACCTGTTGGCCTCGCTCGAGACCCTGGAAGCCGTGCTGAAGATCCATCTCACCCTTCAGGAATGGCGCCTTCGCCGGCCGCTCTGGAATCAGTATGTCTTCGCCGCTCTGCAGCGGATCATTTCCCGGATCGATGTTCCGGCGCCGCCGGCGCCGCAACGTCCGCGGGTTGACGATCCGGACCGCATCGCAAGCAATTCCCGGAAAACGCAGCCGATCGAGAATGTCGGCGCGTTATCGACCCTGGCGGCGGAGCCTTTAGCGCTGTTGCTGGCGCTCTTTGCGCTGGCCATGGCCCGCAGCAGCTCTTTCAACGGGATGCTGGAGCGGCAGATAAAAGCGCGGGAGTACATCCTGGCCATCCTGCCGGAGAACATCGAGCGATTCATCGAGGCCGGGCAGGCCCGGCGCTTCTTGCCGGGCGGGAAGCGTTCCCGCATTGACGTGATCGTATTCTTCCAGGAGCATTTCGGCAGGACCCACGCGCAATCGATCGTTGAGGCCATCGAGGTGATCATTGCCGCGGCGAAACGGGAGGGGCGACCCCTCATATTCATCAAAGAGCGCGTCGATTATCCCAAATTGGTGGATCAGATGCTCGACACCGCGGCGGGGCGCCGCAATTTGCTTCAGGCCATCTCACCGCAGAGGAACAAGTACCAGAGGATCTTGAGGAGAGCCTTCCAGGACTGGGAAAGAGATATGACGCGAGAGATCAGGGAAGGTCATTTTCTGGTGGGATTATACTCACAGATCGGCCAGTCGGAGTATGACCGGGTCCTGCAGGAACTGGTGAAGAAACATCGGAAGATCGTCCGGCCGGTGAAGGAATATACCGATCTGTCCACACACTTTAAACATGTGGACTACGCCCTTGAGTTGAACAACAGATCTCCTTTGGCCCGGCCGGAAGAGAAGTTCATCAACTATATCGTCGGACAGGACCAGGGCATCTTGAACCATCAGATCGCAGCGCTCGCCCGCAAATATCCCGATCCTTATGTGGTCTTTGCGCGGGGCGTCGTCCATCATCCGATGTTCACTCCGCCGCAAGTGCGGGACTATCGGGTCTTGAGCGCGCTGGTGGACCTCGGACCGGACCCGGAATATACGCCGACGTGGTTGATCTATCGCCTGTACCGCGGTCCGGCGGAATTAAGCCCGACGGAGGAAGCGGCCCAGGCGATCGTCCGGCAGATCTACCGCAACAATCCGGCTTTTCTCCAAAGACGCAGCGGCCCCGAACGCATGGAAGTCATCCATACCATGTTCTCTCAAGAGATGATCCGGCAATTAAGGAAGGAGACGAGGACGTTGTTCCCGAATATCTTTGAACGTGAGGCCGGAACGGCGCAGGGGAAAGTGATCGTTTCCGGTGAGTCCTTCAGCGCGATCGGGCCGGGTGATTTGGCGGGGCTGGGCGCGATGCTGCTGGCGATAGCGGTTGGGATGGCGCAAAAAATAAATGATGACCAGTTCAAGGATTTGATCCTCAGGAAAGGCACCGTGGAGCGGCCGGCGCGCATTCTAGAAGATGAAGAGTTCTTTGCGCTGGCTGAACGCGGTAATCGCGGAATATCAGAGAAGGTCAAACGCGTCATCGCCATCTACCGTAATTCCGTCCGGCAGCCTTCGCGGCAGGGAATCGATTATCAGGAGATCGTCGGCCGGGGCATGAGAATTCCTATGGCGCGACCGATGGAGATCAACGACGTTACCATGAGCGCGCTGGTCGCCAAGGGGACCCCGTTCGTCAAAACCGAAAAGGCGGAAACGTTCGACATTATTGAAAGACTGCATACCGAAGAATACGCGAACATGGTGCGTGCGGCCGGCAAGGCGCATCTGGAATTTGATGAAAAGGGCGTCGCCTTTAAACGTCCGGTCGTTGATGAACTGCTGGATGCCCTCAGTTACCACCTCGCTGAGACGGAATACCGGGTGGGACGGCATGCGTTCTTCAACCAGGCGGTGCCCGTGCATAATCTGCCGGTCCTGCTGGCCAGGTTCCTTGAGAATAAGCATCCGGCCGGCCATGAGTTGGGCGTCGTGGTCATTGCCGTTCCCGAAGCCCAGGACCAGCGCAGCGGCGCCGTTTTCAACGATACTTTGAACAAACTTATAAATCGGCATATGCCCTATGACGAAGCGGAGCAGTTGATCACCCGGATCATTCATCGTCATGCCGCTGCCTTGCGCGCCTATAACCGCTTCTATGTCCACGGCAACCTTCATCTGCACAACCTGGTCTATCCCTCGTTCGATGTCCGTGACCAGACCGATGCCAGAATTCTGCTGGAAATGCCGAAGGAGCAGGCCTTCGGTTATCTGATCAGGGACGTGTATTACGCGTTGAACAACTACTATGCTTACACGATTCTGGATCTGGGGGTCAGGAAGGAATTCATGCGCGACCATTTGGTCACCTATCTTGACGCGGGATCGTTGGCGGAGTTAAGGAACCCTCATGCGGCTTATGACATGGTGGCTGATCTGTCGCAAGTGATCCAGAGGTCCATGGCCGAGGCGAAACCGCTATGGAAGGTCGGTTCCCGGGATCCGTTGACCAAGATGCTTCGGGAAGTCTTCAACGCGACTTGGAAGGATCTGCGGGCCTCACAAGGGAATGAGCGGCGGCGTGGCACTAAAGGAACGAGCCCCGGCTTCAGCCTGAACTTCCTGGGGTTCGGATCGATGATGGTGCTGGTGTTGATGTCGGCAGCGGTGCTCAATGACGCGCTGCGGATCGATGCGCGCTTATTGCATGACAACGTCAATCATCCGTGTTGTGCTTTTTCAGAGACCTCCTTTAAGAAGGCCTTTAGGGCAAACAAGATCAAGCTCTTCAACGTCCCGTTCACGGTCCGGGAAGGACGGATCATTAAATCGCAGGAGACCGTGGCGGCCTTTGAACTGATCTCTCCCATCAAGATCGCCATGAAATCGAACGATGCCTTGACGGCCGTTGTCGTGGCCGGTTACGCCAGGCAGGGAAAAGCGGTCTATGATCTGCGCGGAATGATCGTGCGGTATTCTTCCTGGACGCCGTATCTGAAGTTTTATCGTTATCTGGACAAGGGAATATCGGAATTGGACGGTCGTGTCGAGAAGGTGGAGCGCTGGCAAAAAGCGAACCAGGAAGCATTACGCCGCCTGCTTGGAAAAGGCAAGCCGGCCGTTGATCTGACGAGGAGAACCTTGACCGGTCTGGACTTGCGCGGCCTTGATTTCAGCAACGTGCGGCATTGGGGGGAACTCGATCCCTACTTCGCCGATCTTGACGGAGCGAAAGTGCCGGAACGTTTGTATCGGGACATCATTCTTCCGAAGGAGACGGAGGGCAATATCCATGTTATCCGCCCAGGCGGCAGGAGCTTCCGGGCGAAGACGATCTTGGCTGACCTCATTGGAGGAGACATTTCCTCCATAGCCCTGTTGCCGGAGGGCAAACTTCTGGTATCGCGCGGCCCGGAAGAGAAACATCTGCTGTTGGATTCGGAAACGGGGGCGCTGTTGGGTGAGGGCCGTAATGCCGATATGATCCTTGCCGCAGCGCCGGGCGGCGGAGAATTGGCCTTGAAGAAAGGCGATACGATCCTTGAGGTGGTGGATTTTCGGTCTGGAAAAGCCTGGACGACCTTTGAGAGCCGGAGCCTGATCGATTCCGCAGCGTTCTCTCACGATGGAAGAACGGTGTTCTTCGGAAACCTTATGGGGGCGATCCACCAAGGGGACGCGCTCACCGGTCAATTGCTGCGGACCTTCCAGGTCCAGGGTGAGGCGGTCATGGCGCTGGCGGTTTCCGCGGACGGCAGGCAGCTGCTTTCCGGACATGGCGATGGGATCGTCCGCAAATGGGATCTCCGGACCGGCCAGGCGGTCCGGTTTGCGCAGCATGAAGGATCGGTCCACGCTTTGGCCGTTTCTGCGGACGGCCGGAGGCTCTTCATCGGTGGCGCCGCGTTGTCGCAGGTGGTCGATGCCCGAACGGGAGAGCCACTATCTTGCTGGCCCTATTGGCGGGATCTCTTGGCCGCCGTGTTCTCATCGGAGAAATTGA
Source organism: Candidatus Omnitrophota bacterium (assembly GCA_023247755.1). Classification (GTDB taxonomy): domain Bacteria; phylum Omnitrophota; class Gorgyraeia; order Zapsychrales; family JAHFFX01; genus JAHFFX01. Next base: position 7,386 of record JAHFFX010000011.1, on the reverse strand, counting down.
TCCTGGCCATCAGCAGTAAAATCATATCCGTGCAGGGAATGGATTCGCACGCCACCCGGCTTTTCTCATTCGAAGGGATGACCGTGGTCGCCCTTGTGCTGTTATTGAGGTTCGCGGCGACAGCGTTCAACTTCTTGCGCAGCGCGGGAAGACCGGCCCTGATCGCGGCGCTGGGGCTGGTCTTTCTCGGTCCTTTTGCCGCCGCCCAAACGCCGGAGGCCATCGGGCAGGGCGCAAGGCCCCAGGAGCCGCCGGCGGTGCAGGTGTTCCAGTTGCCCGCCAGCCCCACCGCCGCCCTCGATGCCTGGGACAGCCGTTTAACTGAGCTGGAAAAGATCCGCAAGGAGCTTGACCGCAGCCTTAATCAGGCCGTGAAAGAACGGGCGCTTTACGATAAGGCCGTGTGGCAACTGACGAAAGAGCTCCGCGGCAAGATTCTGCTCACCTGGCTTGATAATACCGTTAACCCTGATAAAACCTTCCCCGATCGGACCCCCTATCCGGCCCTGGTGAGGATCCATGGAGAATTCTCGGACGCTATCAGCCAAGTGGATGGCGCTTTGGCGGCGGTCCGTAACTACCGAGGGAAGAGCTTGGAGGTCGATATCAGCAGGATCGATGAACCGAACGAATGGTCCGCACCGATAGAGCTGCGTTACGCTGCGCTTAATAAAAGGTCCGTTCGATTAATGGAGTCCCTCAGGAAGTTCCAACCCTTGCTTCCCGCGCAAACCATGGGATCCTCCTCGAGCGGCCGTGAGCATACGCTCATTTATCAGGGGATCGAAGCAACGGACCTTCGCAGGAAATTCATTCTCAAGACGGACAATGTGGCCAAGGGGCAGCAGTCGACGACCTATCAGTCGATCGCGGTCAGCGCCGAAGGGAAGATCTCCGTCGTCCCGCTGAAGGAGGAGGGAGTCCGGGATGCCGAGGGCGCGGAACTTCCATCCCTGTTCCCCGGCGCCGCCTTGTTGGCGGTATTGTTGATGTCCTTCGTCCCGAATTTGGGGAATTCGCTGTTCGCCTCCACTGGGTCCGAGGCGGACCGGTCTGTGCCGCCGAGAAAAGTGAGAGGGGTCTGGCGAGGCGGGGATATTGAACGGCTCATGAAAGAGCTGGGCATCCCGGAGGATCTCAATGCCCAGAGCATTTTCGGCCGGGGCTTCTTCGAATGGGCCAGCGAACACCGGCTGTTCATGGATGCGCCGTTGACGATCATATTGAAGGAATTTGGAGAATACAGCCGTTTCATGAAGCTGCGGCATGAACTTACTTTGGGGCAGATCGTCGCCTTTATCCTGAACTATGCCGGCGAGATCCAGCGGGAAGATTACATCCTCAAGATCATGGAAGAGTTGGCCCGAACCTCCGGGTTCCGCTTCGAAGAGCTGAAAGAATATCTCATCGGCGATAAGATCCCCCGGTGGGACTGGCTGAAGACCTCTCTTCGTTATCAATCGCCGCTGGAGTGGGCGGCCAAGGGACATTATATCGAGCAGATCCGGCGGGAGCACCGGCTTCGGCTGTTCGGCAAGTGGGAGCTTCCGGCGAACCTGACCCTGGGAGATCTTCCCATCTGGCCGGTGCATAGAGAAACGGGTCTGATCCTGGTGGAGCACCTGGACTGGATGACCATCCCTAACCGCGCTCCGCCGCTCGAATACTATCAGGACATAAAACTTTCCCCCGCCGAACTGCTGTCCGATGTCTTCCTGGGTGTTGATTCCCTGATCATTCTAAGCGTCTTGAGTTACCTGTCCGGTCTGTTCCTCGCCGCCGCGCGCGGGTCCGCAGGCCGCCGCGACAACCGCAGCCTGGCATCGGTCGACGAAGACCAGGTCCGTGAAGCGCTGCGTCCGGCCATCTTTGGCGGCGGGGCCGTGGCGGCGCGGCTTTCCAAAACGTTCTTACGGTCCTTCAGCGCCGCCGTTGTTTCCGGCGACCGGGACCGCCTTGCCGGAATTTTATTGAAAGGCTTCGACCGCCTGCCTTCTCCTTCCCTGGCCCATGAAGTTCTGAACCAGCAGCTGGCCCGTTCCGATGCGCTGACGGTCCTCAATCTGGGCCTGCCGCTATTGCGGGAGCTCATCGTCAACTCCCGTACGTTGACCAAGGAGAACAAGCGATCCCTTCTGGATCATCGTTATGTCGTAGTTCTTTCCGAACATTCGTTGTTCTCTTCCGCGCGCATCCTGGCGCATGCCGGCTGGCAGACCAGGGATGCAACGGTCAGCACTCCCCGATCCACCATTTATATCCATATCGATGTGTTGCGTTTCCTGATCCACTCCCCGGAATATCTTAATCCGTTCCTGTGGGTCCTGTTGCACGAGGATATGCATTTGATGGGCGGCCCCCGGCATGTCCGGATGCTGAAGCATGACTATCTGCCCGGGAAGCATCCTTTTACAAGCATCTGGGAGGTCCAGATGACGGCCGCGTTCTGGAGAAGTTACGCGCAATTCCTCAAAGAGCGGATGTACGGCAATGCGGAGGGCATGAACCTCCTCGAACTCGATGAGCGTTTCCGGACGTTACTGAACTTGAATTTCCTCGACCAGCGACCCGCCGCCATCGCGCTCTTCTTTGCCGGTTCGCCCGAAGTGGCGTTCTACAGTTTCGGCTCACGGTTCTTCATGAAAATGCCGCAGGACGATGATATGGCGGAGATCTTTGACGGACTCATCACCTCGAGGACCGAAGAGGAGGTTCTCCAGCTGAGGTTCCTGATGGAGATCGAGCCTGCGCAACCGGTCCTGATCAACGACCAGCCCGGGCAGCTGGTGGCGGTCAAGGTCCTTACGAGATCGCCGGTGGTGGTCGATTCTGAACGCCTCGCCTTCCCTGATGAATTCGGGATCGATCTGCAGGCTATCCATTACGCGATGGTCCGGCGGACCCAGGAGACCCACTTCTCCATTGAGGATAGCGTGCGTGATCACCTGCTCATGGAGTTGGGCGATCGCATCCTCCCGATGTATCAGGAGCCGCTCCTGCAGGTGGCGGCGGAAAGGGCCTGGATCCACTTTGTCCGCACGGTGCTGCGTTCAGAGTTCGAAAGGGCCTACGCCGCCACGCTGAAAGAGCGGGCGCAAGAAGGCGCCGTCCTCGATCTGTCCCGGCTGGACGCCCTCGTAAAGAAGGTCGCCGATGAGATCTATCCGGTGACCGTGATCAAGGATGCGAGGATCTGGACCCAAGAAGATGAGAAAGCCAGAGGGATCATGGCCTTACATTTGCTGGAGATATTCCATGAATTGCCCGGGGACGTCGGCTTAATGGTCCGCCGCAACGAGCAGGGCGGGCTCAAGATCAACTATGCGTATAAGTCGGATACCAGGAAAATCAAGCCGGGAGAGATAAACACCGAGTCCGTACAACGACACATCGCGGCGGCGGATGCCCAGTTGTTCCAACTGCTCCACCGGCACCGCTTACCCAATCATAAGGACCTCATCCTCATCGACAATTCCGTCATTGTCAACGACCAGGCGGGCGGCAGGTCATGGAGGATCACCAAGAAAGGTTCGGCTCTGACCCAGGATGATGTTGATCAGGGTTTGAAGAGATTCCTGGAAGAGGATGAGCTGGGACCGTCCGGCGAATCGGCCGGGGCGGATGCCGGGAATGTCCCCATGCTGGTTCTCCCCGGAGCGTTCGGCCTGCTGATGGTCGTTGCGGCCTTCGGGATGGCCAGGGCGGCGGGAAGTGCCAAGGCGGGATGGAATTGGACTTATGTTCCGCTGCTTCATCGGAGGATGTGGTATTCCAAAAATGTTCTTTCCCCGTCCCGAAATCGTTTCACCAGGGAGTTCCTGAGGTTCATCACGAAAAACCGAGCGATGTTTAAAGGTAAGAGAGTCCTGGACCTGGGGACCGGCTCCGGAGTGTTGGCCATCGCCCTGGCGCAGGCCGGCGCAAATGTCTACGCGACGGATATCCTGCCGGAAGCCATCGAGATCGCCCGGTTCAATGTTTCCCAGGAGCGGTCCAACGTTGCCGGCCGGATCACTTTGCTTCCCAGCAATCTTTACAACGACCTTATCGCGGAATATCCGCAGCTGCTTCACGGTTTCGACTATGTCATTTTCAACAATACCATTATGGCCAGTGAGGCCGCCGGGGAATCGGACAGCCGGTTCATGTTCGATGCCGGCATCCATTTCTGGGTCAACCGCCTGGCCATCCTGGGGCTTTCCGAAGTCCTTAAGGCGAAAGGCAAGGGGCTCTTCTGGGTCATCAAAATATCCGGAGCCCTTGATGCCGCAACAGCGCAGGGCATTGCCGAGGCGATGAAATACCTATGGACGGAAAGCAGGATGAGGGAGTCCATTCCCGATATCTGGGAGGTCGAGTCCTCACCGAAGCATCGGAAGGTGCCGTTGGTTCACGGGGATCCCAGCACGTCGGTTTCCATAATCGAGATTAAGCCGCACCGGTCCCGGCGGATTTTCGATCTGGAAAAATGGCTGGATAAACGATTGGAGCGTAAGGCTACCGAAAGCGAACTTCCCGCCTCCGTCTTGGTAAATGTGTTTATGGTCATGATCCTGGCCGGCGCGATGATTGCAGGCCTGCGCTTCATTCTCTCTGCCCGACGGCGTCTGGTGGGGCTTGTTCTTGTCGCGCTGCTCACTCAACAGGTCGCCATCGATCGACTCGAGGCACAGAGGCGGCCAGGGCAGCAGACAGCAGCGGACCGCCTCCGGAACCTGCCGGTGACCACCGTCACCTTCCTGACTCTCCGCCCCAAGCTGGTCAAGATCCTCAAGGAATTGGGATATTCCCAAACCGCGGACATACCGCTCGATCTGATCGCCGACACTTTGGGGTCCGTTTGGGCCATGGCCGGACTGGATGAGATCTACCGGCAGGTTCCGCGGGATGCGGCCGAAATGAACGCCTTTCTCGCCGACTATGAAAGGATTAAGTTGTTCAACGACGCCTTGCAGACGCATCTGGTGGGCACGTACAATCCGAAGAATCCGTCCGCCATTCTGTACGGAGATATCTACAGCGACCTGCGGCACTATATTCTCGCCGAGGCCATTGGAGTGGAAGAGGCAAAATACGTTTTGGTGACGGATACGAAGAAGAACGGTCTTGAAAGGGCCACCGGCGCCACGCTGGATGCACAGATACGATTGATGCTCCTTATGCTCATGGGGATCCCGGCCGAGGTCGGCGAGGAATACAGCAGCGGTTACAACGTCATTGTCATGCCTCAGGGCCAGGGGTCGGTTCTGCTGGACCTCTCCCGCAACGAGATTTCGAGAATAGCCGAGGAGCATTTGAAGAACGGCAAATTTACTCTTACCCGCGACGGCGGCGTGTCCGGCCAGGGCCACACGCCGCGCATCCTCATCGAATTCGCCCGGATCCTGGTGGACACGCAAGGCAATAGAGAAAAGTGGGCGCATGAGCGGGCCATGAACCTACTCAAGCAGGCCCAAAAATACATCGGCAAAGACGATCTTGTCCTCAAGGCCCTTTCCGGCCTGGTGTACGCGTCCCGTCTCAACGCCATCAAAGAGGCGAACGCGCTCTTCCATGAGATCAATAAAACCAATGCGGTATGGCTCAAAGATGTCCTCAATAAGTCCGGTGATGAACATTTGCAGGCGGCAAAGAACGCCGCGGCCCGGCCGCTGTTCAAACTGTCCGTTCAGTATAACAGCGATCAAACGGTGCCTTACCTGGCCCTTAAGCTCCTCGATGTCCTGGAGGCGGGACAGTCCTCTTCCGCCATGATCGCGGAACTCAAGGCTCTACTGGCCAAGAACGATGCGGGAACCGTCGCCACATATTATCCCGGCATCGTAAGAATGTTATCGGGGGCGCTGGCCGTTGCGCCGGTAAAGGAACAACTGGAAAGCGACGCCGGCGCCAACCGCTTCCTGCAGCAGCTCCGCGAGAAGCTCACGGCGGCGGGGCGGGGGCAAGAGATGCGCGCCTTCGGGGGCCTTTCCGTCTGGGTCCTGGCGCTTTGGGCCGGGATGTTCATTCTTCCCGTTCTCGGTACGGCAAGAATATCCCGTAACGATCCTTCCCGAAGGACCGGTATGTTCGATTGGATCGTGAAGATCGACGGGCAGGAATACCGCGTCTATCCGACGCAGCACGAGCACTTCCTTAGATTGGATCTTGAACTGCATCAATCGTTGTTCACAAGGAACTATGAGACCACGGACCGGTTCGTGGAATATATTCCGGATGCGTTCGTATATGCCATAGCGACCGGGAATCGGGATCGGCGGCCGGCGCTTCGCGGGGCCTTCATTCGTGAGGAGATAAGAGGCCGGCATCTTTTGTATCCGCTGCTGAACCTGTTCTTTGGAACATTCCCGCAGGTTACCAGGGCCCATCGCTACATCAGGAACGTGGTGCTATCGGATGTCTTGCAGCGGGCGTACGGGTTTTATCCCGTGAACCCGGAGAACGGGCCCAATGCGTATATAGGGAAAAAGGCAAGCGCCCTTGACGGGAAGACCCCGATCGCGTTCGTTGACCGCAACGCCTACGGCATATTCCGCGGCTTGCCGGCGCAAAGAAAACTGTTCGAGGTCCTGCCGATGTCCCAGAAGATCCTAAGCGCCTTTCATCCGGTCTATCTGGGCGAATCTCTGCAGTTGAAGGATCGAAAACGTTTTGCGAACGCCACGTCCATCGTCCCGGCAAGTTCAAAGCCGCGTTACTTGAGCCTTCCGGGCCTTGATCTCCTGGGCCTGTTGAGCCTTCTTGCGCTCGTGTCGATGGTGTCGCATATCGGATTGTCGCTTTCGGGGCCCGGGGCGCTTTCCCTAATAAGCATTTTATTATTAGCCCCTCTGGCGATGGCGGCAAGGCGGGACGATCTTAAGATCAATTTCTATACCGATTCGGAACGAAAGATCAGAACATTCTTCGAACAGTTGGGGGTGGGAACCAGGAACCGGTCCTTGCTGGCCCAGGTTATCATCGATTCAAGAGGGAGGAACATCGATTCGATCCTGGTCCGGATCGTGGAAGTTCTCGGGCTGATCCACTTTGAGCGGATCAATATGGATTTGATGCGGGGCATCGTTAACGGGTCGCCCGAGCTGTTCGATCGCCGGGACGTGCACAGCAGCTGGGACGTCATCAGAGAAGGCCAGTTCATCCCGCTTCACTTCCGGGGATCGCGGTTCACCTCCTCCCGTACGGTGGTGCGCTTGGAGATGATCCACCAGGTGGAGTTGGGCGATATCAGTTTTATCGACAGCCGGCGGGTAGCGGCCGTGGCCGGTGAATCGCCCGGGCGGTCCGCCCATTCTCAGATCATCATTGATAACCTTATCCAGAATCACATCAATGTGCATTCTCAGGCCGCGTTCACGGCGACCACCCTGGCCGAGGTCAAGAATA
>JAHFFX010000084.1 GCA_023247755.1 Candidatus Omnitrophota bacterium | reverse complement strand
GGCGCCGGCGCCACCCGCTCGATCGAAGAGGGGGCGGACACGGCGGTCTGGCTCGCGACTCTTCCCAATAATGGCCCCCGCGGGAAGTTCTTTCGCGACCGCAAGGAAATTCCTTGGTAGTGATAGACAAAAGATAGGGGACAGGCTGCTTTTCCCGAACGGTCCTCAGGGAAAAGCAGCCTGTCCCCTTTTCCCTTTTCTCCCTTTTCGCGGCGGGGTCGCTGCTTTGCCGCTGCCGCTCCATCCAGAAAATTCTTTGACTTTCTTTTCCTCGTATGTTATCCTATCCCCCGTTGTTTCCTGATTAGAAGTTCGTCTTCTTTAGTGCCAAAGCCATTGAAATCCAAAGACTTTTAGTCCTGCGCCTGATCTCTACGACATCCCGGTAACCGCATCCGCAGGGGACAAACCAGACCTGTCTCTTAAGCATTGTTTAAGGAGGATCAATTGCTACCCAAACGGTCAATTGTTGCGATGCTGGCGGCGTGCCTGTTCTTTTTTTCATTCCCCATCACATCATTCCCTGAAAACGAGCCCCTGAACCCGACCCTTGAGCGCGGCATCGGGCTTTACAAGCACGAGAATTTCGACGAAGCGCTTCCGGTCCTCGAGCAGGCCCGTCAAGAGGAACCCGATTCCACCCTCGCCGCCTATTACCTCGGCCTCGACTACAAACAACTGCAAAATTACCGGCTGGCCATCCCCAATCTGCGGGAGGCCGTCACTAAAACGCCCAAGATCAAGGGGGCGCTCATCGAATTGATCGACTGCCTTTACCAATATAATGAACTGGAAGAGGCAAAGAAGTGGATCGCGGAAGCCGAGCAGGAAGGCATCCGTCCGGCGCAGATCGCCTTTTTAAAAGGGCTGATCCTGGTCAAGGAAGGGAAGCACACCGACGCCGTGGCGTCCCTCGAGAACGCCAAGGCGCTCGACCATTCCATGGAACAGGCCGCCGACTATCAGATCGGCATCGCACATCTTAAGAGCAAGGACTACGGGGACGCGCGCAAGGCCTTCGCGGGCGTGGTCGAATCGGAAGGTTCCTCGCCGCTGGCCAAGTTCGCCACCGAATATATGGAAGCGCTCGACCGCCGCGAAGAGTCCGCCAGCAAGCCCTGGCATTTTTCTTTCGGCACGTTCCGGGAATATGACGACAATGTCGTTTTGAAACCGGACAGCGATACCGTCGGCGTGAACATTGCCGATGACGCGGACTGGCGCACGGTCACCACGACCAACACGCAATATGCCTTTCGCTCGAAAGACGAGCAGTTCGGCCTCAATGTGGGGCACCTTCTCTATTATGCCAAGCAGGACGACCTCGGATTTTACGACACGCTTTCCAACACGGCCGTTGTGCAGCCGAGCTTTTATTCCGAGAACGCCGTATTGTCCTTTCCCGTCACCTACACGCACACCCTGGTCAACGATCGTTCTTATCTGTCCACGCCCACGGTGAGCGCCGTCTATAATCGGGCTTTCGGAGAGAACCAACTGGGCCAGGTTTTTGCGAAATACAGCTATAAGAACTTCCTTTGGACGCCGTCGACGCCGGACGAGGACCGGGACGGAAATGGTGCCGGCGGCGGCCTGGGATGGTATACTTTCTTCTCCAAGCGCAAAGGCTTTGTCAATCTCCGTTATGCGCTGGACCAGCAATGGACCGAGGGCAACAACTGGGAATATCTCGGCCATCAGGTCAATGCCCTGGCCCAGGTCCCTTGCGGCGATAAGCTCAAGTTCAATTTTTACGGCGGCGCCTTTTTTCAGGGTTTTTCCAACACCCACACCGTTTTCGGGGTGGAGCGCGCGGATGACGTCTACACCGGGTCGACTTCGGTGGCGTACGAATTCTTCAAGGACTGGGAGTTCCAGCTGCAATACACGCATATTGCGACCAATTCGAACATCGAGATCTATGAATACGACCGCAATGTTTACGGTGCGGGCGTTGAAGTGAAATTCTAATCGGCGAGCACTCTCTCAACGGGGGGAAAATCGAAAGAGGATCCTATGATGGTGACAAAGACATTGCGAACCACTTTAAATCTTATCCTTGCCGCATCTCTGGCGCTTAGTGCGCCGTTGTATTCCTTCGCCCAGGAGGTGGGGAAGATCACCTATGTCGAAGGCCGGGTGGATATCTCCACCACGGATGAAGAGAAGGCGGTGCCGGCGCGCGAAGCGATCCCGGTCTCCGTGGGGGAAAGCGTCCGCACCAAATCCAATTCCAAGGCGGAGATCACCTTCAGCGACAATTCCGTCGTGCGCCTCGGGGAGAATTCCCGCGTCAAGATCGCCGACTATCAGCTGGATGCACAGAACAAGCGCAAGACCGCCACCATCGAGCTCGAGCGCGGCAAGATCCGCACCATCATCGCGAAGATGGCGGACGCGGCGGACTTCAACATCAACACCCCCAACGCCCAGGGGACCATCACGGGCTCCGACATTTTTGCTTTCTTTTCGGCGGGCAGCAGCGGCATGCTCGTTTCCGAAGGGACCCTGCACATCATGAACCCGTCGCTGCGGATGCCGAAGCTCGACATCACCCGCGGGCACAGCGTTCTGGTCCCCCTGGATGAAGCGCCGAAAGGGCCGCGGCCTTTTTTGCCGCTCGAGAAAAAATTCTTTGAACAGGACACCAATCCGCCGCCTACCATCACCCGAAAAGAAGGCGCCGTGCGGATCGAAGGGGTCGTCACCAAGATCTCGGGAAAGGTCCTGCTGCTTCAGGAAGGTAAGAGCCTCGCCGCCGACGTCAACCAGATCGTGCGCACCGGCGATCAGGTGGAGACCGGTGAGGACGGCCTCATCGAGCTTAAGTTCGACAACGGCAATACGATCAATCTTAAACCGAACACCAAATTGGCGCTGACCCGGCTCGCCATCGATCCCAAAACGCGGGAATACGAAAATCTTTTGGAGGTTTCCCAGGGAAAGATCAAGGCCACCGTCGAGGGCATCAAGGGCGGATCGAGCTTTCAGATCAAGACCCCGCAGGCCATCAGCGGCGTGCGCGGCACACTGCAGTATTGCACGATCGACGCGGGCTCCACGAAATGTTTTTTTGAGGGGGGCCCGGGTTTCGTCCAGAGCCTCGAGAGCGGCGAGGTCAAGGAAGTTCCCATGGGCCAGTCCGCGGCCGCCGATGATCAGGGCGGAGTTTCCGACCCGGCGCCGGCCACGGGCGATGAGCGCCTGGAATTCACCGAAGGCTGGACGCCTGGGAGCGGTGTCGAAGGCTATTCCCGCCCGGAGGGTGTTACCGGGGATTACTTATTTGATGAAGATACCAGCCCCCAGACCATCCCCGGCCAAGCCGGCGGGGAAGAGAACCAGCCGGGGGCCGATGCGCCAGGAACGGATGTCGGCTCGACCGGCGTGGAAGTTCCCATTACCGATACCCCGAACGGCGACCTTGCCAGCCTCAACGAGATCCCGTCGCCAAGTCCTTCACCGTCGCCCAGCCCGACACCTTCACCGGTCCCGTCGCCGGTGCCCTCCCCGGTCCCGGCCCCTGCTCCCTCGAACACTTTTTGGAATTGGGGTTTCACCAATAGCGGTCAGACCTATTCCCCTACGGAGCCGGTCACCGCCCAAGCCAGGATCGTCAATAATTCGCCGGATGAGCAGACGATCGGCGGGTTCCTCGCCGACCATTTCATCAGCAGCGCGTCCGCGACCAACGTGCCGGGTTATACCTTTAATTTCGGTGCGCCGCCCAACAATAATTTCTTTGAACCGTTCAGCAACGTGGCCCTGGCCCCCGGCGAAAGCCTTGATTTCACCTTCGGGGTCTATACGCCGGCGGAACCAGGACCGGAGGCCGGTCCTTACACGATCAGCGGATCGATCGGCACCAGCCCGTCGGGCGGTGGCAGTGATGGGACCACGGTCGCTGACAAGACCTTCGGCTGGTCGGTTGAGGCCGCTCCGTCCCCAACACCGTCGCCGACCCCGGCTCCGGCGCCTTCACCAACACCAAGTCCAACGCCTTCGCCGACTCCGGCGCCTACTCCTTCACCGACGCCAGCTCCTACGCCGGCGCCAACGCCAGCGCCGACGCCGAGTCCGACGCCGGCACCGACACCAAGTCCAACACCGGCGCCTACTCCTTCACCGACGCCAGCTCCTACGCCGAGTCCGACTCCTTCGCCAACTCCGGCGCCGACGCCAAGTCCAACGCCTTCACCGACTCCATCACCTACTTCGCCTCCACAGCAAACCGGCGTATTTTCTGGCACTTTCGCCGGATTCGATCCGGAAGTTAATGAAATTCGGTATGATCTCGGCTCGCTGGACGCGACGATCAACTCCAGTCCGACCTTTCCGACCACTCCCCAGCCTGTTTCGATCAGCGGGAACTTTACGCTTCCTTCCGGTGCGGACGCGGGCATAGACCAGTTATGGGGAGCCGGTGTGGGCGGCGCGTTCGATGACGGGACCATTTACCTCGGTTTGGCCACGGGAACGCACATCGACACGTCCTTGGAGGGGAGATACTTGGCCCTTTATATTCAGCCCATCGGAAACCAGAAGTTCATGTCGGGATATCTGGATTCAAGTATCACCGGCGCGTTCGACAACCAGACCGGAACGTTTTCCGCCAATAGCAATTGGGTGGCGTTTCCCCAATCGGAGACCCAATATGCTCCCAGTGATCTGCTCAACCTGGCGCCGATTGTCGAAAATCCGCTGCGCTGGTTCTCGAACGGCGGCCCCGGTCTGGTATCCGGAGAAATCGATTCGATCCACATCGAAGATCAGACGTGGGGCTTGTGGTCCGGGGAACTCGGCGGTTTTCATAACAATCTCCCCGATTCCGGCTGGGGGTCGACCCTGTTCGGGTATAACGACGAACAGAATTTCTTTGCTTCGGATATTTTTATTTACGGCGCGCAGCTGGGAAGCGCTTTTGACAACGACCGGTTTTCGAGCACGATGTCCGGCTCGTTCCTGGATACCGAAAGTTTCGGGAGCTTCACCGGGAACTTTCTGGGGACGTACGATGAGTCCACCTGGCAGGGGACGGGTCTGGGGACCTATACCGAGACTTTGAGCCTGGAATCCGCCGGTTACCTGTATTTCGCGCTGAATGAATTTAGTTTCAATAGTAATAATGATTGGATGTACGGTTTGACGGGCCTGGCGCGGGCTACCGCCGACCCGATCTGGTCCAGCCAGAATGCCCGGTTCGTTTCCATTGGAGGCATTTTAAACGGTTCGCCCGGCGAGCGTTTTGTCTGGTCGGCCGGCGGCACCTATGCCGGCTTTGGGCATTTCGTTAACTACACGAACGATGGGGCCGTTTGGGGCGTGGCCGGAGGGGTCGGGACCGGGGGTGTTTTGGCCGGGGCGACCTACGGGTTGTACATCGACCCGCAGGGCAATGCCGGGACCTTTTCGGGCGCGCTCAACGGCGAATACTCTGAATTTGCCGGACCATTCGTTTCCAATTGGCAACTGACGGGAGGATATTTGTTCGGAGCCGACAACCTGATCACGCTCAATGATACGAAGAACGTTGACGACACCTATGACCCGTTTTCCATCGAAAGCCTGGTGAACTGGGCGGGTTTATCGGCTCAAACCAATACCGGCGTTTTCAATCCCGGAACGATCCCCGGCCTGGGCACGATCCAGGTCAATGAGCTCTATGGGAATTTCTACCGTATCGGTTCCGAGGATTGGGGCGTCTATGATCTTTATACCGCCGGAACTTATCAGGCCCCGACCTCCAACTCCTGGCAGATCATCAGCTCGGCGCTGTTGTATGATTATACTCAAGCTGTCTTTTGGGCAGGCTCCTGGCTGGGGAGCATCAATGGTACGAGCTGGGATTTCGATGAGGGTGGCCTGAATGACAACTTGCTGCAGGGCGATCTGAACGCGGTTTGGATCAAACTGCATGATGGTGGAACGCTTTCCGGGCGGGTGGCGACCGGTGACGTCGTTGGCAACTATACGGACGTCAATGAGGGGGCCCTTTGGCAGGCGACCTCCACCGGGGAATGGGTGGAAGTGGACAGTCTGCTCAATGTTGCCAGTGCTGCCGCCTTGGCTGCGGATGTCCAGGCGCTGGGTGAGGCGGCTGGGGTTCCGATCACCGAAGCGTATTCCTCTTTGCTGAGCGGTCAGGGTAGCTTCGGCGCGGGAGGCTCTCTCAGTTCGGTGAATTTCTTTATCGACTTTTTTACCTCCGAGGCCGGAGCGCTCAGCGGCATCTGGGCCGGGGGCATATCCGGGAACTATCAGGGGTCCACCAGCGGCAATTTTACGATCACTACGACCGGCCGCCTGTTGGACAGTCAAGGGGAGGTTACCGGGGACACCGTGAATGCGACGGTCTCCGGCCTTCAATGGGACGATCAGACCCATCAATGGCAGGCGCAGGTGGGGGGGTATACTAATAATAGCAGTATCACCTTTGATGGCGGCGCGGCCGGAACGTTCGGCGACGGGGCCTTCAACGGCGCCGGGACCGGCACCTGGACCGGCGAGGGTGGCATTTAAGAGGGAACACGAACGGATTATGAAACTTCTTCGCTCTTCGACTTTGCTCTTTGTTGGTATTTTGCTGTTCATCGCCGCGCTCAGCGGCTGCGGCAACCCGCCGTCCGCCGCCAAGAACCAGAACATCATTGCCACGGTCAACAAGGAGCCGATCCTCGCTTCCGAGCTCAAGCAGGACCTGGCCATCCGGACCCGGCAGGCCCCGCTTGCGAAGGTGACGCCGCAGATGGAGGCCGAACAGCTCAACCTCATCATCGACCGGAAGCTCATCATCCAGGAAGCCATCCACCGGGGCCTGGCCCGCGACGAGAAGTTCGTCAACACCATCAAGACCTTCTGGGAGCAGACGCTGGTGCGCGAGTTCCTGGACCACAAGAAGCAGGAATTCGCCGGGCAGCTTTCCGTGACCGACCAGGAGATCCAGCAGTATTATTCCAACCTGGGACGGCGGGTGACCTTTATGGTCCTTAAGAGCTTGGACAAGGCCTACATCGACGGTGTTTATTCGCAATGGAAACAGCTGCGCCAGATCGATCCATCCGTCTGGCAGATCGTCGGTCCCGTGGGTTATTCGGAGATCGATTCGGACGTTCTGCGGCAGGCCTTTGACGCCCCGGTCAACGAAGTGAAGCCCGCGGCCGACGCGCCGAATTATTATCTGGTGATGGTCAAGGACCGGCAGGACGTTGCCCCGCAGCCGCTGGAGGTCCTGCGGCCGGCGATCGAGCGCGACCTGGTGGCCATGAAGGAGCAACGGCTCCTCGATGAATGGCTCAAGACCCAGCGGGCGCAGGCGGACATTAAAGTATTGAGACCTTAGTCAGTGATAAGTGTAGAGTGTCAAGTGTCAAGGCGGTGAAATCGAAGATTCGACAATTCAGCTATGGTCAATTTATACTTAACACTTAACACTTAACACTTAACACTCAACACTCAATACTCCCCAACATGGAACGCCGAAAGATCTTCCTCATCAAAAAGAAATTCCAGTTCAGCTTCATGGGGTCCTTCATTGGCCTCCTTGCCGTGGAATCGGTCCTGATGGTCAGCCTCTTCCTTTATCTTTCACGGGACACGCTGACCACGGGCTATGTCAATTCCACCCTGCGCGTGGAGCAGACGCAGAGCTTTTTCATCGTCCCGTTCGCGTTGCTGACGTTGATCGTTGTCCTGGGGCTCGCCTTGACCGGAATGATCGTTTTCGTGATGTTGAGCCACCGCCTGGCCGGGCCGTTCTACCGCTTCGAGAAGACCCTGCAGCAGGTCGAGGGCGGGGACCTCACGCCGCGCGTGCAGCTGCGCAAGCACGACCAGTTCACGGAGCTGGAGGACGCGCTCAACCGCTTCGTCGAGTCGCTCAATGGCCGCATCGGCGGCATCCAGAAGGATGTCGAGGAAGTGAAGGCCCTGCTGGCGCGCCAGGACGACCCTTCGGTGATGGAGAAGGTCGGCAAGAAGATCGACACGATCATGCAGCAGATCAAACATTTCAAAATCGCGTCCAAATCGACCAATGAAGGATGAAAAACCTCTTCGGCATCGTTTGTCTTGCGCTGTCCCTGCATAGTCTTTCCCCCGCCGCTGTTTGGGCCCAATCACAGAAGACCTTCCAGACGAAATACACGACCATTTATTACGACGCGGATGCGGATATCAACGACTTCATCTGGCGGCTGGGGGGGCAGAAGCTGGAATTCGCCCGGGACCCGCAGCTGGCGTCCTACCGGATCGACCGTCTGGTCGATCAAGTGCAGGCGCTCCTCGACATGTTCCCGGCGAACTTTCAGATCGTCATCTATCTGCACCGGGGGCCTTTGACCGCCAACGAGGCGGCCTATTATGAGAAGAGCACGAAGATCATCCATGTCTCGGTCGATTACGCGAGCGACGGCGTGGTGGCCCATGAGATTGCGCACGCGAACATGGAGGCCTATTTCCCCATCGCCCCTCCGAGCAAGGTGCAGGAGATCCTGGCGCAATACGTGGACAAGCATTTATGGAGCGATTATTAAAAAGGATCCAGCGGCATGGTTACCGCTACGCCTGGTTGGGGATCTTTTCCCTGACCATTCTCTTCTTGCTGTCCGGTTCCTATTTCCGTTGGTTCGATCTTTACGAATTTCCGACGCTTGACTTCCGTTTCCGCCTGCGGCCCGCCATTGCCCGGACCGATCAGGTGGCACTCATTGAAATTGGCGATGACACGATCCGCCAGCTGGGCCAGTATCCGATCGACCGCAGCAACCACGCGGTCCTCATCAAGGCGCTTGCGGAGGCCGGGGCAAAGGCGATCGTCTTTGATATCTTCTTCAGCGACCCCAGTCCCGCCGATGAGGAGCTCGCGGAGGCGATCCGCAGCGCTGGCAACGTTTATATCCCCCATGTGTTCGACATCAGCAGTCAGAAAAAGCAGGGGAAGAGCGTTTCCGCCGCGCGCTACGCCGCCCAGTCGCTGCCCACGTTCACCGAGTACGCCAGGGGAACGGGCCACATCAACATCATCCCCGACCCCGACGGAAAATATCGCCGGGTCCCGCTCTATATCGAACATGACGGGGTGCGCTATCCGTATCTTTCCTTTCTGGTCGGCTGCCAGCTGCTGGGGATCCCTTTTGAGAAGCTGACCATCCGCCCGGAGGAATCCATCAGCTACGGCAAGGACCTCCTCTGGCCGCTGGACGAACACTCCATGGCGGTCATCAATTTCTCCGGGAAGTGGACGGAATCCTACGCGCATTATTCCTACGTCGATGTGCTGCGGTCCTATATCGCCGCTATCTCGGGCCAGCCCCCGGTGCTGGACCTGACGGTCTTCAAGGACAAGATCTGCATCATCGGCCTTTCGGCGGAAGGCACGGCGGACCTGCACCCGAACCCCTTTGAATCGCTTTATCCGTCGGTGGGCATCCATGCCGAGATCATCAATTCCATGGTCCATAAGGCCTTCCTCGCGCGGCTTTCCCGGGCCTGGAATCTGGGCATTCTGGTTTTCCTGATCGCCCTGGCCTCCTGGATCGTGTGGCGGTCGAGGCCTCTGAAGGCCTTCCTGCTGGTAACAGCGGTGATCGTGGCGGGGACACTGCTCAGTTTCCTGGTCTTCATCGGTTGGGGAATGTGGGCCGATCTTTTCTACCCGGTCATGGCCGTGCTGGTGGTGTATACTCTGAATTCGATCTGGCAGGCGGCCCTTGAATTAAAGAAGCGTTTGATCCTCGAGAACGAATTGAAGATCGCCCGGCAGATCCAGTTGAGCTTTCTGCCCAAGGCCATTCCGCAGGTTGAGCGGCTGGAAATAACCGCCCGGATGCTGACCGCCCACGAGGTGGGCGGGGATCTTTACGATTGCTTCACTTTTGACGACGGGCGTTTGGCGGTCATGGTGGGCGACGTGACGGGGAAAGGCATTCCGGCCAGTCTCTTCATGGCCATGGCGGTGGGGGCGTTCCGCTTCTTCGCCGTGGCCGGCACCACCCCCGAGAGAACGCTGCGCCAGCTTAACGAGAAGCTGATGAGGGACGGGCCGCCGGGACTTTTTGTCACCTTATTTTATGCGGTTTTTGATACCCGCAAAGGCACGTTGGTGTATGCTAATGGAGGACATTTGCCGCTCCTCCATGTCCCGAAGGAACGTCCGTCCCAATTCCTGGATGTCGAAGAAGGAATGCCGCTGGGCATGATCGAAGGGGAGTATTCCGGCGGGAAGGCTGCTTTTTCGACCGGCGATATCTTTGTTCTTTACACGGACGGGATCACCGAAGCGCGCAACGCCAAGGAAGAGATGTACGGCAAGGAACGACTGAAAGCGCTCGTGGAGCAGAACCGCCAGCGGCCGGTGGCGGACCTGGTGAGGATCATCGAGGAGGACGTGCGGCGTTTTGAGCCGCTGGCGCGGCAGCATGATGATATGACGTATATCGTTCTGAAG
>JAHFFX010000207.1 GCA_023247755.1 Candidatus Omnitrophota bacterium | reverse complement strand
CAGGTCCCCCAATTTTTTGAAACCTTTCTTAAAGAGCTGGCGCGCCCGCACGCGGCCCACGCCCTTGAGCGACGCCAGCTCCAGCAATTCCTCCCGGATGCCGTAACGCACGCGCCGGCTCAGGTCCTCGATGACGAAGGTGAGCTTGCGGTATTTGAGCATCTCCGCGATCATGCCGGCCGCGTGCAAAAGCCACTGGATCCCTTCCACGTGGCGGTAAACGTCGCCCGGCCCCACGTTGAACTGGTCGCAGATCACTTCCTCTTTTTCCTCTTCGATCCACTGGGTGTGCATCCAGGTGGTCTTAAGTGTGGCGAGATACCCGTAAAAATCGTCGGTGATCGCCGTCTCGCCTTCCCGGAAGATGAGCTCGTCGCGGCAATTGGCGATGAACATTTCGAGCTCCTCATAATCGCTTTTGTTCACGTTCAAAAGGTCGCTGTCCGGGCAGCAGGTCATCAGGTGCAACAGGCCGATGTTCGAGAAGGACGCGCCCTTGTCCATCTTCTTGAGCCCTTCGCGCAGCGTGATCGCGGTGAGCGGATCGATGTAAAGCCTTGAGGTGAGCGCCCCGAACGCCGTCGGAACAAAATGGAAGCCGTGTTTCTCGACGAACCCTTCCCGGCTAAGGAAATCGAAGATATCGCTGATGAGCGAAAGCAGGTTCACCGTCTGCTTCTGGTAGGCGAGGAAGGTGTGCGAGATGAACTCGAACATGGCGTTGACGTCATGCACGAAGCCCGAGGCGACCGAGGCGAGGACATGGATGCGCAGGGCGGACTCGTTGCCAAGCTTGGAGATGATGGGTTCGGGATCGGCGTTGATATAACGCTCGAAGAGCGCGGCGGATTCCGAGAAGGATTTGGCGATTAGCACCGCTTCGCCGTATTCGTCGTATTGCGGGCGGCCGGCGCGGCCGGCGCACTGCTTGTATTCGGAAGTGGGGATGTAGGCCGCGCCCAAGCCGCTTTCGAAGCGTTTGAGGTCCCGGATGATCGCCCGGCGCGCCGGAAGGTTCACCCCGGCGGCGAGCGTCGGTGTGGAGCAGATCACCTTGATGAGGTTCTTTCTAAAGTTGTCTTCGATAAGTTTGCGCTGTTTGGGTTTGAGGCCTGCGTGATGAAAGGCCGCGCCGTGCGTGATGACCTCGGCGAGCTTGCGGCAGACCTTGGTCGCGTCGGTCCCCGAACCCACGATCTCCTTGGAAATTTCGGTCAGCCGCGCGCGCTCATCGGGGGTAAGGAGCGGCAAAACGCTTCCCGAAACCTGTTTGCTCGCCGCCTGCGCCGAGCGGCGGCTGTTGACGAAGATAAGGACCTGTCCTTTCCCTCGGAGCGTGTCGCTGGTGAGTTTGCTCACGTCATCGGGCGCTTCTTCCCGAATGATCTTGACGCCGTGGTGATTGAAGATGATCTTTTCGTTGTAGTAAACGCCTTCCTTAAGCGGTATGGGCCGCCAGGTGCTCGCGACCAGCTTGGCGTCGAGCCAGCCGGCCATTTCAGCGGAGTTCTTGACCGTCGCGGAAAGCGCCAGGAACTGCATTTTGGGGTTGAGCTGTTTCATGCGCGCGATGAGGATCTCCAGTGTCGGCCCGCGCTCGCCGTCGTTGAGGAAATGGATCTCATCGAGCACGACCGCGGAGAGGGAGTCGATGAGCCACTTGGCGCGCGAGCGCAAAAGGGAGTCCACTTTCTCGGCGGTGGCGATGAGGATCTGATAATGGTTGAGGAATTTGTTGGGGCTGTCGAGGTCGCCGGTCGCGATCCCGACCTTGATGCCCAGCGGCGCGTATTTCGCTTTGAAATCTTCGAACTTTTCGCTGGCGAGGGCCTTGAGGGGAGCGATATACAGGCATCGCCCGCCGCCGTTGGCGGCCCCTTCGTTGCTCAGGATCTTCTTGAGCATGCACAGCTCCGCCATCAGGGTCTTTCCGGCGGCGGTCGGGACCGCCATGAGGAGATTCTCCCCGGAGAGGAGGCCCTTCTGGATGGCCTCGGCCTGCGGCGGGTAGAGTTCCTTGATGTTCTTAGTGAGGATCCGGATGGCTTCCGGGGGGAATTGGTTCTCTGTCAGGACCGTTTCGAGATTCATGTTGGCGCGAGACTGCCTTTCCGGTAGTTGAATGATTGTTAGGATACCATAGCTGGTTTCGGGGAAGCAAGGATTTTCAGGAAGGAAAAGATTAAATTTTGGGTGACCCAGCGTCCCGGCGACCCAGTCACCCAGGAAATACTTTTCTGGGTCTCTGGGTTGCTGGGTGATTGGGTCTCTTAGAATAACACCAATTATATTGACCGCCTCCGAGGGGAACTTTATAATGACCTTAAATCTTACAATCAAATAATATTAATACTTTATGCGAATAGTCATTGTCGGTCCGGGTGCGCTGGGATGTCTGGTGGGGGGACTTCTCTCCAAAAAGGCGGAAGTCTGGCTTCTGGACCGCGACCCCAAGCGCGCCGAACGGATCATCAAGAACCAGGGCATCACCTGCCAGGGCGCCAGCGGCAAATGGACGGCCAAGATCCCGGCGACCGCCAAGGCCGCCGACATCGGCGAAGCGGACCTCATCATCCTGTGCGTGAAGGCCTATCACACGAAAGAAGCCCTGCTGCACGCCCGCGACTGCATCCGCAAGGACACGACGGTCCTGACGCTTCAAAACGGCCTGGGACATATCGAGGTCATCAAGGAATTCGTTGATGAGCAGAACCTGCTCGTCGGCGTCACCAATCATGGGGTAACGCTCATCGGGGAAGGGCAGATCCAGCACGCCGGCACGGGAGAAACGATCATCGGAAATCTCGAAGGTTTCCTGCCCGCCCGCGCCCGCCAGATCCGCGAAATTTTCAACGAGTCGGGCCTCGACACCAAGCTCTCCCGTAACATCAAGGGGGTCCTGTGGTCGAAGCTCATCATCAACTGCGGCATCAATCCGGTCTCGGCGCTGACGCGCCTCAAGAACGGCCAGCTCATGCACCAGGAAACGTGCGCCGAGGTGATCCGCGGGGCGGTCACCGAGGCCGTCCGGGTCGCCAAGCGCGGCCGCGTGCAGCTGGTCTATGACGACCCGCTCGCCAAGGTCGAATCGGTTTGTGAAGCGACGGGGCCCAACCGTTCGTCCATGCTGCAGGACGTCCTGGCCCGCAAAAAGACCGAGATCGATTTCATCAACGGCGTGATCCTGCGGCAGGCAAGAAGCTATGGCATTCCCACTCCGGTGAACCAGCTATTGGTGAATTTGGTGAAGACGATCGAGTCGTCGTACGGGGAGATGGTGGATGGGCAAGGTAGTTAGAGCTTCTAAGCTCCTGGGCTGCTGTGCTCCTGAAGTGCTCAGCAGCTTAGCAGCCAGCAGCTATTTTAATATTAATTTTCCATGAGAATTGTTATCCAACGAGTTAAGCAGGCCCGGGTGACCGTGGGCCATGAAACGGTCGGGAAGATCAACAAGGGAATGCTGGTGTTCTTGGGTGTGGCCAAGGACGATACCCCGGCCGACGTGGATTTTCTGGTCACCAAGCTCGCCGAGTTGCGGATCTTTGAGGACGCGGAAGGCAAGATGAACGTTCCGGCGCGGGAGGCCAAGGGGGAATTCCTCGTTGTTTCGCAATTTACGCTGCTGGGCGATTGCCGCAAGGGCCGCCGGCCTTCCTTCGACGCGGCCGCCGAACCCCGCAAGGGGGAAGAGCTTTATAACCTTTTCGTCGAGAAATTGAAGGGACTGGGATTCAAGGTGGAGACCGGCCGCTTTCGCGCCATGATGGAAGTGGAGCTGGTCAA
>JAHFFX010000083.1 GCA_023247755.1 Candidatus Omnitrophota bacterium | reverse complement strand
TGCGTGGTCCAGGAAAGCGATGAGGAATTGCCCTGGGTAATGGACGCGGGATTCGCGGACAAGGAACAGGTTGCCTGCGGCGGTGGCGGCGGCGATGGCGGTGGAGGTGGCGGCGGCGGTGGAGGTGGAGGTGGAGGTGGTGGTGGTGGCGGTGGAGGAGGAGGTGGTGGTGGTGGCGGAGACCCCGCCGGATTTAATGCGACAATGGAACTGGCCCAGGTCTCCCCACTTTTGAATTTCCAGGTATTTGTATAACTGCCGGCGGTCGCCGCACCCCGCGTACTGCCTCCACTGGCATCACTGCCATTATTCACGGATAGATCCCAACGTTCGATTTGACCGCTACCGGCCGTAAGCGGCGGAAAGTCTCTTGTGTAGACAACGTCAAAAAGTTCGGTTTTATCCGCGGTCGTGATGATCCCCACCGAAGATCCGCTTTGCGAAAGACTGGAAGAATTCCCTCCGATGGCATTGAGCGGTGTTGCCTGGTCAACATTCGAGAATGAACAGCCGCCCGCAGCGCTGATATTGACAGCGCCGGCAAAGGAAATAATGACATTGGCCGTTCCAGCGACGGGATTCTTTAAATACCAAATTTCGGTCCGCAGATCATTCCCGTTGTTCGTGGCCAGCGCTTTTGTAAGCGCCACTCCCCCCCAGGTCACGCCGGTTATTGCGGGATCGGTCGAACTTGTATCTCTTGCCCCGACGCCCACAACCAAGATCCCGTTGGGCAGAGAACCGATCGTTTGGGGAAAAG
This sequence comes from Candidatus Omnitrophota bacterium, assembly GCA_023247755.1. Lineage (GTDB taxonomy): Bacteria > Omnitrophota > Gorgyraeia > Zapsychrales > JAHFFX01 > JAHFFX01. The sequence continues at coordinate 9,775 of JAHFFX010000083.1, read as the reverse complement.
TGATGCTTGAGGCTCCGAGCGTATCGGCCGAATGATAGCACGCGTCCAAAGTGATCGTTGCCGAGGGGGGCGGCGGTGGCGGCGGTGGCGGCGGATTTCCAAGCGCCGCCGTGATCGTCCATGATATTTCCGCCGCATCCCATATATAACTTCCATCACGCTCCACCCCAAAGTAGATATACTGGCCGGCGGTCAGATCGAGGGGGAAGGTGTTGGGAGTCGTTACCCAATCCTGATTGTTGGTGGCCAACAGCGTTGTCAGCTCTGTTCCCTGGGCATTGAAGACCCGCAGACGCGCGGTTGTCCCATTAGCGCTGACTCGGCGGACGCCGATATCGGAAATTGAATACGTGCCGTCTTGGGGGACCTTGAAGGCGGTGATCGTATCGTGGTCATTGGATGGCGGATGCAGCTGCAGGTCGCGCACCCCCAAAGGCGGCGGGGCGTTGCCTTCGCCGGTATCCGAACCGCGATTGACCGTGCTCTTGCCGGCATAGGGATAGGCCTCTTCTCCCCCGTTGACCGACCAGAAATTTTCCAGGTTGTTAAATGTTTCAAAGTGTGCGCCGCCGGCAAAGATATTGAAGAGCGATCCCTTGGCAACGCCGAAATTATCCGTTGATTCATAGAATTCGACCGGAGCCGTAAGATTAGTATTGGAAATAACAAAACCCTGAGGCGACCCCGCCTGGGTTACCACGTCCCAGGAATGCCACACGCAGGGGACCGCCACAAGAGTAAAGGTCGCATGAAACGTTTGCGGTGAATCGAGGGCAGTAACGGTGTGCGTCGCGGCTCCGCCGTCGGACCAGGATACAAATTGATACACCGAAGGGCCGAGTTGTTGCAAAGATGGGGCCGAAATAGTGGTCTGCGCATTGACGATCACGGTGCGGTTAAAGGGCGTGGACGCGGACGCGCCATACACGGCCAGCGGGATACCGCTGGGGTCAGAGGTGAATGTCCAGGTCGAGGTCAGCGGTTCGATAATGACGGTTTCAGTGTTGGTCAGGGCGGGGCTTAGGGGATCGCTGGCGGTCAGGCGGAATTCGATACGGGCCGGATATTCATGATCGGGAGCGGTGACCGTGCCAATGCCGACGCCGCTGAATGATTGAATATCGTGCAGGTGGCATTGGTTGGGATCATTGAGCGCGCAATGCTGGAGTTTGACATCCCAGCTCAACGCGGATGCGGGAAGCGGGCCGCTGTCCGGATCGTTCGCTTCCCCGGAGAACGGGATAACTTCGCCGGCACTGAACGGTGTGGACGAAGCCGGCGTGAGGACATGCGCGATGGGCGCGCTGTTCCCGGCGTAGATCGTCACCGTATCGACGCTGGTTACGCCATGGTTGTCGGTCACGCGTAATTTTACCGCAACGGTTTGCGCCTGGGTGTAGGTGAATGTCGGAGCAACGTCCGTTGAGTCGTCAAATTCGCCGTCGCCGTCCAGGTCCCAGGCGAATTGCAGTGTATCTCCCGCATCCGGATCGATGGAGCCCGAACCGTTAAAAGTAACGGTCAGGGGAAGGGAACCGTTGTTCGGATTTGCGGACGCATGCGCGGTGGGGGGAGTATTGATCGTAAAATAGCTTAACTGGTGAATCTCTTCGGTCACAATATCAACGAAATAAAGACCTCCATTGGGAGCGACCTTAAGATCTACGGGATAAGCGCCCGAAGAAATGAAATCCGTAAGGGTCGCCGTGTCTGGCAAGCCATTGGCCCCCGGCATCATCATCCGAATCCATCCCTGCGTGTAATCGGCGAAGAAAAGGGCCCCATTGTAGGCGGCGGGAAAATTATTTCCCCGGTAGAGAGCGATCGCGCTGATGGCCTTGCTTCCACCATTGTGGGCATAGGTATAATAAGGGGTCTGGGCAGATCCCGCCGTGTAAAGGGCTTCACAGATCGGAATGTCGGCGGCATCATAACCGCTTTGGCGACCGTTTCCTTCGTAGCAAGGCCAGCCAAAGTCAAGGACTGGAGCGGTCGGAGTAGCAATATGATCGACCTCTTCCCACTCGTTCCAACCTACGTCGGCAACCCAGATCGCTCCGTTGGTCGGATCTATGCTGAAGCGAAATGGATTGCGAAAACCATAAGCGATGATTCGGTCGTCTTCCGTGGTTGCGCCACCCGCGAGCGGGTTTCCGGCATAGGCGGCTCCGGTGTCCGGATCGAGGCGCAAAAGGGCGCCATTATAGCAAACCGGATCGCCGGAGGTCCGCAGATCCTGGCTGCGCAGAGCACCCCCTTCGTTGACCGGGTCCCCGCACCCTCCGTCCTGGCCAAAATCGACATAGTTATAGGACGCGCCATCTCCGTGGCTGACATACAATGCTCCGTCAGGTCCGAAAAAGAGCGTTCCAACAGAGTGAGAGTTCTCGATCTGGCACCAGCTCTCCAGGAGAATCTGCTCGGAGACCATGACATCCCCTAAAGCCGTGAGCTTGGAGAGGCGTGAGCCAACGGGGCAGTGATCCGGGTCAGGGCAGGAGTCATGATAAACGGGAGGCGTGCTGCCCAGCGGCGCATCCATCGTGTACAGGACATACACATACGGTCGCGTGGGGAATTGAGGATCGACCATAAGGCCCAGAAGACCTCGATCGCTATAACTTTGGACCTCGTTGCGCAGATCGGCAAATATGGTGGGGGTGGTATCCTGGAGATTGTCGAATACTTTGATAATTCCGGATTTTTCAGCGACGAAAACCTGGCCGGTGGGGGCAAAGCTTATTGCGGTGGGAGTATCGAACCCGCTCCAGATGACCTTATCCTGAAAATTTGCGGGGAGCGCTGCTGCGCCTGCCGCCCCAAAAAGAATACCAGCTATCGCAAATCCCGCAATTTGCAAAAACTGGTATATCTTACGATTCATGTGGGTAAGAATCAGCCCAGAGTTGTTTATGAATGAGAAGTAACAGGTTTATGGTACAGCACTTTTTAAGTAATGCAAATAATTTCTTACGCGTCCACGGGCTGCCCGGGCAGACAGTTTCGCTCGTCATTCCAGGAGAACTCTTCCCAAGCTTGAGCGGTTCTCCCCGAATGACTTGACAAATCCTTGAAGATAATGGAATATAACCCAAGGACCGAATTCCAAAAGAGAAACCGGAGGTGGCTCATGGCTGCGCCCAAGAAAATGCAATCCAAGGATGAGGAAGCGAAAGTTCACGGGACAAAGAACGCCGGAGGAAAGAACCAGGCATTGGACGAATTCATGCACAAGACGTGGCCCAAGGTCAAGGAGGAGCTCGAGGCCGGCATCAAGAAGACCCGGGAACTCATCGCCCAGGGGGAGAAAGAGGTCGTGAAGCTCACCGACAAAAGTTCCAAACAGCTCAAGGTCCTTACGCTCAACCATAAAAAGGACCGGCATTACCATGAATTGGGGAAGCTCGTGTCGGCCCTGCCCCGGGAAGAGCTGGGTCACAGCGAATCGGTCACCGTCCAGCTCAACGAGATCGAGAGCCTCGACAAGGAGATCGCCGCGATCCAGGCGCAGTTGGGGGAGAAGAAGTAAGCCGAGACATGCCGCCCGCCACCAACCGAAAATTCTCTCAATGGCTTGGCTCTCTGGTCATTCTTATTTTTGCCGTTATTGCCGGCTGGATCGGGTTCGGATCGGGGGTCGGTAATTGCAGTGGGAGCATATCGTTCGTCGGGTTCACCGCAACTCACGGCGGGGGCGCCGAATGCCGGGTCGTGTTCGGATTCGGCGCGGTGTTGATCTGGATCTTTCTTGCTCTGACGCTTTGGGAGATGTGGGGCGGGAAGAAGAACCGGTCTTAATTAGTTCTTCTGAAGCCGTTGGGGGTCAGGTCTTCAGACCTGACCCCCAACGGCTTTTTATTCATTCTCTCTGCGGACCTCAAGCGCATCCAGCCTTCCGCCGGTCAGTTCCAGCCGCACCACGATCGGGCTGCAGCACGCCTCGCAATCCACCACGAACCGCTGGCGCCTTCCGGCGGTAAAATCGATCTCGAGCAGATTGGCCGCGCCGCAATAGGGGCAGGCGAAGTCATTGTGTTCGAGCAGGGACATGGGATCATTTTAGCAGAAGTTGCTGCAGAGCCAAACCGTTCATAAATCCCAATCCAAGTAGAGCATTGCCGCTAAAAACCAGCAAAAGTAGTTCATCGCTCACCTCGCACTTCTCAACAATTCTTTTTCACAAAGCCCTTCCGTTGTCACGCCATCACTTTAACAAATCGATGATTAATCGGGGATTAAAGCAGGATGAAATATTCCTAATGCGGCCCAGCCGGCTGGTTCGTCGACCGGGTGCGGTCGTGGCCGTCTTCCGGTCCGGGGTATCGACTCTCAATGGATCATTGAATAGATTAAAAAATTTTAATGTTGTTTTAACCGGACGTTAATCTGCGATTTGTATAATGCATTCAAAGAATAGGTTGAAGTCGGAAAGAAAACCTCAGGGATGCGGAGGCGCAGAGAACGCGTCCGCATCCCGGTTTTCCGGCATCGTTTGAGCGTTGATACCGTTGTGGGGGGATTGGCGGTTTTCCGGTTTATCATAAAAGAAGCGCTGGTCCGGCGATCGAATTCACAGGAAGGATTTCTTTTCCGCGGAATTTTATACAGTTTATCCGGCGATTTAGGATTCCGAGCCCTTCGCAGGCTTAGGCCCCCCCTGAGCCAGTCTGCTGGAATGCAGACTTGTCCGAAGGGCTCACTATTTTCAGGCCGCCGTTCCCCCTTCGGAGCCGTTCGAGCTTCACGGGTCCCGATCCGGCGGATCTTCAATTCATCCTTCATCCATTAGTGCAGCAGGAGGGATTCCCCCATGTCTTCCGTCATCGCACAACTCATGAGAAAGCATTTAATGACCCCGGAACAGCTGCAATCGATCCGGGAGAAATGCTCGCTGGTCAAAAAATCCGTTCAGGATATTTCCGTTGAAATGGGCATTGTCAGGGAAGAGGACCTGTTCGACGCCGCGCTGCAGATTTCCGGTTCTCCGACCGTCGATCTCGACCAAAGCCGCATCGACTCCGCCCTGATCAAGCTGGTCCCTTTTGCGATGGCCCGGGGGCACGGCATTTTTCCGGTCCAGCGGGACGAGGACACCCTGACGGTCGCGATGAGCGATCCCAGCAATGTGGTCGTGCGCGACGAGCTGCGTTTCGTCACGGACCTCGAGATCAAGCCGGTGCTGTGCCGCAAGAACCAGATCTCGGAGTACATCAAGAAGTTCTATCATCCGGACACCGTGCAGCAGATCCTCAAGAACACCCTTGAGGACTCGCCGCTGGAGCAGATCGAGCGGGAACCCCTCAGCAGTGAAGAGATCGTGGACCTGGCGCTCCTGTCTTCGGATAATTCTTCCTTCATCAAGCTCGTCCACAAGATTATCTGCGATGCCGTGGAAGGGCGCGCCAGCGACGTCCATATCGAGCCCCAGGAGAAGAACGTCGAGGTGCGTTACCGGATCGACGGTTATCTTAAGAGCGTCATCAAGATCCCCCGCAATCTTCATCCGCGCCTGGCGGCCCGCATCAAGATCCTCGCGCAACTCGATATTGCCGAGCAGCGGAAGATCCAGGAAGGCCGCATCAAGGCGGTCATCGACGGCAAGAAGATCGACCTGCGGATCTCCGTGATCCCGGTCTTTTACGGAGAGAAGATCGTCCTGCGCATCCTGGAGAGCACGGAGTCGAAGTTCGACCTTAACCAGATCGGTTTCGAGCGGGGGGAGCTCGAGGTCTTCAAGAAGGCCATCGGCAAGACCCAGGGGGTCATTCTGGTCACCGGCCCCACCGGTTCGGGAAAGACCACGACCCTGTATTCGGCCCTGCAGCACATCAAATGCGAGACCAAGAACATCATGACGATCGAGGACCCCATCGAGTATCTTATCGAGGGGATCAACCAGCTGCAGTTGAGCCATTCCAAGGACGTTAATTTTTCGAGCGGTTTAAAGAGCATCTTAAGGCAGGACCCCGATGTGATCCTGGTGGGAGAGATCCGCGACAAGGAGACCGCGGAGATCGCGTTCCGGGCGTCCCTGACCGGGCATCTGGTTTTTTCGACGCTGCACACCAACAATGCCGCTTCCTCGGTGACCCGTTTGTTCAATCTGGGGCTGGAGCCATATTTCTTGTCTTCCTCGCTCGTCCTGCTGGTCTCACAGCGACTTGTGCGGATGGTCTGTTCCAAATGCCGGCAGGCGTATAATCCGGATAAACACGTTCTTCAGAAGTTTAAGAAATATCTGCAGGATGTGAACATCCGGAAGTTCTATCGGGGCAAGGGCTGCTCGCAATGCAATTTCTCGGGGTTCTACGGCCGCACCTCGATCTTCGAGATTCTTAAGGTCGATGACCAGATCAAGGACCTGATCTTCAACCGGGCCTCGGAGCGGCTGATCTTCAAGACCGCGGTGCACAACGGCATGCGGTCCTTGATTGGGTCCGGGGTGGCAAAGGTCGCCGCCGGGATCACCACGCTTGAGGAGGTCGCGAAGGTCACCGACGTGATGGAAGAACGGGAACAACCTCTCGTTGGGCCGGACGAAGAAAAGTGGGACCCGTCGCTGCTGTTGGCGGAGTAGTTATATAGAACGGTTTTCCGACCGGGCCGGGCGGTCCCGCCGTAAGCGGGACCGCCCGGCCCCCTTTTTGTCTTCCCGCGATAACTTTCCCTTGACAATATTATTAGCATAAGCTAACATTTCGCTTAGACGAATTAGTAAGCCGCAGGAGCCGTCATGAGCGCCGTCAAGAGCCGGGAAGACCTGAGCCATTCCATCGCCCAGTTGATGCCCAACATCATCCAGGGCGTGCACATCGGATTTCTTGCCCAGAAGAACCTCACCCACACCCAATTCTTTGTGTTGGTCGCCGTCCATTCGCAGGGGCGTCCCGCGATGCGCACGCTTTCCCAGAATCTTCAGGTCAGCATGCCGACCATGAGCGGGATCGTGGAGCGCCTGGTCCAGGCGGGTTATGCCCAACGCGTCAACCATCCGCAAGACCGCCGCCAGGTCCTGGTCGAGCTGACCCCGCAGGGCCGCCGGATCATCACCCAATTTCAGCAAGCGGCCGGCAAGCGTTGGCAGCAGGTGCTGTTGGCGTTAAGCCCAACGGAAGTGGGATCTTTCGGGAAGATCGTGACCAAGTTGCTGCAAAGTCTGCAAAAAAGGGAGTCCGATGAGCGCCTTTGATCGGAAGACATCGCTGTTCATTCTATTACTGACGGTTGGATTGCCCGTAACCGCCTTGGCGCAGACGCAACCCGCGGTAAGAACCCTGTCTCTCGGCGAGGCCCTGCGGCTTGCCGATCAACGGGAACTTCGACTGATCGTTTCCCAGGAGAGGGTCGCGCAGGCCATGGCCCGGATCGGCCAGAGCCGTTCGGCACTGCTTCCGCAATTGAACCTCAACGCTTATCAGAATCGCCAGACCAGAGACCTGCGAACCGCCGGCATGGCGTTCGCCGGCGATCCTTTGGTCGGGCCGTTCAACGTTTTTGACGCCCGGGCCCAGATCACCCAGACGATCTTCGATGCGTCGGCGCTGGCGCGGCTTTCCGCCGCCCGGGCCGGTCAAGCGCTTACCGCCGCCCAGTTGCGCCAAACGAAAGAAGATGTCCTGGCCCTGGTGGCGACGATGTTCGTCGACGCCCGCCGCGCCGCGCAAAGCGTGGGCTATGCCGACACCGTTGTCAAAAAAGAAGAAAAGAAATTGGCCGTAGCGCAGCACCAGCAGGCTGCGGGAACCGGTTCCCAACCGGACGTCTTACAGGCCCAGGCCGATCACGCGGCGGCCCTGCGCCTGCGCCAGCAGGCGCAGACCACGGCCGTTAATGCGCGGCTCGATCTTCTGGCGGCGCTGGGCCTTGATCTTGAGGGGCCGGTCCAGTTCTCCAACGACGATGGATTGAATTTTCCGGAGCCGGACGCGGATCCTTCTTTGACCCGATTCGAACATTTACCGGACCTGGAAGTGGCCGGGGAACAGTTGAACGTGAGCCGCGCCGATCGTTCGACGGAGAAATGGGAATTCTTCCCAAAGATCTCGGCGCTGGCCGATTACGGTCCCAGTGGCATCGATCCATCCGATCAGAATGAGACCTATACTTTGGGCCTGAAGGCCTCGTTTCCGATCTTCGACGGAGGATCGCGCAAGTCGCGGGTCCAGGAAGCGGAAAGCCGTCTTCGGGAAAGCGAAGCCGGTTTTGCGGACGCCCGAACGCAATCGCAGGCAAAGATCCTGAGCGCCCGGGAATCGTTCCGTCAGGCGGAGGCGCTGGTCGCGGAAAAGGACGCGCAGCGGGCGCTGGCGCAAAAGCAACTATCACTGGCGCAGGAGCGCCTGCACAACGGGACCGCGAGCGAAGTGGAACTTTTGGAAGCCCAGGCACGCGACGCGGGGGCCGACGATCAACAAAACGAAGCTCGCGCGGCGTTCATTACCGCGCAGATCCACTGGACCCGCGCCACGGGAGGCATGGAAGGTCTTTTATCGGGAACAACGGCACGATTGGATTCGAAGGAGTAAATGATGAACACAAAGTGGAAAATTCCAATGGTGATCTTCACGCTGTTCTTGTCCGGCTGCGGACAGAATTATCAATCGGGCGCGCTCAAGTTCTCCGGGACGCTGGAGCTTACCGAACACGCCCTCGGGGCCAAGGCCGCCGGCCGCATCGTTTCCTTGAGCGTCGAGGAAGGCAATCCGGTCAAAGCGGGCCAACTGCTCGCCACGCTGGACCGCTATGAACAGGCCCGCCGGGATTATGAACGTTCGCAAAGTTTGACGGCGCAGGGGGGCGCTACCCAGCAGTCGCTGGAGTATGCTTTGCTCGCGCTCGACGATCAGCAGATCGTGTCCCCGGTCGACGGGGAGGTGCTGGTGAAAGTGCACGAGGCGGGCGAAACCGTTGCGGCCGGATCTCCGGTCGTGGTGGTGGGCGACCGCAGCAAGCTCTGGGTCAAGATCTTCGTTCCGGAAGGCCGCATCAACCGGATCCGTCTCGGGCAACCGGCGACGCTGTCCTTCGACGGATTGAGACAATCCTTTAACGGCCACGTGAGCTTCGTGGCTCCCATGGCGGAATTCACCCCCCGCAACGTGCAGACGACCGAAGAGCGGATCACCCAGGCCTTCGCGGTGAAGGTCGTGCTTGATGATCCGCCCGCCAATCTGCGGCCCGGGGTCGCCGCCGACGTTGTGATCGAAGAACGCGGGGTTCAAAAATGAACCAGGGCATTGCCATCGAGACCAAAGGCCTCACCCGCCGTTTCGGCAAATTGGTCGCCGTCGATCATGTCAATTTTTCGCTTTCCTATGGCGAGATCTTCGGTTTTCTGGGCGCCAACGGTTCGGGCAAGAGCACGACCATCCGTATGCTGTGCGGCATCCTTGCCCCCAGCGAAGGGACCGCTGTTGTGGGCGGCTTCGATGTCTATACCCAGCCGGAAAAGGTCAAGGAAACGATCGGTTATGTTTCCCAGCGGTTCAGTCTTTACGGCGATCTGACGGTGGAAGAGAATTTGAGGTTCTACGGACAGATCTACGGGCTCACGGGCAAGGCGCTTTCGTCCCGGATCGAGGAGGTCCTGCCGCTCACCGGCCTGCACCATTATCGCGCGCAGCTTGCCGGGACCCTTTCCGGCGGATGGAAACAGAAACTGGCCCTCGCCAACGCCATTCTGCACCGCCCCCGGATCCTTTTCCTCGATGAACCGACGGCGGGGATCGATCCGCTGAGCCGCCGGTCCCTCTGGGAACTCCTGTATCAGCTGGCG
>JAHFFX010000206.1 GCA_023247755.1 Candidatus Omnitrophota bacterium | reverse complement strand
TCCGAAGCGGTTCTTGAACATGCCCCGCCTGGACCTCGACCCAGCCGAAGCGGCCCGGCATGATGGACAAGCGGCCGATGACCTTTTCCAGCGTGTGCCACTGCATCGTGTAGGGCTGTCCACGTTCGTCCTTGATCCTGATCAGACCATATTTCGCGAGGACCTCTTCATCCGAAAGGGTCGAAACGTCCATCTCGATGTTTCCATTTTCATGCTGGATGGCCCTGTCCAATCTGAAGAAGTTCCCAATGAACGGAATGACCACGCCGTGTTCCCGGGTGGCCAGCAGCGGCCCGACCATGCCGAAGGCGCTGCGGTGCAGCTGCTCGATCGCCCACTGGATGTCCTTCGTCTCGATGGCGTAGAAGGTCACCGGGTGGATTGAGTGCAGCAGATGGTTCATGATCGCATCGTCCTGCGCCCTGGGATTGGCCGCATGGGCTTCGTTCAATCGCTCGATGAGCTCGGGTATGTTCTTGGGGATGATGTTGGAAAGCGGCAACAGGGCCGCGCCGAACAATGGGTGGATGGAAGAAGCCCCGGCGGCCGGGCTGACCATCAACGGCGCTGCGGCGGCGTTCAACAACGGAAGGACGAACAACTTGGCGAGGAACACTACAACGATAAGACCGGCGAGGGACAGAACAATGCCAATAATGGCCGCTCTCAAAGCGGATCGGGTCGGCCCGCGGATGAGGCCCTTGTGGGCCGCGTACAGCAACAGCGCGATGCCCGCCGCGATGACGGCGCCGCCCATGAGCAGATTCATTTGCATGCCCGCCTGGCTTTCCCCGGCCGCCAGGGCTTTCTTCGTTACCGGACGGCGGCTTTCTCGAATTCCCAAGGACAGCCCGGCCATGCTCTGAACCTCTTCCAAGTATTTCAAATTTTGCGGCGTCAGCATCAACGAACCGGCGGTCGATCCCCGGAGCGTTGCATCGACGTCCTGCCACAATCCCTCATGCAGCAGGACGGACAAGCTTGCGTCAGGAAGCAGGGATGGTATCTGCATGATCGAATGCACAACACTGATCAGATGATACTCGTTATTTTGCTGGATGTAGACCGGTGAACCGGAATCTCCGTGGACCACAGGAAGATCGATCAACAATTCGTTTTGGTCTCGATCCACATATACGATCTTTCCGGAGAAGAAGTCGTGTCTGACCGCGCTGTACAGGACCGCTTCCATACCCTGCCGAACATCCTGCAGTCGGCTGCCCTGCAAGGTGACGCCCCGATCCACTTCCAGGATCAGGAGAGCGAAGTCAGGAATGAGTTCATCCTGTTGGGCAACCTGCAGTCCTTCCGCAACGGCCTGCTCGAGCGACCAATTCTTATTCGAAAGGACCAGGTTCGCGCGTCCCACCAGTTTGGGCCCGGGAAGTTCGGTATAAATATTGAAGTTGGTCCTCGGATGGGTGTGCGGGCCATACGCCACGTGCGAAACCGAAGCGATCAAATACAGATCCCGGCCCGGGATGTCCAGCTTGTGGATCACCGTGGCCCGGCCGATCACGCCCCGGCCGCCGTCCAGGTTTCTGTCCCAGACCGTCAGCATGCTCTTGCCAATGAAATCAACGAAGTTTGCCGGCAGTATGACCGCGAACAGAACGCCTGTTCCAAGCGAAAACAGGGCGAATAATTTCGTCAGAATGAGCGGCAGGATTATTCCGGCGAGAACAACGGCAATGCCATTGACAACTGCTTGGGCCGTCGATCCGCGGATGCGGCCCTGGTGGGCCGCGTACCTGAGCAGAATCATGACCGCGGCGAATAGAACAGCGATTGCCGCAACCTGAGGCGTCAAGCTCATGCCTCCTTCTTGCCGGTCCTGCGGATTGATTTCTCTTGGTTGGGACTCCGATCTGGAGAGCACCGGAATTCTCATGATAAAGATCGTGCCACGACGATTGCGGGAAATGTCATCGATGCTTCTGACATCGATGTCAGCGAGCAAATCTCCTGATGAGGCATTGCTCAAAGCTTCCTGGACAAAGGCCAAGCCAACCCCTTGACCGCCCTTAACGCCCCCGCGTCCCAGTTTGGTGGAATAACCCAGCGTGAAGATTCTCTTGAGCGCATCTCTCGACATACCCAGGGCATTGTCGCTGATTGCGATGACAACATAGTTGCCTTTTCTCCTCGTCGTAATCGTAATCTTTGCTGGGATGCCGAGCTTATGGAACTCCGGTCGTTTGAAATCATCTTGCGCGTTATCCACCATGATGCGGATCGACCGTTCGAAATCCAGATCATTCATGCTGACCTTCGCGGGCACATTCTTCCCTAATTTGAGGTCGGCCTCGTCACCAAAAGTTCTCTCGAGAATGGAATTCACATCGGCGGACACGGTCGATGTATGCCCCTTGATGAGTTGTTCCATGAGTCGAGGAACTCTCTGAAGTTCCTGGAGGGTTCTGGACAAGCGGTAGGTCGCCTTCTCGGACAATCTCAACTTGGATTCTTTTTCCGAACTCGCTGAACTGATCAGGCTTGCCGTTAATCCCATCAGATCATTCACTCTCTCCAACAGGGAGCTCGTCTCGGATCGGAAGGCCCTGGTCTTGACGAGAAATTCGGAAGCCGTCCAATTCTTTTCCAGTTGGTCTCGCCGATATATTTGTTTTTCCCTAAAGTCTTCCAGCAGGGCGCCTACCTTAACGCTTAAATGGGCGAGGATCGGACCTTCCGAAGCCAATAACATGGTGAATCCATTCACCGCCTCCAACGGGGTCCCGATATCATGCATAAGCTTGCTGATCTGGTCTACTTCAACAAATGCATGCAACACCTCGCCCAAATCTCTATTGGGAAGCGAGCCCCGAATGACCCGCATCATGATGCTCAAAAGTTGCTGATAGATCTCGATCCTGATCGCATTCTCAATCTTGCCGGCAAACCCGTATTGATTGGAAGGCACGACCAATTCCAAGAATATCTTATCCGCTTCCTGCTTCACCGAATATAAGGAGTAACCCGCCGGGAAGTGGCCGATCATCTCCTTCGCCGCTTTTGCAGTAAGAAGGGCGATCGTCTTCTCCGCTCCATTCGGGATATGGGTCGCGGCCAAGGCCAGAAGCGACAGCGCGCCGATCAAGGACCCGAGCGTGAGCAGGTTCATCTGCATTCCGGCCTGCCGGTCGACATCCATCCGGCTTCTGTGGTCATTGAGCTGTTCGAGCGCCTGCGCCAGGGACAGGTCGTTCCCGTTCCACAGCACGCGGTCGGCCTGCACGCTCAGCGCTTCATGGACCGAGGCCAAGAGCGTCAAGAGGTCCTGGTCGGCCTTTTCCAGTCCCGCGGCCGCTTCCCGCAGGCGCCCGGGCAACTCGGCGGACGGGACCTGCCGCTTGACGATATCCTGCAGCACGGTCAATCCGCCCTGCGGCAGGGCTTGCGCAACCGGCTTTAAGCCCATCCGCTGCCGCCTCAACCAGAGAGCGTAATTGCCTTGGTGTTCCTGCCCAAGTTCTTGGAGCAAGTTGCGGGCCGATGAGAACTGGATAAATTTGATCGCATCATAATCAAATGGACTGAAACGGCTGATCGCAGTAGCTTCCATGGACGAATCATATGCATAGTGGAGGATCGGCCAGTGCCCGTTGAACGGCGACACGACGCTATACAAGAGATCGATCCAGCGCTCTTGATCGTTGGGAAGGGACGAGCGCTGATGCGTCAGGAAGTTACCCAAAGACAAATGGTGCCTGAATTCGACCTGAGTATATTGCAACGTTCCCAAAGGCAGGACTTGCGGAAGGATATCGGGAGCCGGTTCGCTGCCGGTGAATCCTCT
>JAHFFX010000010.1:13006-28936 GCA_023247755.1 Candidatus Omnitrophota bacterium | reverse complement strand
CGGTCCTTGGTGACAATGCGCACCTCCGTCTCGATCGACAAGGACAGGAGCCGCTTATATCCGTCGGCAACGGCGAGCTTCACTTCCCAACTGCTGGGGCTGTTGTTCTTGGTGAACAGGGATTCCAGCAGGCCGATGGCGTCCGCTTCCGGCGCCAGGATGCGCAACAGCAGGAATTCTTCCTTCTCGCCGCGGCGTATGGCGAGGACCCGGTGGGAAGCGGCCTTGGCGACCGGCTCCTTCCAGTCGAAATAGTCCCGGAACTTGATCCCCTCCTCTTCCCGCCCCTTGATGACCTTGGAGACAAATTGTCCCTTGTTGAAGAAGAGTTCGCGGATCTGGGCGCGGGCGCGCGCCTCTTCGTTGATCCATTCGGCCATGATGTCGCGGGCGCCGCCCAGGGCGTCTTGCACGGACTCCACTTTCTTCTCGGGATCGACGAAGGCCGCCGCTTCCGTCTCCGGATCGAGCTTCGGGTCCTGTTCCCAGAGCTTTTGCGCGAGCGGCTCGAGCCCTTTTTCCTTGGCGATGGTAGAGCGCGTGCGCTTCTTGGGACGGTACGGAAGGTAAATATCCTCGAGGACGGTCAGGGTCTCGGCCGAGGCGATCCGCTCCTTAAGCTCAGGCGTGAGCTTGCCGAGCTTTTCCAGCGATTCGAGGATCACGGCGCGGCGTTTGTCCAGCTCGCGCAGCTGGTTGATGCGGTTGCGGATCGAAGCGATCTCCACTTCATCGAGACTGTCGGTCAGTTCCTTACGGTAGCGGGCGATGAAGGGAATGGTCGATCCTTCATCAAGAAGGCCGATGGTGGAGCCGACCTGACGGGGGGTCAGGTTCAATTCCTGGGAGATCTTGACGATGTGCTGAGGGTCCATGAAAACCTTTTATTGACCTTTACTTGTGCAATGTCATACGCCGGAATTATTCAAAAGAGAAAAGGTCTTATATTGTCCCCGTTTCTCCTAAAATTCAAGATATTTATAAGGAATGGAAAGACTCTGGAGGGGGATCATTGAAGGACAGGCAAAAACAAGCGAGCGCTATGCCTACCTGCCGAAATGGTAGGTGAACCCGCCCATGATGGACAGGGAGTCCCAAGTGACTTCGTTAAGCTGCGTTTCAGAGGTCGCGCCACTGGACAAGAAGACGCGGTCGATCCCGGCGTCGGTATGCCAATCCTGGTAATCAACATTGAAACTGAAGGACAGGAAGTCCGTCAATTGATACCCGCCATCGAATCCCAGGACCATCCCGGTGCCATCGGCGATATGCTCGAAGCTCTTGGGGTGCTGGAACTCATTGCGTAAATTCCAATTGGCCTCGGCGGTGTAATCCGCCCAATGCCATTCGTAACGAAACGCCCCCGTCCATTTTTTCTTGGAACCTTTCAGCTCAAAACCGGCCCAGGGGCCGTTCCACTCCGCCTCATAGCTGCTGCTCAAATGAACCCCGAAATTATTGAAGGACCCCAGGTTCGGGATGGTCTGATAACCGTCCGTTATCCGCAGATTCTGTTCGTGATGGGAATAACCGGCCAGCGGCGTCACATACAACGAGTCAACAAAGAACAGGTTCTTGGTATCCGGGTCGGAGACCTGGATGCGGTACCCCAACCCGCCGACCATGTCGAGAACATTGCCTCCGCCGCCGTTATTATTGGAGCGGGAGAACTCGAGCGTCCGGTTATCACCGGCGTAATCGGAGTCCTGATTGTCCCCTTCATAGATGTCCCCGTAGGCCATGTATCCGTCGAACACAAATTTATCAAGGAACACCAGCTGCGATTTTCCCTTGCCGATGATGGTGTCAAGGTCCCCCCAGGTCAACTCGGAGAGAACGTTCGGGGTGCTGCCGTCAATGTTCCCGGCGATGTTCCAGGAAAGATTGTCCCGGCGGCGCCCCATCAAGAAATCGAAGGTCGCCTCGAAATTGGTGGGCTCTTTCATTTGGCGGCCGTCCGACTCCGCCATATCGTGGAGATAGTTCTCAGAGCTGGTATTGATGGCCTTTCGAGATCGCTCCAGGATATCGCGGTCCTTGGCGCTCCCGATAAAATCCCCGGTCTCGGCAGCGGCAGTCTGGGTGCTCTTGGAAGACGCAGAGTTCCAGGGGGCTGTTTCCATCTCCCAACCGGTGCCCTGGGAGGCGCAAACCTCCGCCCAGTCCAGATCCTGATTCTTGCCGACATGATCACGGATGCAATCGAACTCCTTGAGCATGGCCGCTTCCCGGTGAGGATGCGGCACGACCTTTACCGCCGCTCGCGGCGTGAGCTTGTTCGAGGAGACCAGCACCGGATCGGACTGGACCCTCGCCGACCTTGCGGAATGCTGACGCGCCGCAGATCTTACTGCCGGATGGTGCGGCTCAACAACCACCACCGGATCGGCCTCGACCTCGAAGACCTTGGCTTCCGCCGGCCTCGCTACAAGCAACACTCCGACCGAGAACATCAAACAATATCCAAGAAGAGGTGGCCTATTCATAGCTGGTCGATTTCCTTTCTCAACAAGTTGCGAGTTGACCCTCTCCGGCTTAATGATCCCCCAAAGCATTCGCCCGGGAACTCAATATTGCACGCTCAGTTTGACACCAAACTCGGTGGAATTATTGTTCGGCTCATCGCCGTATTCCACAACCCCAGATGGACCCACCGCACCCGTCAATTCAGAATTCCTGACACGCCAGTACCGGATGAAAGGCGCGATGGCGATGTTCATCCCCTCGCCCTTTTTGACCAATTGAAAGGAACCCCGGAGGCCGTAACCGCGGTGCTGGTCATTTTGCAAATCGGGTTCAAGGACGCTGGTGTCGCTCAAATAGCTACTCTGTCTTCCATACAAGAAGATATCGAACTCCCCGGTCATGGCGATGAGCCAATCGGAGCTCAACTGATTCTGGAACTCAACCCCCATCGGCAGGTAATAATACCGGGCGGCCCGGTCATAGGCAAGCGCACCGGTTGAACTGGACATCCCGCCACCTCCATCCTTCAGATAGCGAAATCCTAACCCGGCGTACGGCGTGATCACGGACTGGGGGACAGGCGTAAAATCATACCCCAGGACCCCCCGCAGCTCAATTATGTAGTCCGGGATATTCTCGAGCGTTCCGGAGCCATCCGATTTATAATCGAGACTGCCGGTACTGAACTTGCCGTCGAGCTTGACCATATTGATCACCGCAGTATCGGTTTTTTTCTCATCAAGGCGGTGGGCATAGGAAGCGTAAACCCCATACATCACACCTTTTTCCTCCAGATTAAAGATCGGCTCCTTATAGCTGATATGGGAGATCTCCGTGCCGATCTCCACCTGATCTTTCTTAACGATCGGCTCCGGCGGGACCTGCCAGGATGATTCTTCATGACGCTTTTTTGCCGGCTTCTCCGCCGGCGCGTAATAATCCGCCTCGACCTCATCACTTTCTTTTTCTTTGGGTCTGCCGGATGCCACGGACGCCAAAGGAGAGGATGATCTCGCCGGCGGTGGCAGGATCCGGGATTCCCGCCGCGTCGGCGAGCGCGCCGGACGGACCTCCCGCTTCGTCGCCACTTCATCCAAAGCCATGTTGACCAGGTCCTTCTTGGTCACCAGCTTGTGCGCCGGGACCGGATCGCCGGCGACACAAACGTCCGACCACTCCAGGGTCCCCTGGCGGCCGCGCTGCTCGCGGATGCAGGAGAATTCCGCGTCCATGGCCTTTGCTCTTCTTTGTGAATGATTTTCGTCAAAACGGTATTCCGTTCGATGGGTTTCCCGGGGGAATTCCTCGACGGGCGCGGCCTGCGCGCCGCGGGGAGCGAGGATCAGCGCGGCGATCAGCACGGGGATGTTTTTTTTCATGACCTCCAACCGTTTCGCGATTAAGAAAGGATACCACACGACAAATATCTTTAACAAATTTATTATAAAGACCCGTCGCTATTAGGCAACAACAAAGCCATAAATTTTTGACCTCCTGGCCGGGGCAAAAAATGACCCATACCCGCAAAAAAGAAATTCCGGCGCGCGCCCCTCCCTTTTCTGCGCCCAGGGAACCCCATCAATGCTGCGCTCTCTTGATCTTAAAGGAAGCGGTGGACAATAAACGTGCGGAATTGAGGATAAAGACCAGTTCGGAGCTGACGTGGATGAAAGCCGCCATCATTGGGTTGAGGAACCCCAGCGCGGCCAGAACGACCCCGACCCCGTCAACGGTCAAGGTCCCGATGAAATTGAACATGATGATCGCGTGGCAGCGGCGCGAGAGCTTAAGGACATCGACGAATTTCAGCAGGTCGTTGCCGATGAGCAGGACGTCCGCGCTTTCGCGGGCCACATCGGTCCCGGACCCCATGGCAACGCCGATGCTGGAAGCGCTCAAGGCCGGAGCGTCGTTGATGCCGTCCCCGATCATGGCGACACAATGATTATCCAGGATGAGATCGTTGATCCGGCGCAATTTATCATCGGGAAGGAGTTCTCCGGAGACCCGGGAGATCCCCAGCAGCTTGCCCACCTCCTGGGTGATCTGCTGCGAATCGCCCGACAGCAGGACCGGTTCGATGCCCATCTTCTTGAGCAGGCTGATGGCCGCCCTGGACTGGGGCCGGAGCTCATCCCGGATCAGCATCCTTCCCAAAAGTTTCTTGGACCTCGCGACGAAAATAAGCGAACCGGTCCCTTCTGCCACCGGCAGGCCGCTGAAGTCCACCTTCTTCTCCTTCAGAAAACTTTCCTTGCCGACGATGATCTCCTGGCCGTCCAGCAGGCAAACGATCCCTTTCCCCGGGATATAGTTGAACTTCTGCGGTTCGCTGGCGGGAATGGACCGATCGGCGGCTTTCCTGGTCACCGCTTTCCCGATGGGATGTTCGGAAAAAACCTCGGCCGCGGCCGCCACTCGCAAAACGTCCGCTTCGCTGACGCCGGCAACCGGAGACACCTCCGTGACTTCGGGGTGACCGAAGGTCAGCGTGCCGGTCTTATCAATGACCACCGTGTCGATCTTTCCAAGGGTTTCAAGGTATAACCCCCCTTTGACGATCGCCCCCTGCCGGGCGGCCTGGCCGATCGCGCCAAGGATGGCCAGGGGCGTGCCCGCCGCGACCCCGCAAGCGCCCGCCACGATGATCACCGAGATCGTATCGCGCAGATTATGGCTGAAAAGGAAGGTGATCCCGGCACAGAGGAACGCAAAATACACCAGGTTCCTGGCCAGCCGGTCGGCGATCTTCTGCACCGGCGCACGGGAGTGCTCCGCTTTTTCCACCGCTTCCACGATCTTCCCGAAGGCGGTCTCCCGGCCGACCCGGTCGGTCCTGACTTCGAGCGCTCCGGACTGATTGATCGTTCCCGCGAAGACCTTGGAACGGAGGCTTTTGGCGGCCGGCATGGATTCTCCGGTGATCGCCGACTGGTCCACGAAAGAATTTCCGCCGATGACCTCGCCATCAACGGATATCCGTTCGCCCGGCTTGATGACCACGATGTCGCCGATGCGCAATTGCCCAATCGGTTTGAGCCGGACTTCCCCGTTCTCCTTGACGGCCGCTTCGGCAGGAAGATAGGCCAAAAGGTCACGGATGGCGTTGCGCCCGCGGTCCATGGTCATGTGTTCCAGGATCTCCGCGATCAGCACGAAGAACGCGATGACCAGGGCCGATTGATGTTCGCCGATCGTCAAGGCGGCCACGACGGCGATGGCCATGGAAAGCTCCATGGTCATACGGCGGGCGATCAGATTGGAGAAGGCCTCCTGGAATATCGGGAAAGCGCCCACCAGCGTGCCGATCAGGCTGAAAGTTTCCGGCTCCGGAAGCAGTCCCCAGAACTTCCGGTGATCGGCCAGGATCATGAAGGCCATAAAAAGGATGCGGATGATCTCAGCGGCTTGGGGGCGATAAGGCGCCGGGGAAAGGTTCTCCGCGGCACAACATCGTTGAGGGGAAGAAAAAATGGACTTCATCTTTGCAAGCCCGCCTTGAGGAATTCGAGTCCCACATAATACTCCCCCGCCGGCCTCCAATCCTCGTTGCGGGGATAAGGCCGGGCGAGTTCGGCCAACATCTCTTCGGTCAGCAGGCTATGGTTCGCGTGCTGTTGCAGGATGGCCATAATATCCTGCGGAGAGAAGGATGACAACAGCGCGTTCACCCGTTCGGGATTATTCGCTTCGAAAGGCAGATTGGATGAGATAAAGAACCCCTGGGAGCCATTGACATAAAGACGTTCATATTTGAACGCGGACGCTATGGTCTTGGCCATCACCGGATATTCATCCGTCCAGTTGACGAGGAGCCCCGGCGGCCCAAGATGGGCGGCGATCAGCTCGAAGAACTGCCGGGAATAAAGATTGTTGCTGTAGGCGGTCGTCGTCCGCAGCGGGCTCATGAAAACGGCGTCGAACTTTTCCGGGGAACGTTCCAAATACCGGCGGCCGTCGTCGTAAATGAGCTCGATCCTCGGATCGGACAGCAATTGCTGGAACACGGGGATCTTCTTAAGGTTCTTGATGAGCGTGCGGTTGAGCTCCACGAGCGTCACCCGTTCGACGTCCGGCATCTTCAGAAGGGCCTCGACGATGGAGCCGGTCCCGTAACCGATGACGAGGACGTGCCGCAGGGATTGCGCCAGGCCCGCGGCCTCCACCGTTTCCAGATAAAATTGATGCCCCGGGCGGCCGCCGTGGCTGTGGCCGTTGATGAAATTGGCCACTTCTTCGCCCCGCACATAGGTCATGACGACCCCGTCGACCCCTTCCTCAAAATAACTTTGGAATCCAAATCCCGGTGAAGAATGCATCACTTCGTACAGCGCCCCTTTCTTGGGAAAAAGCATGAAGAGCACGGCCAGGGCGATCCCGATGGCCAGTCTTTTCTGGCTGCGGGGAATCTCCTTTCCTTCCCACCGGGAGATCCCCCAGCCGAACAGCAGCCCCACCGCCGAGAAAACGAACAACGTCCACTCCGTCCCCAGAACCGGCAAAAGAACGAAACCCGTCCCCAAGCCGCCCAGCACATTGCCGACGATGTTAAGAAAATAGACCTTGCCGATGGTCATTCCTTCGGCACCGCGCCGCGCCAGGGCCAGGTCGGAAATGACGGGGAATGACGCCCCCATCAGCACGGTCGGGATCAGGACAAAGAGCAAAGGCCAGAAAAAGACGTCCGCGAGATAGAACAGGAACGTGGCGAACCCCCGGAAGGATTGAAAATTGTTCTGGAAGAAGAGCAGCTGGACCGGCGGATGAACGTCCTGGGAAAAGGAGATCGCGGACAGTCGGGAAAAAGGGGTCGCCAGAGTGAGAAAATAATACGCGATCACTATTCCCGCCGCCGTGACCCCGATCGCGACCTGAAGCGCAAAGAAGAGGTCCCGGCGGGAAACCTGCGGACGGCGGGCCAGCCAGCGCCCCATTGCGAAACTTCCCAAGGCGATTCCGGCAAGATATACGAACAGAATGCTGCAAAAGGCATAGGGGGACGCCTTCACCAGCACCCCGATGACCCGAAACCAGATGATCTCGTAGCCGATCGCCAGAAAACCGGTCAGCAGGACCCAAATATAGATGCAGTTCCGAGATCCGCCGGGAGATTGAGAAGCAGCGTCCAGTGAGCCCGCTGCGTCCCCGGCGCTCGCCACCGGGATGGAACGCGCCAACCATATCAGCAAGGCCAGCCCACCGTTGATCACCGCGGCGATATAAATGGCCGCATCCAGCCCCCAGAAAGAGATCACGACATATCCGGCAAAGATCGCCCCCGCCGCGGCGCCGAGGGTGTTGATGAAATAAAGGAAGCTCACGGTCCGGAAGAAATCCGCGATGAGCCGGTTGAAGATCTTGGTCAGGACCGGCAGGGTCATCCCCATGAGGACCGTCGGGATGCACAGGAACAGGAACTGATAGACCCCGGCGAGCCAGAACGGGCTTCCCGCCGTAGCTTTTCCCAGGAACATCAGAAAAGGGAAACTGATGAGCCCGAAGACCCCGATGCCCAGTTCGATAAGAAAATACGACCTGATCTTATCGGGGACGCGCTCGGCAAGCTCCCCCCCCAGGAGCGCCCCCAGCCCCAGTCCCAGCATATAGACGCTGACGATCAGCGTCATGGAGATCGCGCCAACGCCGTAATAGAGCGTCAAGAGCCGCTGCCAGGCGACCTGATACATCAAGGAAGAGAATCCGGAGAAGAAAAAGATAAAGGAAAGGACCGTGGTCAAAGAATTGGGCATCAACGCTCCAAGACCTTCGTTAGAGTCGGGGCTTACCGGTCGATCAAAATTGGAAATATTATAACAGAATAAACTACCGACGGCGGGAATAGATTGGGAATTTCACGACCAAGGCGGAGAAGAACGCAGTGGCGGTAAGGAAAGAAGAACGGAACACCTCGCCCCGGTTGCTTCGAAGCCCCCGCATGAAAATGCGGGGGCGAAGAAGAACGGAGAGGTCGGGATTCGAACCCGAGGGGCCAGTTACCCAGCCCAATTGCTTAGCAGGCAATTGCATTCAGCCACTCTGCCACCTCTCCATAAAAAATTCCTACGGAATTTTTTATGGAGAAGTCTCGCCACCTACCTTTTAAAAAAAAAGGTGGCGGACTCTCCCCTAATTTTCTAAATCTTATTTCTTAAATTCCACTGTTCCATAAAAATTTTTAACATTCTTCGACCAGTCGTCGATTTATAAAATCCCTCTTTTTTCCTGGCATCAGATAGCGAGTCGAACTCTTCGGAGTGAAGCAATTCAAAGGGTCGGAATGGCTGGGAAGATAAAATCCTACCTTCATTATGTTCAATTATTCTTCTAGACAAATCTGAAGTACAGCCAGTATAAGTTCTATTTCCGGATTTACTAATCAAAATATACGTATAAAACATTCAAAATCTTAATTTGCGTTTCGTCCTGAAAAATTCGCTCATCAGCTGCCCACACTCTTCCGCCAATATACCCCCCGCCACCTCCACCCGGTGATTGAGCTGGGTGTGTTCGACGAGGTTCAAGACCGATCCGCAGGCGCCGGTCTTCTCATCCTTGGCCCCAAAGCACAGGCGTTTGATCCGGGCGAGGACGAGCGCTCCGGCGCACATGCTGCAGGGCTCGATTGTAACATACAGGGTGCACTCCGACAACCACTTGGTCGACAGGTGGTTGGTCGCCTGGGTCAGCGCGATCATTTCGGCGTGCGCGGTCGGGTCCTTGAGCGTCTCGACCTGATTGTGGGCGCGGGCGATCACTTTGTTCTGGTAGGCGATGACGGCACCAACGGGAACTTCGTCTTCTCCCGCCGCTTGCTTGGCGAGCTTGAGCGCTTCCCGCATCAAAACCTGGTCGATGGTGGACATTGTTCGTTCATCCTGAAATAAGCCGCTTCCTTAGGAAGGCCCTGCCAGAATAGCTCTTTAAGTAGATTCCGGGACTTCGCCGGAGGACGGTCTTCGCACAAGATTCGATAAATTAAGAACCAGGCGAAGTCAAAGGCGCCCTCCTGACTCAAAGAACGCCTTTGGCGAAGACTGGCGCGCTCGGCAGGGCTCGAACCTGCAACCCTCAGCTCCGTAGGCTGATGCTCTATCCAATTGAGCTACGAGCGCATAGCTGTTGATATTATTCCAAGGTAAGGCTGGTAACTGACTACCTCAAAGTTTTCTTAAGGAAAGTCAGTGCTGATGCTCTACCCAGGTTTTCCTAAGATTTTTTGGGGAACCTGGGCGCAGGCCTCCACAATAATTTCAGAGAAGACTGTGTCCAATTGTCCCTGTTTTCCTTAAACGTGCAAGATCGTTCAGAGGAAACAGGGACTATCCCGGCTTCCTCTTAAAAATCTTTCATCCTTAAGGAAAGCCGGGATGAGCTACGAGCGCAAACTTCCTTGATATTTTGTCAGAAAATTTTGCGCCGGTCCCGATCCCCAGGATCATCCATCAAGGAGCGTCGGGACTGGCGCAATGGTGATCAAAAAGTCAGTAAGATTATCCGGTTCACTTCTCCTTCGAATTGAAGAACCGCTTGCGATCCACCCCCAGCAGGTCCTTGGTGGTCTGGGAAGGATGCTCGCTGTACGCGCGGCACATCGAAGTCACTTCCTTCATCGTGGTCATTTTCTTCTCATGCATCGTTTTCAGCAGGACCGACCGCAAATAGACCTCATCGATGATGTCCCGGGGCGTCAGGCCCGCCTGCTGGGCCAGCTTATCCCGGAAAACGGTGCTGGTCGAGACCGTCTTGATCTCCTTCTTCTCGTAATCATATTTGTAGATCTGCGACAGCAGGACCGTCTTCTGCTCCATGCCGCTGGTCTCACTAACCTCGTCGACCACCCGAAAAAGCCGTTCGTTGATATGATAACGTTTGAGGATCACGAACACGTCCACCAGGTTGACGAGGATCTCCGGGACGTTCATCGGCTCGTTCTCCAGCCGCAGGATGGCCTCCCGGCAGGTCAGCGCGTGGATGGTTCCGATGCAGTATTTCCCAACGTTGACCGCCGTGATCATGTCCTGCGCTTCCGGACCCCGCACCTCTCCCACCACGATCCGCTCGGGTCGCATGCGCAGACTGTTGCGCACCAGGTCCGCGAGCGTCACGTCGTCGTCGCACTCCAGGCGCGAACAACTGTCCCACAAGAACGTGTTGAGCTCCAGCGTGTCCTCGATGACGACGAGACGATGGCTTGAGGGAACGAAACTGAAAAGCGCGTTGAGGAGCGTGGTCTTTCCGGTCCCCGGACCCCCGCCGATCACGATGTTGGCCGGACGGATGCTCAACCCTTCCAGGTATAACCAGAGCTGGGCCGCGACCTCATAGTTCAAACTTCCCTGGCTGATGAGGTCGAGAATGCTTAAAGGTTCCAGTTTGGTCTTGGTGATGGTCAATTGCGGACCGAAGGCCGACATCGCGATGTTCACGCGTCCGGCCAGGTTCGGCAGCTCGAGATCGATGATCTTCTTGGAGCCGATGGACTTCCCGCCGAAAAGGATCAGTTTGCGTACGAACAGCTCCAGCTCCTTCTGGGTCTTGAAAAAACGTCCGGTGCTGACGAACCCCCGCTGGCTATGGTGGATGTAGATCGGGTTCAAAGAGTTGATGATGATGTCCTCGATCTCATAATCGCACAGCAGGTCTTCCATGACCCCGTAGGAGAGGAATTTCTTAACGTATCTTTGCCGGCCTTCCTCGGAATTCAATTCCAGGCCTTCCTCCGAAAAAAGTTCCCGGTTCTCCGCAAGCACCTGCTGGATCGCCAGGCGTACTTCCGCGACCCGTTCCTCCTCCGGCTGAAGGAGCATGAGCCGGCCCCGCAGGCGGTCAATCAGCTTCGATTCGAAATCCCATGATAATTTCTGGTCCATAATAATATCGTCGGATAGTGGGTTAAAAATATGTCTAATGTAACATTCCCGGAAACCCTTGTAAACATGAATTTCCCCGGAACGAATTCCGCGGTCTCACGGCGCCGGCTGATCCTTTTTTTCGGTAAGCGGACGGGTAAGAATGACCGCCGACCGGTTGAGATCGAGATATTTTCGGGCCAGCGCGCGGATGTCCTCCGCCGAAACCCCATCGACGTTCTTTTCGTAGGACTGATAATACTCGTACCCCAGCCCATACAGCTCGTCCAGCGCCGCCATGAATCCCAGGGCATCGTTGGTCTCCAGACCCATCCGGAACGTGCCTTTCAGAAAGGTCTTGATGTCGGAAAGCTCCTGGTCGGCGACCGGCTCGTTCTGCAGTTTCTCAATTTCTTCTTCGATGATGTTCCGGACGTTCTCCACCTCGGCATCGGTGGTGAGCACGTAAAAATAGATGACCCCGGGATCCAGCCCCGGCGAGAACCCACCCCCCAATGTATAGGATTTTCCCAGCTCATCGCGTATCCTTGCGAACAATCTCCCCTGGAAGGATGATCCCAGGATGGAAGAAAGGACCTCGAGGCCGGTCCGTTGGGGATCATTCACCCGCACCCCCTGAAAACCGAACATGACCATGGACTGTTCCTTTTTAAGGCGATTCGTTCTCTCTCTGGGCGCGGACGGCGGGTCTTCCTGGAATTCCGCAAGCGCGGGCGCTTTCTTCGGAAGGGCCCCAAACCGCTTTTTGATGTCCGCGAGGATCGTTTTTGCGTTCACATCTCCGAAGACCGTCAACACCATATTATCGGGAACGCAAAAACGGCCGTACAGCGACACCAGGTCCGGCTGTTTGATCTGGCTCACCGATTCCAGGCTTCCCAGGGGATCGAGCCGGGAAGGGTGAGTCAGGAATAAGGTTTCCCGCAAAGACTTAGAGGTAACGGAAGAAATATTGTCTTCCCGCTGCGCGATGGCGATCTTCATTAGTTCCATTTCTTTTTGAAATTCGGCCGCCGGGAACGTCGGATGCTTGAAAACATCTTCGAGCAGGTCCAGGCCGAAGCCGGTGTCTTCCGAAAGAACGCTCAAGCGCAGGCCAAAACTGTTCCGCCCGGAAAAGCCACCCAATCCCCCGCCCCGCGACTCCATGCTCTGGGCGATCATCTCCGCCGTGCGCGATCTGGTGCCCTTCACCCACAGGCGCGAGAACAGCTCGAATATCCCGTTGTTGTCGGCGGTCTCCTGTCGGACCCCTCCCTTGAGAACCAGATTGACCGACACCAAAGGATAAGTATGGTCTTCCCGGATGAGGACCTTAAGGCCGTTGTCCAAAACGTGCCGCTCGATGGGCGCTTCGGCAGCAGGAGCAGGCTCGGCGGCCGGTCCCCCCTGGGTCGCTTCGGGTTTCAGGACCGCCACGGTCCGCTTGTCCCAGGTCAGGTACTCCCGCGCGACCCGCTGAATGTCCTGCGGGATCACCGAACGGATGCCCTCAACGTATTTTTCGGAAAATCTGAAATCTCCGGTGATCGCCTCATTGACCGACATGTCGTCCGCGACCGCCGAGGCGGTCTGATGATTGAAGATATGTTCACTGAGGACCTGTCTTTTTGTCTTCTCCAATTCCTTGGGATCGATGCCGTTGTTGCGGATGTTCTCGATCTCTTCCCGGACCGCCGCGAGGGTCGGCTCGATCTTGGACTCATCGAGCAGGCAGCCGATCTCGAAAAGCCCGCGGTCCTGCGGTGTCCAGTTGTAGGCGGAGATGGAATGGACCAGCTTCTTGTTCGTATAAATATTTTTGTACAAACGCGACGTCTCTCCCTGTCCCAGGATCATGGAGAGGACATCCATGGCGAACATGTCCCGGTGCAACAGCTTCACCCCCCCGAAGGCCACCGACAGCCGCGTCAATTCCGTCGGATAGCGCTTTTCGACGCTACCCGGAGTAATCCGCTCCGGCTCCAGCGGCAATTGGCGCAGCGGATAGGGCCGGGCGGGATATTTCTTGAACGCTTCCTTGATCAGGGGAAGGATCTTGCCGGGATCCACGTTGCCGGCCACCGCGAGAATGATATTGTTCGGGATATAGGTGCTTTTGTAGTAATCCCACAATCCTTCCCGGGTGATGCTCTTAAAGAGCGGTTCATAGCCGATCACCGGATGCTTGTAAGGGTGTTCCTGATAGGCGTTCGAGTAGAGCAACTGGCTCAACTGCCGGTCGGGATTGTCGTTATACAGCCGCATCTCGCCCAGGATCACGGTGCGCTCCTTCTCCACTTCCTCGGGGTTGAACGCCGAGTTCATGAGCATGTCGGCGATGATGGCCAGCCCCCGATCGAAGCGGTCCCGGGGAAGGTCCAGCGTGTACATCGTGTAATCAAAGCTGGTGCTCGCGTTGATGGTCCCGCCCAGGGACATCACTTCCTGGGCGATGGCACCGACGGCCTTATGGTCCTCCGTTCCCTTAAAAAGCATATGCTCCACGAAATGCGAGATCCCGGAACCGAGATATTTTCCTTCCGTGGCGGAGCCGGTCTTGACCAGCGCATAAATCGCGACGGCGGGACTGGTGGGGATCGGGTCGATGAGGACCGTGAGCCCGTTGTCCAGAACTTCCCGGCGTGCGTTCTCAAAGACGGCCGCGAAAGCGGCCGGGACAGGCGCGGTCCAGCAGAGCAGGACACCCAGAAGGAAAATAATCCAGCGGGAATTATTTCTCATATTTCTTTCCTTTAAGTTTGTCCAGCAGCCCCCGCAGATCCGCATCGGAGTTGCGCAGGACCTGCGAGCAGATGAAGATCAGCAAAGAGAACTGCCAGCAATCCTCCGGCCCCACGATCAGCCCCGTGTGCACGTCCTCCCGGCCTTGCAGGATCTCCTTGTAGTGCCGGATCGCGCCCTTGAGCTTGTCCTCATGAAGGTCCAGCGAACCGGTCCGGTTGTTGTATCTCAGGGAAGGCAGGCTCACCCCGCGCACCAGTAGGAAATTGACGAACTGCTCGTTGTGCGCGTCGCCTTTGTCATCGAACTCAAAACCATCGAATTGCGGAAGATTGGGCGGAAGGATGAGCGAAGGTTTTTCGACCAGGACCTCCCCGGAGCGAACCACCGTGTCGCCCAGGTTGATGGTCGATTCCGAAAGCAGGATGTACGGCACCCGCGTATCGGTGAACGTGAACAAGCCCTGCACGCGGGAACGGATGATCTCCGTTTCCTTCAGGGCCTTCTGCCATTGGGATTCGAGGTCCATGGGGATCGGCGCTTGGGGGAAGATTAAAGGGTTGGTGGAATGGGCGTAGTCCTTCGCGGTTAACAACCGCAAAAACAACCGCCAGGATTTTTCGTGGCGGAGCCCTTTTGAGTCTGTTGGACTCAAAGGGCAACCGCATTATTCTGGGCGGAGTCCCTTGAGGCTGTTGGCCTCAAGGGACAACCGCCATTCTTTTCTAAAATAGGCGGACCCGCCAAGCCGCCCAAGGCGGCTTGGCGAGGTCTCGCCATTTTGAAAGCCTGTGGCTTTCAAAATGGCGGAGAGGTCGGGATTTGAACCCGAGAGCATCCTTTCGAACGCAACACGCTCTCCAGGCGTGCGCCTTCAACCACTCGGCCACCTCTCCAAAAAATTCCTGCGGAATTTTTTGGAGAAGCCTCGCCACCTACCTTTTAATTAGAAAAGGTGGCGGGCTCTCCCGAACCATTCCGCAAATCTTTAGAAGAAGTCTCCTCTCGCCAAATGACATCGTCCTTTGGCGGAACAGACTCTCCTCAAATTCTTGAATCTATACAGGCCCATTAAAAGAGGCGTAGGCTTTATTTTTAAGGCCTACGCCTTCTCGGACATCCGCGAAAATCGTTTCAACGTAAAAGATCCGGCTACTTATAGATCAACAGCAGGAAGAAGGCCGCCAAACAGATCAACAAACCGGCCATGAACCGATACTTCAGCAACACCTTGTCCACGACGTCGACCTGGGTGTCTTCGAGCTTGGGCGCGATCCTTCTTTTCAATCCGAATTCCTGTTGTAATTTACCGTGGAAAGCGCCGAAAGCCTCGCGGGAGACCAGCAGCAGAAGCCCTACAAAAAATGCCAGAGACAGCATCAGAAAGATCAAGAATTTCGCAGAAATATCGAGTCCCATGATCTCCAGCATCATTTATCCTTTAGCGGCCGGTTCCCTTTTTGTTCTCAAAAAGCAGGTTCAGTATAGCAAAAGTCGTAGTAAATGACAATTTTGTCATTATATTTATATTAATCGTAGATGACTTTCAAATAGCGGAGTCCTTCGCGGTTGTTGACCGCGAAGGACAACCGCCATTTTTTTGAATAAACGCAACAGCATTCCCCTTCGGAATTGAATGCAAATGCTTGTATTGGGCGGAGTCCGCTGAAACGGTTACGCTTCAGCGGACAACCGCCATTCTTTTCTAATCTACGCCCGAAACTCTTCCCTTCGGGTTAAGAGTTTCGGGCGCAGGGAAGAATGGCGGAGAGGTAGAGATTTGAACTCTAGAAGAGGATTACTCCCCTTAACGGTTTTCGAGACCGCTCCATTCAGCCACTCTGGCACCTCTCCAGAAATTTTCCTGGAA
>JAHFFX010000010.1:0-12996 GCA_023247755.1 Candidatus Omnitrophota bacterium | reverse complement strand
CCCGCCTTCCTCTCAATACCCGGGAATGGCGGGACGAGACGGGCTCTCTAAAACACACTCAAAAATTTTAGTCAATTATATGGGGTAAATGCCGCAGCGTCAAGGCCACACCATTCCCGTTCTTACACCCGGTCGGTAACGTCCTTTTCCCAGAATTCCGCCGCAAAGGCAGCGTAAATGATGCCCCGCGCGATATCGGAAAACCCCATGAATTTATAAAGGTTCGAGAACGGAACGCCGCGCCGGGCGATATGCCGGGCGAAGCAATGCCGCAGGTTCGACCAGGAAATCTTTCCCGCCAGCCGGGCCTTTTGCAGACACTCCTGAAAATCATCCGTTAAACTGCGCGGGTCCAGGCGCTGGCCGGAAAAATCCGTAAAGACATGCACGGCAGAGGCCTTTTCTTGCGCTCTATCCTTGAGGATCTCCCAGGCCCGGACGGTGAGCACGGTCTTGCGGGGGTGCCGCCCCCCCACCTGCAGATAGCGGGATTCCCAATGGACGTCGGTCCACTGCAAATCCACTGTTTCCAAAAGCGTCAGCCCGGTCAGGATCATAAATTCGAGCAGACCGGCAAATTCCCCGGAAGCATTGCCGATGAGTCGCTCGATGTCTTCGCTGGACGGGATGACCAGCCAGGCGGGAGCCGGCTGTTTCGCCAGACGCACGTGCAGTGTCGGATTGTCGTTGATGTAGCCGAGCTTAATGCCGTAGTCCAGAACGTCGCGCAGCAAAAAAAGCGTCAGGTTCACCACCTTGGGGCCGCGGGGACGCGGTCCCCTCCGGCGGGCCGCCAAAGGCGGCCCGCCGGGGGTCTTAATCAAAAATGTCTTGTACTGTTCGACCACGCGCGGCGTGATCTCGGAAAGTCTTTTAAGGGACGGACACTCCCGCAACAGGAACATCTTGAAATGCTCGATGGTGGCGGCATAGCGGCCGATGGTCTTGAAGGTATGGTCGAGGCAGGCGTTCTTGAGGAAATCCTGAAAGAAGATATCGACTTCCACGTCCCGCACGATGAGGGCCGCTTCCCCGCGCGCGATCTGCTCCTCGATGGCCGCAAGGGCCCGTTCGGCGGCCGCACGATCCGGCCCCACCTTCTGCTGATACTTCAGCCCCCGGGCGTAGAATTCGATGTAATAATCGTCGCCGATCTTCTCGATGCTTCCCATGTTCTCGGTAAGTCTTGTAAAGTCACCAAGTCACCAGTCACAAGGTCACCCGAATTTTCCTGTAGCTACAGGTATGTTCCGGTGACCCGGTGACTTTGTGACCCTGGATTATACTCTGAATCAACTCGACAACCCAAGTGTCTTCTGGACCGGCTTCTGGCGGATCTTCCATACCACACCATCGACCACGTAGTGATGGAAGTTGATGACCTGATAAACGATGACCGCCCAGGTGAGGGTGGATATCGTGAAGTAGCTGAGGACCCTGTCGATGGACTTATAAATGAACGTGGACAACAGGACGCAGATCAGGAAATACCAGAAAGCGTTCTTGGTCTGGCTGATGGTGGAAAGGAACTTGTGCCGGGCATCGACGCCGTTCTTGAAACGGTTGTTGTTGTACATCCACACGAAGATCACGTACTGGGCGTTGTGCCAAATGTTGATCACCAGCCAGCCGAAATTGATGTCCTTGATCCCCAGATAGGCCGTCCAGAACACGAGAACGTGCGTGGCCTGGAAAAGCGTGTGCGCGACATCCAGCCGATGCTCAAGGAGCGCCTTGATCTTGGTGGCCGCCCAGACGGCCAGGGCCGCCAGAGTCAAGAGCGCCGC
The DNA here is from genome assembly GCA_023247755.1 of Candidatus Omnitrophota bacterium. Taxonomy (GTDB): domain Bacteria; phylum Omnitrophota; class Gorgyraeia; order Zapsychrales; family JAHFFX01; genus JAHFFX01. Next base: position 11,209 of record JAHFFX010000010.1, on the reverse strand, counting down.
GGCCTGCACAACCCACGCCGGAACCGGGACCACCCGCAGCTCAAGCCCCAGAAAATACGGCGTCGCCTGGTAAGAACGGTACAGGATCCCCCACGTCGCCGGCAGATAGATGACCGCGTATTCCAGATAATCGTTGAAGGGCCCGGCCAGCTTCGCCTTGCGCTGATAGATCCGGGAGATCCCGTAACTCTGCCGCATGTAATGGAACCACTGCCAGTAAAGATAGGTGGTGGCCAGGATCCAGGGCCCCACGGCATAGACCGCGGCCACGGTACAGCCCGCCACAATTATCGGAAGCCACACGACCAGGAACTTGTTCTCCCGGAAACTGTCCACATCGAAGACCAGCCTGGTATAGGTCGCCACCACATGCTGAAACCCCAGGAACCAGAGATCGATCATGAGGATCTTGGGAAAAAGTCGCGGATCATTGACGAACGCCCATCCGGAGAGCAGCGCCAAGGCGGCCACCCCCAGAATAAGGGTAAGATCGAACGGCTCGCTGCGGAGATAGCCCAATGGGTTAGGGACGGCGGCCGTTGCGGTTTGACGAAAGCTGGACGATTCGGACATGTTCACTCCCTGATTTGGATTGCTCTAAGTCTACCATCACCTGCCCACCTGGGGCCACACATAAATTTCAAATAATCCGGCGCGTTTCGCGAACCGGTAACGCCGCTGGATGAATTCGAGCAAGCGCAGCGTGTAAACCGTATTGCGTTTATCGGCGGACAGAAAGACGACGCACCGCGGCGGAGCGGACTGAAACGTCTGGAGGACTTTCCGGTATTCCGCTTCATCCGTGATCCCCAGGTCGGCGCTGAAGAACCGGAAAGGGTTGCGGCGTTGGGCCAGGAAATAAACTTCCGCATTGTTGGGGAAAACAAAAATGGATTCAGCGGGCCGGGTATTGGACTGGATGAACGCGATCATCTGCGAATAGGTCCGGATGAAGCTCTCGTCCGTATAAAGGTCCAAGCGAGGGACCCGGCCACCGGCATCCGCCCAGGGAACGCGCACGCCCTTCACAATGCCGCCGAAGCCTCTGGTGAACGATTGCCCTCCTTGAAAATAGATCGCGACCGCGCAGAGGAACGCCACCCCCGCGACCGTCCAATTTCTGACGACGGGCCGCGCCGGGATCAACGACAACTTCAGGAATCCCAGCAGGGACAATCCGATGGAGAAAAAAAGATAGATGGGGATCTGATTATGCAGGGAAACCACCGAATGGAACGCCGCGAGCATTGGCAACGCCAGTTCCGCCGGCCGCAATTGCGGCGGACGGCGGTACAGCGTTCCAATGAGCCACACCCCGTTCAGCAAAGAGAACAAGGGCACCACGATCCAGAAGATCCCGTTAAGGAGATCCGTCGGCCCGGCGGGATGGAGCAAAAGCCCCCATCCTCCCTTGAACAGATCGACGAATTTGTAAAAGCTGAGGAAGGGCTGGTCCAGGTGCTGCAGCGCCAACCCCACCGCATCCCGCCACCACCAATCCAGGGAATGCGTGGCCGCGTGATATCCGAGCAGCGGGATGAACGCAAGAGCGATTCCCATGGCCAACCCGATACAGATCCGCTGGAGGGCCGCGTCCTCAACGGTTCCGCGCGTGAGGAGCAATCCCAACACCGACAAAGGCCACATCCCGATCAGCACATATCCGCTGCCGTCGGACGCTTTCCACAAATACCATCCCAATCCGCCCGCCGCCACCGCCAAGAGAATTCTTCCCGCGGAAAACTTTTTGAGAGGAGCATCCTGCCGGTTCTCCCAATAAAGGAAGGCGAAGACCCCCAATGCCGCCAGGCATCCGGACAATTGTCTGGTCAGCATGATGAGGCCCAGCAGCAGACCCGTAAGCGGCAGGCGCAGGCGGTTTCCCGCCGGGACCCAGCTGAACGTGGCGATGATCAGGAACAGAAAGAAAACGCTGTACCAATGCGGATTGGGATTGATGAAATTCAACAATCCCATTGCGGCGGGAACAAAAGAAGCGGCGATCGCCGCGGCCACGCCCAAAGGCAGAATAAGCCGGTAGGAGATGGCCGCTTCGATCACGGTCATGAAAACGAGCGGATAACGAAGACTGACGAAATCCACGCCGAAGATGCGCAACATCAGGGCGTTGATGAAATTGACCAGACCCGGATGCGCCTCCTGAACGTCCCGATGCAGGACCTCGCCGTGCAGGATACGCTCGGCCACGTGGGCAAAGACCCCGTCATCCGCCGGGCACCAGTAGCGGTTATGGAAGAACCACAACAGCCCAAGGTTCAGGAGAACGGCGACGAACAATCCCGCCACCGGCATTGACACACGACGGATCATTCAAACTTGTTGAGTTCGTAGGCCTGGGTCACGTACTTGGGGAGATAGAGGGTGAACACCGGCAGGTTCTTGAGATCGCATTTGCCCGAGGGGCAATAGGGGTCGTTGTTGAGGACGTTCACATTGGTCAACCGATAGGGCCCGTCCTTCCCCAGCTTCTTGAGGTCGGTGCCATCGATCACCAGATGAATGACATCCGCGCCTTTCGCGATCGAGGTCTTGTTCTGGAAGAAGATCTCGGGATGCGACTCTTCCTGAAGACTGTAATAAATGGGCCCGCTGTAGATGGAGTCGACCAGGAGGCTCACCAGCAGTTCATCGTACAGGCCGTTGCCGTCGAGGTCCCGGGCTACGTCATTGATGTAGCGGACAAAGATGACCTGGTCGCGCTGGATTTCGGCCGGATCCAGGACCAGGACGTCGATGCGGTGAAAATTCACGATGCTGAGGAGCGTTTGGTAAATCTCCGGGTCCTCCCCTTCGAACCCGGTACGGTCCAGGAACGGCGCCCAGCGGCAGAACGCGAGGATGCTTTTTCCCGCCCCGGAAACCGGGATGCTCTTCTTAAGGTCCAGGTGAACCTCGACCGGTCCGGAAGACAAGGCATCCTTGATATTGACCGGGTTGATGGAGAACGCGAAATCGAAGCCCCGCGTCCCCTGGGCCTCCATGTCCAGCTTCTGCTGACCGATGGAACCTCCCGCCACAAGACGGTTGTTCTGCACGAGGTATAGCGCCGCCAGGTATCCCCCCGGCGAATCCGTTTTCAACTCCCAATGACCGACCATGGCGACGCGGTCCACCAGGCCGTCCCCGTTCTCATCCTGGTACTTGTGGGTCAAAGATTTCAGGGAAAGTTCGCTGCGGCGGCTCGCCTGCGCTTCCGCTTCCAAAGTCATGAGATATCCCGAGCGCAGGCTGAACGCGAAGAAGGTATAAACGCTGTGAAAGGAGAAAATAAGCGCCGTAATGACGACAAAATTCCGGATAAAGGGCTTGAGGAGGAAGCCGCCGCCGGCCCCGAAAATGAACGGAACGACGTAGAACCACGCCATGAGGAGCCACCCCCAGGCCGTGGGGAACCCGAACCATTCCATTCTTGAGTAAAGTTTGAATTTACAGACGACGGTGAGAAATATAAGGACGACCAGGGAGGCAAAATACAATCCCACCACCCGGAAGACCGCGGGATGGAAAACTTTCGTTGGGGACTGAGCAGGCGAACTCATACGCTTGGATTATAGGCCCGCCCCGGCGCGATTTCTATAAAAAAGGCGGAAATCTTTTTGCCGGAGCAAAAAGATTTCCGCCTTTGGCTGCAAACCCTTATTCACCGGCTTCGCCGGGCCGCCCCCGATTATTTCACTCAGGGGCGAGCCTCGTCCCCGGTGGGGACGGGATTGTCCTCGATGGTCATCCTGGCCTCATCGCTGTTCGCCCGGATCTCCGGAACGTACATCGCATGGGCCTGGTTGGGCATGGCGTGGAATTCGCCGGGCGCCTCCGCCCGCAGTTCATAGCGGATGCGGTGCTTGCCCTGTTTGACCTTGGCAAGGAAGAACGCGGCCTTCTGGTCGCGGAACTCCTGATAGATCGGGGTCGCCTCCGATTCCTTCCCCTTGAAATCAAGGAAGTCGGCGGACCCGGCGCCGCTCCTTAACTCCACCGCCTCGGCGCCGGCCGGCTTGTGGTCTTCGACGATGAGGTATTCGTAATTGTTCTTCGCCTCCAGGGTGATTTCCACGCGAATGCGGTCGCCGCTTTTGACCTTGTCGCCATCGGCGAGCGGTTTCCATTCGGAGATGTAACCCTTCAGAAGGGTCGGCCGCTTATCCTCCCGGAAGTATTTCCGATCGACGAACACTTCGTTGCCGGCCGCCTTGATCCCTTCTTCCAGAGTGAAATAGCTCAAATACCCGGCGACGTACAAGGCCCCCTTGCCTTTCATCGCGATGGAAACGGTGTTCTTGCCGTCGGCCAGGGCGTCGTTGGGCAATTCGATGTAGCGATCGAAGGTGAACAAGTTATCGGCGTTCACTTTCCCTTTACCGACGGATCTGCCGTTGACCAGGATATCGTATTCATAATCGGGCGTGAGCTCCGTCGTGGTCTTGAGATAATCCGCCAGCCCCAGGATCGAGATCGCCGTGTCGCGCGTATTGCTCCAGCGCGCACCCCGGCGGTTGAGGACCATCCACTTGACGGCCGTTGCGAGCTGCGGCGCCGCCGGGTCGATGTTGGCCAGGGCCTTTATGTTGAAGGCGGTGGCCTCCTCCCCCCCCTCGCTCCAGCGGTAATAAATTCCGGTTTCGCCCCAATGGGCCGTGCCGTTGTCCTTGTCCTCCTTGATACCGTTGACCAGATTGCGCGCCAGGGTCGCGGCCCGGTCCTTGTGCCCGCGATAATGTTCGGAGAGCGCGAACAAGGCCCGCGTGTAGGAATTCAATTTGTCGCGCATTTCCCATAGACGTTCGGTCTGGCGATCGTCCCTTTGGTCGGAAGTCCCGGGGCGTTCGGCCTGCGCCAGCGCGTGCAGCATCCAGGCAAGCATATCGGGATCGTTCTCTTCTTCCACCAGCTGGTTCTGCACGTAATTGATGCCGTTGGCCAGGACATCTCCCCGGATATTCACGCCGGCTTGCTGGGCCAGTCCCAACCCCCACACGACATAAGCGCTCATGAAGCGGTCGCTGTCGCCTTCCTTCCACCAGCCCCAACCGCCGTCGGAGTGCTGCATGTCGTAAACGCGTTGCAATCCGTCCTTCACCATTTCATCCAATTTGGGCAAGGTCTGGTCCTCCCGCCGCTGCGGATGCCCTTTCGGGTCTTCCCGCGGATTGAGGACATGTTCGATGTAATCGTTCGCGTCCTTCTCCGAAAATCCCAGATCGCGCATGGTCTTGCGCACGATCACCGCCGGCAGGAACCGGCTCATCGTCTGCTCGACGCAGCCGTACGGATAATCCGCAAGGTAGGGCAGCGCGTCCAGCATCCCGGCGGCCAGCGACGGTGACAAGTTCAAACGCAGCCAGGTCGATCCGGGAATTCTTTCCTTAGGAATGTCGAGGGTGAATTCGGCGGCCTTGTCCGCTCCGTCGCTTTTGAGGGCCACGGCCTGCGCGATGAATTTCTCGATGCCGTGCGGGATGACCGGAAGAACCCTTTGCATGGCGTCGGAAATAGTCTCGGTCTGCGCCATGACCGTCAGGTCCGCGGAACCGGCGGCCTCGGCCACCGTTTCCCAGTCCACGCGTTTTTCCGAATCCGCGGGAAGCGTCACCCAGACCACGGGTTCGCCGTTCACCTTCAAGCCCTTCGCATCCAGGGTCACCTTGATCTGCTGTTCCTTATCGGTGTAATTGTGGACGTTGGCGGAGACCGTCACCTGGTCGCGTTCGGTGAAGAACCTTGGGGCCTGCAGGCGCACGATGATGTCCTGTTTGGTCCTGGTCTCGTGGGTGATGTTGCCGACGACCGTTTGCGTCGTGATGGCGCGCGCGGTAGCCCGCCAGGTGGTCAGGGAATCGGGGAACTTCACGGAAACCTTGGCCTTGCCGTTCGCATCGGTCATCACGGCCGGCTGCCATAGCACGGTCGAGCGAAAATCGCTGCGCACCTGGGCGGTGGCAAGATTGCCCTTGCCCTGTCCGGGCATGCCAACCGCTTCCGCCACCTCATGCGGAGCACTGGCGGGCAGGGATTTCGTTTCATTCAGCATGGCCGGTGCCGCCGTTTTGGCGGCGGCCATCCGGGAGACAGGGCCATTAAAGGACTGCTCCATCGCGCGCATGTCCTTGGCGCCCACTTCGTCCCTGCGCAGCCCCACCTCTTTATCCAAGGAAGAAAGATCATCAACGGCCCCGCCGATCGCTCCCACTTCAAATCCCGCCAGCCCGCCTTTTTTATTCTGTTTCAGCTTCTCCCCCTCGGTCATCAGCACGTTCTCATCACTGCGGACCAGGCGCATGTAGGGCTTCTGATAGAAGCTGGTCTGGGTCTGGATGGAGTGGTTGCGTTTCTTGCCGTAAAAGAACTGGCGGATATCGGGAGCGTATTCGTTCTGGATGTAATAGACGGCCGCGTCGGTGATCCCGAGACTGACCTCGGTCGCGACCGGCTTTCCGGTCTTGTCGGTCACGGTGAGCTCGTAAGCCGCTTCCTCCCGCGGCCCATATTCTTCCTTATTGGAAGAAACCAGCACGTTCAGGAATTTGTCCTCCGGGGGGACGACGATGGGAAGCTCATGGTTCTTGAGCTGATAATCGTTGCCGGAAACCGCGGTAAAGAAAACGTTCGGAATGAATGTATCGGTGATGGGGACCTCCACCAGCTTCACCGGACCGTCCAGATGGATCATCTGCTGAGTGAGGATCTCCTCGGCCTCAACGGTCAACAGCACCCACGTACCGGGCCGGTCGGCGACCAGCATCACCCGGGCGGTCTCGCCCAGCTTGAAGGTGTCCTTTTCAGCGATGATCTGCAAGCCCCCGTAGCGGAAACCGATGTCCTTGCTCTGCTTGTCGCAAACGTAGAGGGTCGTGCTCGACTTGATCTCGGTGCCATCGGTGTCATAGCCGGTGAACTCGAGGACATAATAACCGTCGCGGTCCGGCTGAAAATCGATGAGGGCCTCGCCCTTCGTATCGGTCTTGACGAATTTGGTGAAGAGCTCGCCTTCTTCATAATGACCGGGAGTGAGGACCTTGTCCCCGGGCAGCACTTCCTCATCCCGGAGCACCGAGCGCTTTTCGCCGGTAGTGCTGATCACCACGGGATCGGTCCACCAGTTGCGCTTGATGACGAGTTTGCCTTCCACGGACACCGGCTCGTCATTGGCGGTCATGGTCTTGACGTCGACCTCCGCCTTATCGCCGGGGCGATAAAGGTTCCGCTTCGGCGTCAAATAAGCGAAATAGGAACTGCGCATGACCTTCACCTCGCTGCTCGCCGAGATCTCGCGCCGGCTCTGGTCGACGACCCTGGCTTCGATGACGTACTTAAGGTCGTTGCCTGACCCCTGCGGCGTATCAAAGGTGAAGATGGCCTTGCCTTCCGCGGTCGTCTTGATCTTCCCCTGGGTGATGAGCGTCCCCTTGTCATAATAATAGTTCGGTGAGGACTGCTCGTAATACCAGGGGTAATCGCGCACCGGATAGTAATAGTGGTAGTAATAGTTCTGGTAGATCAGGTACTCGACGTCGGCGTTGGCCACCGGCCCGCCGAAATAGTACTGCGCGTCCAGCTCGACCGTCACCGTGTCGCCCAGCTTGAAGACCGAACCCGTCTGTTTTTTCTCCTCGAGGGGTTTGGGCTTGATGGTCACGGTGAACTCCGGCAGCTTGTATTCCTCCAGACGGAAAACGGTCGCGTTACCCACACTGGTCTGCATGTCCTCCGTCCACAGCTCGAGCCGGTATTCGCCCAGCGGCGCTTTCTCATCGAGGGTCAGCGTGTCATTGAACGAACCGAAATTATTAAGGATGTAAACCTTCTCCTGGACCTGGTTGCCCATCGGGTCATAGATCCGCCCCTTGAGCCGCACCCCGGAAGGCGTCGTGAACGTGGTGCCGTCCTGCTGGCGGATGATCCCCTTGAAGGAAACCTCCTCATTGGGCCGGTAGGCCGGCCGGTCGCTGAAAGCATAGATCCACCACGGGGACTGGTTGTAGTAACCGTAATAATAATTGCTCTGCGCGAACGCCTGCGATGTGCCATCGGAGGCGACCGCGAACACGTTGTGCTGATAGCTGTAATTGCTCTTGGCGGTGGTCTTCAGCGGAACGTTCAGCAGGCCGTTCTCATCGGTCGACCCCGAGCCCTCCTCCCAGGCCCAGTTGCCGCTGTCGTCGTAGTAGCGATAATGGAATTTCACGCGGGCGCCCTTCTTCGGTTCGCCGGTCTTTCCGTCAAAGACAAAAAAGAGGTTCGTATGCCCGGCGGTCTTGGAAACGAGGCCCAGGTCCCCGACCACGACGAGATCATAGGCCTCCTTGCCGCCCGCCGATACGAGCAGCAGATATGCCCCCGGCGGCAAGATCCCGGTCTTGGGGTCGACTGGCTCCTTCTTATCCTGGGCCGCATCGGGCAGCTGCCATTCGGCGAGCCCCTTGTTCTCGTAATACCACTGGTATTTGCCTTCGTTCTTGAGCTTCTTGTTCCAGGTCAGGGCGACCTGGGAAGCGCCCAGGCGGTGCGATTCCACCAGGTTCTTGAGAAGCACGTTGTAATTCTCGGCGCCGCGGTCGGAATCGTACGCGGTCTTGAGCGGGTTGAGCTGCAAGGCGTCGACCAGGTCGAGCTTGTAGAAGGTGACCTGGGCTGCGTCGACGTTGCGCCAGCCCAGCTGGAACTGGACCTCCGAGCCCGGCAGGAAATTGTAGCCAACGCTCACCTGCAGGCCCGTTTCGGTGATGTCCTTGATGCGCTGGTTGGCATTGTCCACCCACTGGGAATCGCCGATCCGGAAATGCGCGACGTACTCCCGGTAAATTTCGAGGGCCTTGGGGAAATCATTGGCGCGTTCGTAGTATTGGCCCAGTTGGTAATACGCATCGTCCACCCATTCGCTTTCCTTGTATTTCTCAATGACCTCCCGCAAGTATTTCTCGGCCAATTTCTGTTCCTTTTCATTGGCGTAATAGGTCAGATAACACATCCCGAGCGCATACGTGGCCTTGGCGCGGTCGAGCTCGTTGTCCACGAGCTTGAGGAGTTCCCGGTAGTAGGAATGCAGGCCGTACTGCGGCTGGGCGGAGTAAACTTCCTTCGTCCCCGATAGCGGCGCAACGTTGTAGGACCAGCCGAAATTCTGCGTGATGTAATCGCCGTAATCGAAACTGATCTGCACGAACTTCTTGCGGGCCCGCTTGAGGTCCGTGGAACCGGCCCAGTAATCGCGGGCGTTCTCAAAGGCTTGTTTGATATCGTTCTGGAAGGTCCAGCGGTCTTGGGAAATGTACAGCTGCGCCAGGGATTCGTTCGCTTCCGCCCACCAGGGGTCGTGGTCGGGGGATTCGATGATCTCCTTGAGCGTCTTTTTGGCTTCCTCAAGGCGGGTTTCATCGTTGGCGCGCCAAAGGCAATCGGCAAGCTTGAATTTGATCTCACGGCTGGCGCCAGGATCGGGTTCCTGGGATCTAAGAATGGCCTCGTATTGGGGAATGGCCAGCTGATAGGACTTCTCTTCCCGCAAAGCATCGGCGGCCTTGATCGTTGCGGGGTCCACGGGAGCGCTCAAAACCGGCGTGGCCCAGGCGCCCAACAACAAGACAACCGAAAATGCCAGATTTTTCCCCAGTTTCATATCATCCCCCCTTCAATGAGGCCGTCCCTTATGGAACGCGGCACCGCCACGTGAACATAGTTGAGTTCAGGCAGGTAAGCTTTGGCTTCATTAGATTGAACGCCCGGAATGGAAAAAAGTTACAATTTATTTTATCGCCCCGCACCTTCCCTATATTAATAGACCTCAATGGACCTCTTCGCTGAGCATTTGCCCGCTCTCGTCATAAATGGTCCGGGAAATGATGCCCCCCATCTGGAAGACCTCCGCCATCTTGATGGGCCCGGACTCGAAATACTCGGAACAGCGGCCGTTCTTATAGCCATGGGTGTAAAGATCCTTGTGCCAGATCTGGCCGTTCCGGTAAAAGATCTGGGTCAATCCTTCCCGCTGCCCGCCGAAGAACAGCGATTCTTCCTTGATGGTCCCGTCCTCGTAAAAGGCCCTGGCCTGGCCGTGGAGCAGACCGCCCGAATAAGGCTCTATCGCCATGATGGTCCCGTTCTTGTAATAGGTCTTCTTGGTGCCATTCAGCTCGCCGTTCTGATAGGCATACTCCATCCACAGTTCGCCGGTATCATAATATTCCCAGGCGGGACCATGAAGCTTCCCTTTCTTGTAGGTCTTTTTGGACCAGACCTTGCCGTTCCCGTGCAGCTCGGTCCGGACCCCCGAGGTATATTTGTGGGAATTGTACACTTGCAGGAAGACGAACATGAAGACCAGCCCGCCCACCGCAACGATCAATCTTTGTTTGAAATTACCCATCCGAGATCATCCTGAGAATTGCGCCGCGGCCCCCATCCTCATTTCATGGACAAATATCCGCCCACCGCCTGAACCGGCGGCAGATCGCCCTGCTGATGGACCCACGCCACCAGACCCAGACGCCGGCCCAGCGCAGAGGGATGCAGATCGATCTCAAAAGAGGCCTGCACGACACCGTCCGAGAGAAAGGCCTCTTTGGATTGATGGTCCAGGACCGCGAAATCATGATGCAAGGTCTTCCCGATGTTCTCTCCGGCTGATACCTTAGAAACGATGTCGAACCCCAAAAGCGCGACATCAAGCTGCCAATAGAGCTTGGCGTAGCGCGATGACGGAGTGAAGGTCACCTGGAAATCCCCCGTGGGGGACTGCTGAACCTTCAGATATCCCACGTTCTGGTCCGGCTTTCCGGAGACCGTTCCCCGGCGCAGCTCCTTGCCATTGTGCACCAGCATCGGCGTGTAGGGAGAACTACTACCACAAAGCCGCACGTAATCGCGCTGGCGCTCGCTGAACTCCGGCGACGCCATGCGATCTTTCCATCCGAGGTTATCCCAGTAATCGACGTGGAACGCGACCGGAATGACCTTGGTCCACAGGTCCGGGGAATCCTTCAATTCAGAGACCATCTGGTCCGCGGCGGGGCAACTGCTGCAGCCTTCCGAAGTGTACAATTCGAGCAGCGGTACCTGGTCTGGACCGCTTTGCAAACTGTCCGCGCGCGCGGCAACGGTCAGGCCGGCGAAAAAAAGCATTAGGGTGATCGTTCTATGGCGCATTCACCGTCGCCTCCGTTGCATGGTCGGGCAAGGCAAGGATCTCTTCCAG
>JAHFFX010000205.1 GCA_023247755.1 Candidatus Omnitrophota bacterium | reverse complement strand
AAAGGGCGATTACCTGGGGAAGACCGTGCAGATCATTCCCCACATCACCGATGAGATCAAGACCTGTATCAAGAAGGTCTCGAAGGAAAAAGACGTGGACATCACGATCGTGGAGATCGGCGGGACCGTGGGCGACATCGAAAGCCTGCCGTTCCTGGAGGCCATCCGCCAGATGAAATGGGAACTGGGAGTGAACTACGCGCTCAACATCCATGTGACGCTCTTGCCCTACATCAAATCCGCCGGCGAGCAGAAGACCAAACCGACCCAGCACAGCGTGGGCAGATTACGGGAGATCGGGATCATCCCGGACATCCTGTTGTGCCGCACGGAAAAGCACATCTCGAAAGAGGAGCGGGAGAAGCTGGCGCTCTTCTGTAACGTGGACAAGGAGGCCGTCATCGAGGCCGCCGACGTCAAACACATTTATGAGGTTCCGCTCGCCTTCAAGAAAGAAGGGCTGGACGACCTGATCCTCAAGAAATTGAACATCAAGAGCGAGGACCGGGACCTTAAGGAATGGGAAGATGTTGTCATCAAGCGTCTGCGCAACCCGCAAAAGGAAGTGAAGATCTCCGTGGTCGGGAAGTACATCACGCTTCCGGACGCGTACAAGTCGATCTATGAGGCGCTGGTGCACGGTGGCATCGCCAACAACGCTAGGGTCATCATCAACAAGGTGGATTCGGCCGAGCTGGAACACACTGACCCCGGGAAATTCCTCGCCTATTCCGACGGGATCCTGGTTCCCGGAGGGTTCGGTACGCGAGGGATCCTGGGGAAGATCAGGACGGTCAAATACGCCCGCGAGAAGAAGGTCCCATTTCTGGGGATCTGTTTAGGCATGCAGATCGCCTCGATCGAGTTCGCCCGGCACGTGTGCCACCTTAAGGACGCCAATTCCACCGAGTTCGACAAAGAGACCTCCAATCCCGTGATCAGCCTGCTCGAAGAGCAGAAAGAGGTCAGCAATATGGGGGCCACGATGCGTTTGGGGTCATACCCGTGCCACATCGCCAAGGATACGCTCACCCATCAGGCTTATAAGAAAGATCTCATCACGGAGCGTCACCGCCATCGCTACGAATTCAACAATCATTATCGGGACATTTTCGAAAAACAGGGGATGATCTTTTCCGGCCTGTATTCCCCCCAGGGGCTGGTCGAGATCATGGAGCTCAAGAAACATCCATGGTTCGTTGCCTGCCAATTTCACCCGGAATTTCAATCGAAGCCCGACCGGGCGCATCCGCTGTTTCGAAACTTCATCCGGGCGGCCCTGAATGTCTCCCGCAAAGACGTTACCGAGAAGAAATGATTCGCTCATCCGCGCATTGCGGTTTTCGCGTCGGTGTGTATAATATCTGAATTGTTCTTGGGTTTTACCTTGCAATTTGAAAAAGATTTGCGCGGGTGGCGGTCCTGCTTCGCGGCCAAACTTTCGTGTGGCCGCTTCGCAGGACTTCCAGGCAACCGTTGTGTTTGGAGCGTCGCAATAGTTTTTGACATTACTGGAAGTGAATTTGCGCGGGTGGCGGAATTGGTATACGCGCACGTTTGAGGGGCGTGTGGCGAAAGCCGTGAGGGTTCAATTCCCTCCCCGCGCATTCTTCTTCCCGGCCATGTTTTCACATGGCCGTCCGCCTTCGTCAAATACTTGACGTGTTTGACTTCGGCGGGATCTCTGCGAAGCTCAACGGCAAATAGCCATTGAGCGGAGCAGGACTTCGAAGCAATTGCGAGGAGGTCCTTCGAAGCCCGAACACGTCCTTGTTTTCCTTAAATTCCAGAGGAAACAAGGACAGTCCCAGCTTCCTCTAAATTTTTTAAAGGAAAGCAGGGACGAAAGTATTCGGGCGAAGGAGACCCTCCCCGCGCACTTTCTTTCTCCTCCCACCACGAGGTTGTTTTTGAAAAATCTCGACGCCTTGCTTGCCGATAGTTTTCGATTCTACCGGGGTCATTTCCGGCAGCTTCTGAACATCTCCGTCCTATTTTTTCTTCCTGTCCGGTCCCTGCATTATGTCTTGGATGCTTTCGGATACCTTCCGGATTCTCTGCTGGTGTACGGCCTTATCGTTCACCGGGTCAAAGGGAGCATTGCCTACGTCTTGATCAGCGTTCTTACCATGGCCGGCAGTTTCCTGGCGGCTCTTTTGTTCCTGGCGGCGCAAAATGCCTACATCGAAGCGGCCTGGCGGCGGCAAGCGATGTCCTCTCTCGGAGCCTATGCCAAGGCCTGGGGACTTTTGCGGGATTATCTGAGATTATTCCTGGTGGTCAACGGAAAGATCCTTTTATGGTCGCTGTGTTTCGTGCTGCCGGGATGTTATTTCGCATTCCTCTATTCGCTGTCCTATCCGGCTTTCTTTGTTGATGGGAAGAAGGGAATGGCGGCGCTGGAGGCGAGCTCAACCGCCGTCCGAAAGCACTGGCGAAGCTATCTTCTTTATGGAGTGGTGTTCATTGTTCTGATCGCATTATTGTATAAATTGGGGGATTTCCTGCTGGCGAACCTTTTGGGCGTGAACGAGGAAGGCGAGCTGCGCATCCTGCCCACGATCGGAGAATTGTCCTTTTACGTGTATTCCCTGAACCTGTTGATTTTTACGACGGTCTTCTTTAACCTGTTTTACAAGGAATTAAGGAGCAACTGAAATGACCAACCGGACCATTCGGGTCAGTGCCAGCATCCTTTGCGCGGATTTCGCGCGGCTGGGCGATGAGATCAAGAAATGCGAGGATGCCGGAGTTGATATGCTGCATGTTGATGTGATGGACGGGCATTTCGTGCCGAACCTTTCCATCGGAGCGGTGATCGTCGAGACGATCCGCCCCCGGACGAAACTGCCCATCGATGTCCACCTGATGGTCGATAATCCCTCGATGCTGTTGGATCTTTTTCTGGATGCGGGAGCGGATATCGTTTCCATTCACGCCGAATGTTACGGGCCCCTGCGGGAAGGCTGCCGGCAAGCCCATCAGTTTCCCAAAGAAGTGGACTTCATCGAGGCGGACCGTCTGCGCGCTGATATCGTGCGCATCAAAAGCCGCGGTAAAAAGGCCTTTGTCGCGATCAATCCGGGCACCCCGCTTTGCCTGCAATCGGTCTTGGAGGACCTGGACGGAATACTGATCATGTCCGTCAACCCCGGTTTTGCCAAACAGAAGTTCATGCCCCTGGCGCTTCCCAAACTGCAGGAGTTAGCGAGGATCTTTGAGGGGGACATCGCCGTGGACGGAGGCGTCAACGCCCTTACTGCCCCCGAGGCCGTCAAGGCCGGCGCCAACGTGCTGGTGACCGCCAGCTATTTCTTCGGATCGGAGAATCCCCGCCAGCTGGTCAAGGGCCTGAAGTCCTTGGCGGGTTCGTGATCCCGATATCTTCTGGTCGGCGGACAATCGCCGATTCTCAAAACAGAAAATCATTAATGGGCTGTTGAACGCCATGGTTGCTTCATGTATCCCGGGTGGTCGTAATGTATCTCTACGACGGTTGCGGTCGTTGTCGATAATCTGATGAGCAGAAACGACGGATCCACCGAGCGCTCCTCTTGCAACGGGCAGACCGCAGTGGAATATCTTTTGACGTTGACCATCTGCGCGCTCGTCGTTCTGGTGGCGTTTCGAAGTTCCCTGCCTCGCGTGGAGGGCTACCTGAACGTTTTTTTCAACAAGGCGGCGCAGGGCATCATGGGGAAGCTGCCCGATCTGCCGGCGAGGAATCAGTTCAGCTCAACAAAATTATCGCAGACGCCTTCTGAACCCGTTTTGCCGCTCAATTGTTTGAATTCCTGCACGATA
>JAHFFX010000082.1 GCA_023247755.1 Candidatus Omnitrophota bacterium | reverse complement strand
CCTTGGGCCTATCTATGGTGCGGCACATGATCTTTTGATTTCGCACAGCATAGAGTCGTCCGAGTATCAGGTTGTAATGATGGGAGGTTACCGGATTGAATCGTTAAGCCCCACAGAGGAGAAGTTTAGGGCCGCGGATTGGGTGGTTATTTCGGCGCTGACCGATTTTGCCGGTGCGTTTATGGCGATACATCCTGACAAGGTCGAAGCGATCCTGAAAGATGTGAATAACGGGCACGATTCCGGGGCCTCGAACTTATTGATCGGCCTTCCCGGCGGGGAGTTGGCCGTCCTGCTGCTGTCAGCATTCACATTGTTGGCGGGGCTGGCGATGGCGGCGGGGCCAGGCCGCAATCAACGGTCGGTCGAGTACGGACAAAAGATCCTTGCCGAAGAGATCATCGGCATCGTTCGTCATCCGAAAATGCCGTGGCGTTTAAGCCGGCGATTCGACGAGTACGGGATCGTGATCGAGCAAATGGTCCGCCAGCCCGGGAACTTTGTTCCGCTGAGAATCCCGCGTGGCGAGCGGCCTCGTTTCGGTTCCCTAAAGAACAGCGAAGAATTGGAGGTCCGGATCAGCGGAGTTCAGGCACTCCGGCTGTTCGGTGCGATCGCCCATCCCAAATCCGACTTTGGGCCGGTGGTGGAGGCGATTGCAGAGCTTGAACTGGATCGGCAGGTTCAGATGGGTGTTTACCTGAGCCTGGAGGTGCGGGAAGCCCTGATCCATGCGTCGAGATCATTCTGGTTTAAGAAGATTACGACCGCCCAGAAGCAAAAAGTGGCCGACGCCTTAATGAGCATCGCCGCACGAAACGCGGACCGGGGCAAATCCTTCAACGATCGGATGGCTAAGGCGATGGGCGCGCTCCGTAAACAGATTCTGCAAGAGGAACCGGCGGGGGCGCGGGAATCTTCCGAGCCGAAAGACACTTTCACCCTTGCCGTTGGCGGATTCGTGTGGGCCGCTACGGTGATGGCCTCGTTCGCCATCGCGATGGCGGCGAATTTTGCGGACCGCCGGCAACGGCTGCGGAGGTTCGTTGACGTCGCCGGAAGGTATGGCCGGCGGATTTATGAACGGCGGCCGGTCGAAATGGTCGTGTCGGTGAATCTGGGCCCGGAACATTCGCCCTTCCTTTATATCCCCGCTTCGGTGGGAGAGGCCACCGGAAATACCGGCGTCTCCTGGAAGAATCTCTGGCGGCTGTTCAGGACTAAAGGGGTCGAGATCGATTGGCTGGAGCTGGCAGCGGGAATGGATGAGATCTCCGACAGCTATGAACGGTTGCCACAAGAGATCAAGGCTTTCCTCAATTCATCACAGCCGGAATTTTCCCGGGACCTGGTTAAGACCGAGAACCTGCTGGAAGAAGCGGGGTTTGCCCTCATCTTTGACCAGCACTTGCGCCGGATGCGTCTTACCTTGCGAATGGTTCAACTGAAAGAGGATGTCATCCGCCGGGGGACGATCGGCACGGCCGCGGACCGCCGGCAGCTTTTCGACTGGGCGAACAAATACACGGTGTGGCATGAGGTGGGCCATCTGGTCAAGAACCGGTTGCTCGATTTCAACGCGAAAGAACTTGACCCCTCGGCGAGGATATCCTTGAAACTGATCCGCATCGTCTTCGATGACCTGGTTGCGGATGCGTTCAAGCGGCCTTATCTGACGCTTCCCGAATATCTGGAGGCCATGGGGGCGACTACGCTCGCCCGGGCCCATTACCATTCCGTGCAGTTTGCGGACATTCTGAGATCCCCGACCGACGGAGCTTATCCACAAATGGAGTGGATCACGCGGCAAACGGCGCTCCTGGTCGGCTATACCCGCGTGCTGATCCAGAGCAAAGGCCGGGACGAAGCGGTGGAGAACTTCGACCGCCGGTTCCTCGTGCCGTTCGAGGAAGCGGTCGAATATTATAAGGCGGAATTGCGAAGGGTGTTCGGGGTCTCAACGGAAGAAGGCCGGTATTCGCCCGCGTGGTGGCAGGACCATTTCAGCCGGGTCCTGCCGTTGCTGCGGTTCGAGCGGCGGCGATTGACCGGGCTGGACGCGTCCGGGCCGGAAAGTGATTCCGGGGAAGCTCATCTGTCGGTCGTTTTTCCGGATGCCGCGCTGCTGGGCGTGTTGGTCTTCTTGGCTCTGGCGATGGGGGCTGATGTTCATGCCGGCGTGCCATCGCTGCAACCGGATATCGTCGTGATCGGAGACCGCAAGTACACCGTTCTGGTTTCCCGTATGGTCAAGGGCGAACGCCGGATCGAGAAATTGGACCTGCTTGAGACCATCATGCAGGGCAGTTTCCAGGAAGAATGGGTCGAGTATCTGCCTCAGCTGCGGCTGGTGGACTTGAAACTGGATCGACCCCATTACAAATTGTTGAAGACATTCCGGCTGACCGGGTTTAAGGCATCGGCGATCCGGCATATGGGCAAGCGCGGTATCATCCCCATCCGATCAAAACGATATGCGAAACGAGATCGGGCGAGGATCGGTCCGATCTATTCGATCCCGAAGAAGGAAGTGAAGCGGTTTGCCGACCTTCTGCCGCTGACCCGGGCCGCGATGCTGCTGGGTCTTACTGAGGACCAGATCTATCATTGGTTCAAACTTCACCCGGAACAGGAAGCGGCCTGGGGGCTTGTCAAACTGTTCGAAAAGAAAGGGCATTCCCGCGTGCAGGCCCAGGGCTGGCACGTTTCCCGTCGGAAAGTGGCCCTCCTGATGAGCCGGCTCAATCGGCAGATCTCGTTCGCCCAGGCCTTCCGGGTCCTGAAAGACCAGAGACACGGACTCACCCTCGACCAGGAAACCTTTGCGCTTTGGCTTGAGGACCCGAAAAAGATGATCCCGAGCGAAGCGGTGGTCGCGATATTCGGCCGCGAGGGGAGACTGTGGGATGAGCACCGCCGGATCGGTCTCGTTGATTTTGCCCGCTTTGTGAACGTCCTGAAGTGGCGGCAAAAGGTCGAGAAAGAATGGCTCACGGTCCCTCAACTGGGAAGATCGACCGGATTGGATGGAAAACTTCTGCGAGAGCTTATCGCCGGCGGCAGGATCCTGGCGGTGAATCTTCAGCCCGCGGGCTTGCCGCTTTACCGGGTCGCGCCGCAGGAGGCCCGGCGAGTTGAGACCGCCATTCGACTGGTGGAAAAGGCGCGGGAGAAATTCCCTCCCTCCAATGCCTTAAGGAGAAGGGGGATCCCGTATCTGCAGCGGCGGGAAGCGGTCGCCGCCTTGCTTGACTTTGCAGCGCACCTCGTCCGTTGGAACGAAGCGGCAGAATCGTTGACCGCCCCGGGGGAACCGGGGAAACGCGCCCGGTCCCGCAGAGAACAGAAGAATGCTTTGACTAAGATCGTCCGGGAGATCAATGAACCGCTCAGCTCGGATCTCGGGAGGATCCTCCTGGCCAATGCGCCGAAAGCGGTGCAACAGGTCTCTGTGCTTGCTGGAATGATACAGGCTGATGCGGATATCCAGGCCATGACCAGAAGACTTCAAGGGAGCAATCGGCAGTTGGGGTCCCTTAAGCTTACGCCTTGTTGTTCCATCTCCCCGCGCTCTCAATCCCGCCCCGTTTCTCAAAAGCAGGATTTCCATTTGATCCGGCAGACCATCGATCCTATGCCGAAAGTTTCGCCAAAGAAGCCCAGGAAAATAACTCAGGCAAAGGCCCTGGCCACCCTGCCGCAGAGATTCAGGAGAACGAGAGAAACCCCCGAAGACGTGGAACAGCAAATTGAAAAGACGCGCAAGGCGATCTCCGCCGCCCGCAAAGCACTGAACAACACGATGGAGATCCCGGACATTCAGAGGATCCAAAACGAGATCTTCTATTTGCAAAATAATCTGCGGAGCTTCCTCGACGAACTTCGTTCGAAGGAGAGCTCTCCGCAGGGACCAGGCACCGAGAAAGACCAGGCAGGGAACACGAAGAACTCTTTCGACCTGTCGCTCGCCGGGTTCGATGTGGCGGGATTGAGCTTAATGTTCGTCATGGCCTTCGGGATGGCGGCCACCTCCGGTAAAGCTTCTTCCCCTCATATCCTGGCCCTGAGGAAGAAAGGGTTTGATTATAAGTCGCGCTCTGCCTCTTTTAAGTGGGCCTATAACCCCGAGACCATCTTGCAGAAGATCGAACACGCCGACCAGCGCTTGACGGACCTCGGCTTAACGGATAAGGGGATCACGTGGCAGAACATCTCCTGGCGGGCGATTCTGCATTCCGGGGCCCAACTGGAGGAGTATCTGCAAAAGAATTTTGCCGGCGAAAAGACGGTCCTGCCGAGGAAGTCGGTCGCGAAACATAATGTGCCGAAGCTGACGCATGCGCAGGCCGTGCGGCGCCTCAAACGGGAATTTGATTTCAATTTCCCGCAGGACCTGTTGGCGGGTCAGCGCGCGCGCTTCACGCCCCAGTTCCTGTATGCCAAATTACAGCTCATCCGGCAGGAGATCCCGGCAACGAACATCGCCGATCTGCCTTCCTATTTGTTCGGATTAAGCATCCAGAAAATCAAAGACTATTTAGGGGAATTGGCAAAGCATGCCGAAGCAAGAAGATTGAAGCAGGAATTCCTCGAGCAAGAGGATGTCCCGCCCGCGTATCACAAATGGGGCCTTAAAACGTTGCAAGAAGAATGGCTGCCCAAAGCGCGTCGTCGGCAAGGCGGGACCGTCGCCCGGGCGGAATCCGCGCCGGCAGCGGAACCGCCACAAAATGGGGCGGCGGATGGCGGCAGCATCGCGGTTCATTCGATCGGCGTCGACCGGCCATCTCGAAAAACAAGTCTGCGGTCTGGGCCGGTGCGCCGGGCCGAGACGGCGCGGCAAGCCCAGGCGGCGGCCCAGGGAAGGGCGCAGGCATTCCAGAGGGCGGCGAAAAGACTTGCAGCTTTGAGGCCGCGGCTTTCTTTATATACTCGCCTGCTTATACATTCTGTGCGAAAAGGCCGTGCGTTAAGCACCACGGATGAGCTTGCCATCGTGACCGGGATCGTTGCCAGCACGAAGGAACACAAGGATGATTCGGGAGAATTGAAACTGGCCCAGGAGATCATCGACGCGTACTTGCGCGGCCGCTCGAGCGGCGTTCAGTCGGCGCACCTGCTTTCGCTCGATGGAATGGCGCTGGCGCTGTTGTTGAGCCTGGCCGCTTCGGCGATGGCGGCCGCACATCCCGAAGGACGCAGCGACCGCGGGGCCAACGGCCCAATCCGGTTAAAACGGTTCCTGGATGACCAGTGGAGATCGGTCCGGAAATTATTGCTAAGAAAGGCCCGTCGGGACGGCGTTCCGACGCAGGACGCCGATGACCTGATTCAGGAGACGCTCCTGTGGGCCTGGGAGAACCGCTATAAATTGGGTCGAGCGTCGGAAGCGACGATCCGGAAGCGGTTGATGGGCCATTTTATCTATCAATTGCGGCGTTTCCAGAATGCGCGGAGAAAATTGGCAAGGCTGGAATGGGGGCCGGTCGAGGACCTGGGGGATTCCGGCAAGCTGGTGCCGCTGGTGAAGTCGGAACAAGAGGAGCCGTTCTCCAGGGACTGGGAAGCCGTTCAGCTGGCCTTGGACAATCTGCCGATGCATATGCGGGACCCCTGGACCTTGTACGAGGTCGATGGGCATTCCTACGCCGAGGTCAGTCTCATGTTGGGCGCTCCGGTGGATGTCATTGAGTCGCGGATCCAGCGGGTGCGGGAAAGATTATGGAAGGTCGCGGATGAAGTGAACGCCCTGCGGGCGATGTACAACGCCGGGTCCCGGACCAGCCGTTCTTCCCGCAAGCCGATTGTCCGAAGTCCACGTTCCGGCAATGGGTCCCCGACGGACTTCAGTGCGCTCGGCTGGCTGGGTGGGGCCGGGATCGGCCTGTGGCTGGTGGCGCACGGCGCGCAGTTGATTTTGAGCTCGATGGCGCAGATGGCTTCAGCCGATTACCTATCCCCCGATTTTGAGAGGCGGTTGCGGTATGATCCGGCCAAGAAAGAACTGCTTCTGGACGGCAGCCCGTTGATGTTGCTCGGTCGGGGAGACCAAACCGATGTCTTTGGATATCTGGATGCGGCCATCCGCGTCAGATTCTTATTGGGGACTTTCCCCGATGATGCGGAGATCCGGAATATTCGCCAGATGCTTCTGGCGTATTCTCTGAAGTCGGAAAAGAACAATTTCCGTTTTATTCATTCCTTTGGACGCGCCCCGGAAGTGCTGGGTCAAGGTGAGATCAACGATGGTTTTGACTATCTCCTGGTGAGACGGATCAACGGTGTTTCAGTGGACAAGTTGGGCCGTCCAATGAGCGGGCCCCAAGGCCGGCAGATTCTGAGTTTGGTGGCCGATCTCATTGCCCATGAAGTGGAAGACCCTAATTTCAAACCGGCGAGCGTTATGCTGGAGGACGCAACGGGCAAGGCTGTCCTGACCGACGCCAAGTTTGCCGTTCTTTCCGGGCAAGAGACCGTCCACGAGCGGCTGCTGAATTATTATTCCTATTTGCAGCATTGGAAGTGGGACAGCGCGGCGCCATACTTCTTTGTTCTCTTTAATCGCTGGGTGTTCACCAGAATGCTGGGGGCGCTGCCGACCGGGGCGTTCTTTGACCTGAGCCATTTCGAAATAAGCCGGGAGCCCGAGGCCCGGCACGTCGTGCAGGCCTATCTTTTGTATATGGAACACGTTGAGTCAGCCGTCGCGTTGACCCGCCGTGAACCGCGGCAATGGATCAAGCTCAGAGATTTAGGAGAAATTGATCCCGGGGAAGCCGTTTACTTGATCGCCCCGTTGGGCGTGCTGATGGGATTTGTGAGTTTGGCGTTGTGGTTTGCTTCCCTGGCCATGGCGGCGGGAGAGGCCGGGATGGTCCATGATGCAGAGAGCGCGGAGGAAGAATTCCGGCGGACCTTCTATGTCCCGGAAACTGCCGATGGTGTCTTGCGATTCCTCGGATTAGATCCCCAAAATGGCAGAATGATCGCGTATCAAGAGGAAATGGTCTACTGGTTCAGCGGAAGCTTCGTCACTCGGCATGCTCTGACCTGGGAGCAGGCTGCCAATAAGCTTTCTATGGAATTCTATACGAAGCTCTATATGTACCGGGTCAATGGACGGGAGATGGAAATCGCCGCAGAGCTCGCCGGGGAAGGTCTCACGCCGCGCTCCCGGAGAGTGGGCAATGCCCTGGTCATGGCGCCGGCGGAAGGACAGGAATTGGCCGGTATGGTCATATCCGATAAGGGCGCATTGAAGAGGGTCGTCGATTCCCTGTCCTACGCCGTGGGACGTTTACATGGACTCGGTTATACGCATGGCGACCTGGCGTTACGCAGAATTCTCAGGGCACCTCTGTGGTTCGATCTGGGCGATATCTTTGCGCCGCGCCTGAGGGATGACCATATCTATTTGCGTGAGGAAGGGAATAATTATGTGGCCAGCTTGATCGATTTCGGTTTGTCCAAACGCCATGCCAGTCCGCGGCGAATTTTGATGGAACGGATCAATGTGCAGAGAGCGCTATGGAAATGGATAAAGCACTTGGCCTTCGTTCGATCGTTGGAGGCGTCTCGGAAGGCTGATCTTAAGGCCCGGGTTGAGGCTTGGAGCAACGAACAATATGCCCTGGGTTTTGTAGATTCTCTGCGGCGTCGAAGCGGGCAAGGGTCCGGGGTCGCGAATTCCGGGGGCTTCTCCTTATCCAGCCTTTCCGGCGCCGGGCTGCTGGGAATGCTGACAATGATTGCGGTGGCGATGGCGGCGGTGGAAGAATCCATGGATCCGCTGACGATCCGTTCACGGTTTACGGGGGACGATCGCCAAAGGGTCCAGGGGCTTAAGCGGGCCCTTCGGTTTTTATGGAAATATTTGGGAACGGTTCCCCCGATGGAGATCACCTCGGAATTCCCGTGGAAGAATCTGGGCGTCACTACGGTCCGCTTGGAAGAGTTTTCGGTGAAGTTGCAAAAGACGCCATTGCGGCGGCTGGAGGTCTTTATCGAGAAGGGAGGGCAAGGTTATGAATATAAGGAATATTTCCTGCGGCTTCCCGACTTGGGGAGGGTGTGGCGCTTCCCGATATCCGAGTGGGTACCGATCAAGGCATTGGGACCGATAGTCCGATATCTGCGTGGGAACCAGATCGAGAAAGATTTCTCCCAATGGGATTATCCCATCATGGAAGATCGATACTGGAGCACGTATGGTATCGACGCCTATAGTCCGGTCAACTATTTTGAGGCCTATCGCGGGGGCATTGATCCGTTCGTATTGGGCGCGCTCTCAAAAGCCGTCGCTACGTGGCCACAGGGAAGGCCGTTGACGATCCTGGACGTTTTTGCGGGCCGGGGGGACCTCATCGCGAAGTTTCGGCAGATCTTGCGGCGTAAGCGGCCGGACCTCCACCCACGGTATGTCTTGATCGAAAGGAACGAACGATTGGCGGAGACCGCCCGTAAGAAACTGGGCCGCGATCCGGCCGCCGTCATTTACCGTGCGGACATGGAAGACATCGAGGACCTGCGTTCCTTCATTGGAGGAAACGCGGATATCGTGATCGGCATGGGGGCCTTGAACGTGGGGATCGTCGGACCGGAGGACGCATTGAGGATCGCCGGGAACGTTCATGGGGCGCTCAACCGGGAAGGCATATTCATCATGACGGGCATAAGCTGTACCCAGTTGAACTCAGGGCACCTGGTTTCTATGGGCTTCGAAGTCCTGAACTATTCGGTTCCGTACCACGTCTTCTCGGCGAGGGTCCCGCAGGAGTTCTATGTCAGCCGCAAGATCGACGAAAGCGGTATTTCGGTCTCTGACAATGCGTTATCGTCCCTGGGTTCGTTCGACGCGCTGTCTGTTCTGCTGAGCCTGGTGGTCCTGGCGGCGCGGTTCAGCGACGCTGACAGCGGGGAGGTCCTTGAGGAACTGCCGATGGTCCTGGATCATCGAGAAGGGCCCGGGACCGCCGCGGCGTTCCAGCGCGGGGAGGTCGGGGGGACCGGCGCCTTTTTGAACATCAACGGGGCCGGGTATTATCGCCCCTACGGTCATGATTACCGGGCGGTCTATGCTGTGGTCCTGGACAAGTTCGGCGAGTACAAACTCGAAAAGATCCACGATCCTTCGCTGATCGATCTGGTCAGCGAACTGCTGAAAGCGTATGTTTCCATTGCCAATTTCCTTCCCAAACTTTTTCCCTGGGAGATGGACCGGCAAGGCCATAGCCGGCTCGTTACGCGCCTCGAGGTTGCCGTGCGGTCCCTGAAGCGTCCGGGAACGGTCGTCGTTGAGCTCAACCATCAAGGGTCCTATCGCTTGCAGCTTTTCGGGAAATTCGCACGGAAGATCCGGGCTTCCGATGGGACTTTGGTCACCGGACAGCTGTCCAGCGCGATCGTGGCCGTCGCCGCCGGCGCGGTGCGTTACGATCATGCGTTACGTCCGCTGTTGGTCGGCAAGTCGTCGGGAGAGGTCCTGCGCTCTGCGCCCGCCCGCTGGCGGAAAGAACTTCTGACGGTCCAGGGACGGATCCTGGCACGCAAGGCGAATCTGAGAACGCGGACCCATAAGGCGCATTCCGCCATGCGCGAGATCCGTATGCCTGCGCAGAACAGGCGCTCGCTCGAGGACTATATGGAGCGGTTCTCCGCCGATCTGGAGCGGGCCGATAATCAGCAGAAACTTTCCGAAGTGGAGGCCATCCTGGATTCATTTGAGATGACCCGCTGGGAGATCCTTGGGGAAATGTTCGGATTGCCCGAAGCGATCGAAGAATTGGCCGTGTTCTACCCGGAGGTCGTCGATGATGACCGGGCCGACCGTTGGAAGGAGATCGTGAAGGCCGCGTTCACGGACCTGGACCTGAGATCTTCGCCGCAGAGAATACGGCGGGCGCAAACGCGACTGAAGCACATCGTCCGCGCGATCCGGCTGGTCCGGGGAGACAAGGAGATCGACCGGGTCAACACGTTCCTTGTCTCCGGGGACGGATTGGCGTGGCTGGCTTTGAGCTTATTGGCCGCGATGGCCCGGCAGGAGCCGGCGTTGAACGTTCGGCGATCCCAGGACCCGCCGCTTTGGATCGCGAAGCAATTCGCGAAGCACCCCATATTGGGCGTCGGCATGATCACCGAGTCGGCGCGGCGCGAGTGGCACGTCCGCCGCCGGTCAAGTTCCTTTGTCGTCACCGTCCGGTTCGGCCACAGCGATCAGGTCATACCTGCGAAAGATCTGGACCTGCTTCTTCCGCTGGAGTGGTGGGGAGCCCGGACGCAGGTGCCCCTGCGCGCGCTGCGCGCCGTCGCTGAGAAAGGATTCTTCTCGGGCGGCATCGATCGGCTTGGTCGGACGATCCTGCTTTCCCACCGTCCCAACCGCGAAAGGGAGATCCGGCGGGTCTTCCGGCACGTGAATCCATCGAGAGCGGAAGTATATTCCGTGAGAGCTCTGGCGAACGAATTGGGCATTAGCTGGCCGCGGCTGCGGAAAGCCATTGATCAGGGGCGGATCAAGCCGGACCACACACAGAACATTCGTCGGACCCAGCACTACTTCCTGTT
>JAHFFX010000081.1 GCA_023247755.1 Candidatus Omnitrophota bacterium | reverse complement strand
AACGCGCGCTTCTGCGGGTCCGACAGAACACCATAGGCCTCGGAGATCTCCTTGAACTTCTCTTCGGCTTCCTTCTTCTTGTCTTCCGCCACACGGTCGGGGTGGAGTTGCAGCGCGAGCGAGCGGTAGGCCTTCTTGATGTCCTGCAGGGTGGCGTCCTTCTTGACGCCGAGGATCTCGTAATAATCTTTTTTCATGAGGAAACCTGGAGGGGGACCCAGCTACCCAGGGACCCAGTGACCCAGGAAAAGCTTTGTACCGGGACGCTGGGTGACTGGGTCGCTGGGTAACCCTGAGTTTTACTTACTTATCATCCTTGGCTTTAAAATCCGCGTCGATGACGTCGTCCTTGCCCTTGCCTTCGGAGCCGCCGTTGCCTTCGCCTTTTTGCGCGCCGCCGGAGGAGGAAGCGGCTGCGTCGGGCTGGGGGCCGCTACCGGGGCCGGCGCCGGCGGACTGTTGCGCGCCGGCCTGCTTGTAGATCTCCTCGGCCAATTTGTGGCTCGCCTTAGAAAGCGAATCCATGCCGGAGCGGATCTTGGCGAGGTCCTTTTCCTTGATCGCGTCCTTGAGGACGTTCAATTCCTTTTCGATGGCCGCCTTGTCGGACGCCGCGACCTTATCGCCGTAATCCTTGAGGGATTTTTCCGTCGCGTACGCGAGGGTGTTCGCCTGGTTGACGGTCTCGACCTCTTCCTTCTTCTTTTTGTCCGTGTCGGCGTACTTTTCCGCTTCCTTGACCATCTTCTCGATCTCCGCGTCCGACAGTTTGTGCGGCGCGGTGATCTGGATCGACTGCTCCTTCCCCGTGCCCTTGTCCTTGGCGGTCACGTGCACGATGCCGTTCTGGTCGATGTCGAAGGTAACTTCGACCTGCGGAATGCCGCGCGGCGCCGGAGGGATCCCCACGAGATCGAAACGGCCCAGTTCGGTGTTGTCGTTGGCCATCTGGCGTTCGCCCTGCAGGACCTTGATGGTCACCGCGGGCTGATTGTCATCGGCGGTCGAGAAGATCTGGCTTTTCTTCGTCGGGATCGTGGTGTTGCGCTCGATGAGCTTGGTGAACACCCCGCCCAAAGTTTCGATACCGAGCGACAGCGGGGTCACGTCCAAGAGCAGTACTTCCTTCGCCTCCCCTTTGATGATGGAGGCCTGAACGGCCGCGCCGAGCGCCACGCATTCCATGGGGTCGATGCCGCGCTCGATCTTCTGGCCGACCTCCTTCTCAACGAAGGCCTGGATGACCGGCATGCGCGTGGGGCCGCCCACCATGATCACCTTGTCCACCTTGACCTCGCCGCCGGCCTTGGCGGAAGCGTCCTTGATCGCCTGCGCGATGGGGCCGCGGCAGCGGCTGACGATCGGCGAGATCAGGTCCTCGAGCTTGGCCCGGTTGATGGTCAGCGTCAAATGTTTCGGCCCGGTCGCGTCCGCCGTGATAAAGGGCAGGTTGATGTCGGTGGAAACCGTGCTCGAGAGCTCCACCTTCGCTTTTTCCGCGGCCTCGCGCAGACGCTGGAACGCCATCTTGTCGTTCTTAAGGTCGATCCCGGACTCTTTCTTGAATTCGTTGATGATATGGTCGATCAGGGAGTTGTCCATGTCGGTGCCGCCGAGTTGCGTGTCGCCGCTCGTGGAAAGGACCTCGAAGGTCGCCGCCTTGTGGGACTCGTCCCAGCCCATTTCGAGGATGGTGACGTCGAGCGTGCCGCCCCCGAGATCGAACACCATGATCTTCTGTTCCTTGCCGGCCTTATCGAGACCATAGGCCAGGCACGCGGCCGTGGGTTCGTTGATCATGCGAAGCACTTTCAGCCCCGCGATCTCACCGGCGTCCTTGGTGGCCTGCCGCTGGTTGTCGTTGAAGTACGCGGGGACGGTGATGACCACTTCCTCGACCTTGTCGCCCAGATACTTTTCGGCGTCGGCCTTGATCTTCTGCAGGATGAAGGCGCTCACCTGCTGCGGCGTGAACTCCTTGTCGAACACCTTGAACTTGTGGTCGGTGCCCATCTTGCGCTTGGCGGCATAGATGGTCCCTTCCGAATTGATGGCAGCCTGGCGGCGGGCGGGTTCGCCCACGAGCCGCTGCCCGTCCTTGGTGAACGCCACGAACGACGGGAACGCTTTTCCCGAGGCCACACCGGCGCCTTCCGCCGATGGTATGATGACCGGGCGCCCGCCTTCCATGACGGCCGCCGCGGAGTTGGATGTTCCTAAGTCGATCCCGATTACTTTAGCCATATTGTTACCCTCCGGAGTTAAATTTTGACGTCGTGTGAATAATACCTAATGTCAAATTCCAAAATCCAAATGTCCAATGAATGGCAAATGTCCAATGACCAATGATGACCATTGGAAATTTTTCATTTGGAATTCATTTATCATTTGAGATTTGTTCATTTGTCATTAACTTGTACTAAGTTTTATTTTTTAATGTTTTGAATCTACTTTTCCTTCTTTTTAGCCACCTTGACCTTGGCGGTGCGCAGAACGCGGTCGCCGTAAAGGTATCCCTTCTGAAATTCTTCCAATATCTCGCCGTCTTCCTTGTCTTCGACCTCCGCCTGGGTGAGCGCCTCATGGCAGTTGTGGTCGAACGGCTTGCCGACCGATTCGATCGGGCGGACGTTGTTCTTCTTGAGCATCTCGTAGAGCTGTGACATGACCAGTTCAATTCCCTTTAAGAACGCGCTGTAATCCTGGTGGTTGGCCTTGGCCGCCTCGACGGAGCGCTCCAGGTCGTCGAGCACGTTGACGAACTCGGCGAGCAATCCTTCGTTCGCGTATTTGACGAACTCCGCGCGCTCGCGCTCCGAACGCTTGCGGACGTTCTCGAACTCCGCCAGGATGCGAACATATTTGTCCTTATACTCGGCGACCTCCTGAAGCAGCTTCTCGCGTTCCGCTTCGCCTTTTGGGGCGGCGGACTTCGGCGCCGACGCTTTATCTTCCTTGGGAGAAGGCGCGCCCTCGGCCGCCGCCTGGGCGTCCGGGTGATCGTCCTTCTCGTTATGGTCTTTTTTTCCTGCGAACAAAGCGGTCATGGTTTTTTATTCTTTCAAAAGTTGCCGAGGTTACCGGGGTTATAAACGTTGCCGAGGTTACCCTTCAGAGGTTGCAGGGGGTTGACTGATGTTTCGTAACCTTCAATGTAACCTCAAATAACCTTTTTGAAGGCAACATTGGCAACCTGGGCAACCTCGCTAACCTGATTGACCTTTTTACCGCTTTCCTTCCAGCAGACCCGAAATGAACTCCAGCGTCCCCACGACCCGTTCGTAATCCATGCGGGTCGGGCCCAGCACCGCGATGCGGCCGGTGGCGCCTTTTTCCGTCGTGAACTGCGAGATCGCGAGCGAACAGCTCTCGATGTTCGCGCAGGCGATCTCATGGCCGATATAGATCTCGACCTTCTTGCGCAGATTGCGGTTGATGACCTCGAGGATCCGCTCCTTCTCTTCCAGGATCTCGAGGATATCGCGGATCTTGCGGAGATCATGGAATTCGGGATAGCCGGGGACATTGCCCGTTCCCTTGAGGAAGATCTTCTGGTCGGAACCGTCCACCGAAATGATGCTGGTGTAATGGGTGAGATCGGCCACGAATGCCGAAGCCCGCTCCAGGAGCGTCTCCAGTTCCGTCACCCGCCGGACGTATTCCGACCGGATGCGCCGCTTCTCTTCCTCCAGGAGCTCGATCTCCTGCATCAGATGGTCGACATAATAGCGGTAACCGGTCTGCGTGGGGACCCTTCCCGCGGAGGTGTGCGGATGCGTGAGATACCCCATCTCCTCCAGCTCCGCGAGGATGTTGCGGATGGTGGCGGGGCTCAGGTCCAGATGGAATTCCTCGGAAATGAGGGCGGAGCTGATCGGGCTGACGGTCTTGATGTACTGGCCCACGACAATCCCCAGAACCTTGTCCCGGCGTTCGCGGAAATCGGTCTTTCGGTTCATCCCCGCTCCCCCTTTTAAAAGGTTTTTTCCCAACGGTTAGATTTAGCACTCTACGGATGAGAATGCTAATTCAAGATTATATAAAAATTTCTTGCTTTGTCAACACTCAAATTCCAACTTCTGACAAGGCAAGAAATCGTGGACCGTTCAGCGAGC
Organism: Candidatus Omnitrophota bacterium; assembly: GCA_023247755.1. GTDB lineage: Bacteria > Omnitrophota > Gorgyraeia > Zapsychrales > JAHFFX01 > JAHFFX01. The sequence goes on along the minus strand of JAHFFX010000081.1, from coordinate 6,465 downwards.
CGCGTTCCCCAAATAGCCGCTAACTACATAATATTAATAACATTACAAGTCAACAATAGGAAGCCCGTATCCCAGCCGGGGGTCTTCCTTGCGGCTGAATTGCAGCTTGATGCTGGGATTAAAGAGATAGAAAATGACCCCGAAAAGCCACAGCAAATAGACCGAGATCAGGGAAGCCAGGAGGACCTTGCAAAGTTCCGGAGAGATCTTGAAGACCACGCTCTGGCCTTCGATCACATAGTTCAGGGTGGGGCCGCTCAGGATATAGATCATCGCCAGCAGCCACAGGAAATGCAGGAAGAACAATCCGATCGCCCAGACCCTGGCCCAGGGACGCAAACGCAGCAGGCCGATGGCGCAAACGATCCCCGTCAGATAATAACCCCACTCGATCGTCGTCATCGGCAGCATGACCACCTCGAGCCCCTGCTGCAGGTCCCGGTAGAGTCCCGGCAGAGGCAGGGCCAGCATCCAAAGGGCGACGACAAAGATACCGCGTGATTTTTGGGGAGCAGCGTCCGATTTCATAGTCCGACTGTGCTTGTAAAAACGGTTTAGGGCATTCGGAACGATCTTTGCGGAATTCGTCCACCGGCGTGGAGCCAACCCTTCGACTATCGCTCAGGGGTGATGCGGAGGGTGCCGTTGAAGTTCCTTATCGATCGGCAACCCCGAAGCATCAATAGTGAAAGGCATCACTACCTTACAACAAAAACCGGATTTTGACAAATATTTTTTATCCACCGGGCGGCTCTGCGGCCGCAACGCTTTTTACCGGATCCGCTTAAGGAAAACCAGCCAGTCCCACTGAAAACCGTCTTCCGAGAAATCCACGAAATGCTTGGCATCGCTCACCTTGTTCTGACAAAGGAAACGGACGAAGCGCCCTTTGATGGTCTGCCCTCCGGGGCCGGCGGGGACCTCTTTGCCGTCCTTGACGACGACAAATTCGACCGCGATGCCCTTGGCGTAGTCCACGGCCTTGCGGTAGGTCTGCGGAAGGAGATCGATCACGTACTTGCCTTCCAATTCCTTGGCCAGCATCTCTTTCCAGTGCCGGGCGGCGCTGAGCCGCTCCATGCGCAGGCGGTAATCGGGGATCGGCCCGGTCGGATGGACCAGCCCGAACACCGCGGAAACGAAACGCACGTTCTCCAGCAGGAACTTCTTGCCCGCGTCGGTCATGGTCGCGAACCCGATGCCGTCGACCAGCGTTCCGGCATAACGCTCCATCGCCGGCAGCGTCGGGGAACTCAGGACCGAGCGGTTCGCCGCGATCGCTTTTTCCAGGGCCTCGCCCTTGAGGCCCAAAAGCCGCTCCCAGCTGCCGCGGTAGTTCTTCAGCCGCTCCGCCATCACCTGAATTTCGGCGGAGACCCTTCCCAGAGGGGCACCGCTGCCGCCTTCTCTTTTCTGGTCGGGGGCGGGGATCAGGATCAGGCATTCCTTGTTCTTTTCAGAAGGCATGGAGAGGAACTCGGTGAATAGGGGGATCTATTTCCAGCGGACGACCTTGACGGTGCACCGCGTGCCGTCCTCCCACGGCCAGAGCATCGCGCACTCGGAAGATCCCTGCTCTTCCTTATAATAGAGCGCCTGATGCTCGCGCACTCCGCCCCAGCGGGCGGCGCGCTGCTTATCCGTGATGGAGGGGACCTCGCAAGCCGATTTGAACTCCGGGAAATGCTTCTGGAAAAGCAAATGGAGCGGCGTGATGTTCTTTTCCTGCACGACGAACTCTTTGTGGTCGGGCCCATCGATCCGGGATTCAAAGACCGGGACCTTTTTCATTTCCTTGACCAGTTCCTCGAAGGTGAGCGTTTCCATGATGTTCCTCCTGTTTGGGAATTTGTTCCGGGGGGCGCGCCCCCCGCGGCAACCATAAAATATTCTTACTGCCCCGGGAAAAGGTAGCGCTGAACGAGCTGCAGGAAATCGGTCGGGTTGAACCGTCCCAGGAATTCCGTGGCCCCCGCCGCCATACAGACCGAGGACTTGTAATCTTCGGACCCCATGTTCTCGAGGGGAGACAAGGTCTCGACCCCCTCGTTGGGAAAATAATGATAGACCAAAATGACCTTATTGAGCATCCTGGGCATCTGCCGCAGGATCGTGACCACCTTGTGCGCCGGCACGTCCCCCATGGCGACATCCAGCACGATGATGTCCGGATCGAATTCTAAAGCCCGGGTGACGGCTTCCATTCCCAGAGTGGCCATCTGGGTCTTGCAGCCCACCCCCTGCAGCTGCAGGACCATGTCCTGCACGACGTAGCGCACCGTGCCGCAGACCAGAACTTTTTTAAAGCTCTGCCGCCGCGGTTCCTCTTCGGGTTCGGCCGTTTCTTCTATGCCCAGGAGTTGGCGGATCTTCGAGAGCAGCCCTTCCATCATGAAGGGCTTGGTGAGGAACACCTCGATCCCCAGCGCCCGGAACGAATCCTCCATCTGGGCGCGCTCCGTGAGGATGAGGACGGGAATGTTGGCGATCGTGGGATCGTGCTTGAGTTCCTTGTAGAACGCGAACCCGTCCATCCGCGGCATGAGATAATCCGCGATGATGAGGTCCGGCTCTTCCTTTTTCGCCTGCTTGAGACCCGCGATGCCGTCGCCGGCGGCCAAGACCGCAAAACCGTTCTCCGTCAATCGCGAATGCAACAGCTTCACGACCACGGGGTCGTCGTCAATAATGAGGATCTTTTTGCTCATGCGGCGCGCAATTGGAAGAAGGAGGACGTGCGATGCTTTGTGCGAAGAATTCGTTCCCGGAGGGAACGCTGGTTATTTCTGGGGAATGCGGGAGGCCAGGACCTTGACGTTCGTGGCCACCTTGCTGCCTAATTTGAAGAAGATGAGGACCTCGAGATCCTTCTGCAAGGATTTGATCAGCACAGCGTCCACCAAAAAGGACTGAACGGTCTTGGAACTGTAATCCCAGACGGAGATCTCGTTCTTCTGGCGGTCGACCGCCGTCACCTTGCCCTTGACGACGCCAACGTCCTTTCGCATCTGCGCGGAAGCGGGAACGGCCCCAACGCCGAGCAGAATCCCCGCCAGCAGCCAAATCCCCACCGCCTTGCGCATTCACCGACTCCTTGGAGTTCGTTTATGCCCCTGCCCTGCAATGGAATGTTTCCGGGGAATGAATTTATAGTACATTCAACGGGGTGCGCTTGTCAACCTTTCCCGGCAAAATGAGAGATCGAGCTGAAGGCAGCCGCGGGCTGGGGCCCGCTCGTTTTCGAGCGGGCCCCAGCCCGCGGACAGAAAACAACACCTTACTTCCCCGGCTTACTTTTTGAAACGACGATCTCGTCCTTGTCCTTGTTGACCCCCACCGCGACCGTTTCCCCTTCCTTGATCTCGCCTTTCAGGAGCTTAAGGGCCAGCGGGTCCTGGATGAGCTTCTGGACGGTCCGCTTGAGCGGCCGCGCCCCGTAAACCGAATCAAAACCGCGCTGGGCCAGAAGGTCCTTCGCCGCAGAATCCAGGTCCAGTGTGATCTGTTTCTCTTTCAGCCGGTTCTGCAGCTGGCGGACCTGGATATCGACGACCCTGCGCAGGTCGGTCCTCTGCAAGCGGTTGAAAATGACGATCTCATCGACGCGGTTGAGGAATTCCGGCCGGAAGCCGGCCTTGAGGGCCTCATGGATCCGCTGGGCGATCTCCTTACGGTCCTCAAGATCGGCGATGCGGTCGGTCCCGATGTTGGAGGTCATGATGACGATCGTGTTCTTGAAGTTCACGACCCGGCCCTGCCCGTCGGTCAAACGCCCGTCGTCCAGGATCTGCAGCAGCGTATTAAAAACATCCGGATGCGCTTTTTCGATCTCATCGAAGAGCACCACCGTGTAGGGGCGGCGGCGAATAGCTTCGGTCAACTGCCCGCCTTCGTCGTACCCGACATAGCCGGGAGGAGCGCCGATCAGTCTCGACACGCTGTGTTTCTCCATATATTCACTCATGTCGATGCGCACCATGGCGTTCTCATCATCGAACAGAAACCAGGCGAGCGACTTGGCCAGCTCGGTCTTGCCCACTCCCGTCGGCCCCACAAAAATGAACGATCCGATGGGGCGGTTGGGATCGCTCAGGCCCGTACGGGAACGTCGGATGGCCGATGCGACCAGATCAATCGCCTCGTCCTGCCCCACCACGCGCGACCTCAGGCTCTCTTCGATATGGATGAGCTTTTCCGTCTCGGCCTCCATGAGCTTCGAAAGCGGGATGTTCGTCCATTTCGCGACGATCTCGGCGATGTCGGAATCGTCCACCTCTTCCTTAAGCAACGCCCCCTTCTGCTGCAGCCGCAACAGTTCCTTGTTCTGCGCTTCCAACTCCTTCTGCAGAGTGATGAGCGTGCCGTAACGGATCTCGGCGGCCTTATCGAGGTTGCCCTCCTTTTCCGCCTTGGCCCCTTCCAGCTTCGCCTTTTCGATGTTGGATTTTATTTTGCGGATCTTATCGATGACCTCTTTCTCCGACTGCCAGCGTAATCGCAATTTCTTGTTCTCTTCTTTCAGGCCTTCCAATTCCTCTTCGAGTTTCTTAAGACGCGTCCTCGACGCTTCGTCGGTCTCTTTCTTGAGCGCCTGCCGTTCGATCTCAAGCTGCCGGATGCGGCGCTCGATGACGTCCAGCTCCTGCGGCAGGCTGTCGATCTCGATGCGCAAACGGGAGGCGGCCTCATCGATGAGGTCGATCGCTTTATCGGGGAGAAAACGGTCCGTGATGTAGCGCTGCGACATGACCGCCGCCGCGATGATGGCGGAATCCTGGATGCGCACGCCGTGATGGACCTCATAACGTTCCTTGAGTCCCCGCAGAATGGCGATGGTGTCCTCGACGCTGGGCTCGCGCACGATGACCGGCTGAAAACGCCGCTCGAGCGCGGGGTCCTTTTCGATGTGTTTGCGGTATTCGTCCAGAGTGGTCGCGCCCACGCAGCGCAAGAGCCCGCGCGCCAGGGCGGGCTTGAGCATGTTGGAAGCGTCCATCGCCCCTTCCGCCTTGCCGGCGCCGACGAGCGTGTGAAGTTCGTCGATGAAAAGGATGATCTCGCCGCTGCGCGATTCTATCTCTTGGAGGACGGCTTTGAGGCGGTCCTCGAATTCCCCCCGGTATTTGGTCCCCGCGAGCAGGCTGCCCATGTCCAAAGTGATCACGCGTTTGTTCTTGAGGCCTTCGGGGACGTCGCCTGAGAAGATCCGCTGCGCCAGTCCTTCGGCGATGGCGGTCTTCCCCACGCCCGGTTCTCCGATGAGGACGGGATTGTTCTTTGTCCGACGGGAAAGCACCTGGATCACCCGGCGGATCTCTTCATCCCGACCGATGACGGGATCGAGCTTGCCTTTGCTGGCGAGGTCGGTGAGGTCCCGGCCGTAACGCTCCAGCGCCTGATATTTTTCCTCGGGGTTCTGGTCGGTGACCCGCTGGCTGCCGCGGATCTGTTTCAATATCTTGAGAATGTCGTCTTCGCGGATGCCGTGTTTCTTCAGCTCCTGCTGCAGAAAGCTTCCGCCTTCCTGGATCATGGCCAGGAAGACATGTTCCGCCGAGACGTACTCATCCTTCATCAGGCCGGCGATCTTTTGCGCCTGACTGAAGACCTTATTCAGCCGCTGGGAAAGGAACGGCGATTGTCCTTCGACCTGCGGCTTGCGGGACAGTTCTTCCTCAAGGCCCGACAAAAGGTCCGGGACGGAAATGTTCACGCGGTCGAGGATCGAGGGAACAATGCCTTCCGCGTCCTTCAAAAAAGCCCACAGCACGTGCTCCGGCTCGATCTGCTGATGCGACCGGTCCTGGGCGAGCTGCAAACTTTCCTGAACCGCTTCCTGGGTTTTTTGGGTGAATTTGTCCAGACGTAACATGGCCGACCTCGCTTTTTAATTCAGCTGTGGGCTCGGAGCGGGGCCGCCGAGGCGGCCCCGCTCCCAACACGACCCCTTGTTTGTATTGGTTAGCGCTCTCGTTTACCGACCGCTAAAATCAGTCCAAAAATTTTTCCCGGAACCCCTATCCTTAATCTTTTCCTTCGGAATGCATCTCGATGATCATCTTGATGCCGCTGATGTTGACGTTCTTCTCTTCCATAAGATAATAGATGTAGCTCAACTGCTTGATCTGCTCTTGCGAATAGCAGCGGGTCTTCTTGCCGATCCGCTTGGCCTTGATGATCCCCATCTGGTCGAGCTTGCGCAGCGTCCAGATCGGGATCTGCACCAGGTCGCTCACCACGCTGATGATGAACAGCGGCGCCTGCGGATCGATCTGCACGTCAAAACGCTCATCTCTCGGCGTCCTGGTCTTCGGCATATGCCTTCTCCTTAACTCCGCTACAAGAATATCATCACCTAACTTAATTGTCAAGTAAATCTAATTATTTCAGTTAGTTTATCTAACTAACCACGCCGCCCCCCCAAGCCCTATCCTTTGAGTTCCTTTTTGATCGCCTGGGCAAGAC
>JAHFFX010000204.1 GCA_023247755.1 Candidatus Omnitrophota bacterium | reverse complement strand
CCTGCAGCAGGCGGTCCCCCCAGCGATTGCGGTGGAGCGCCGCCCAGATCCCCAGCGGGATCGCCAAGAGCCACGTGAGAAGAAAGCTGGCCAGCGACAGAATAAACGTGTTCCACAGCCGCGCCGAAATGAGGGTAACGACGGGGACATTGTAGAAGAAGGAATATCCGAATTCCAGCCGGCAGAGGTTCTTGAGCCAGTGCCAGAACTGCATGAGCAAAGGGTCCTTGAGGTGATAAAGATTTTCGTAGCGGGCGATGGTGTCGGCGGAGATCGAGGGGTCGAGCTTGAGGGAATCGAAGAAATTCCCCGGCGTCAGCTGCATCAGCGCAAAGGTCAGCAGCGACATGGCCAGGAGCAGCGGAATGGAGATCAGGATCCGGCGCAGACAGTAGGTGAGCATTTTAAAGTCCTGTTATATGTGGGACGTCGGACGTCCGCTCAGCCGACGTTACGTCGGCCTCGCTTGGACGTTGGACGTGGATTTTAAATGTAACTACATTCATTTCTTACATCCCACGTCCCAGTGCGACCCCGCCAATGGCGGGGGCGAACGAACGTCCCACGTCCAACGTCACTTGTAATCAGGCAAAATATAAATTTCCTCGATATTATGCAGCGCCCCGCCGTAGCCGGACGGGTGCAGGTTGCCGAACTTGTTGCGCACCGCGAACAGGTTCGCCTCGAGGATCGTATAGATCACGGGAAGCTCCCGGGAGACGATAAGCTGGTGCTCGTCATAGAGGACCTTGCGCTTGCTTTCATCCAGCTCCTGCACCCCGAGCTTGAAGATCTCATCCGTGCGCTTCTCCCAGTCCGTCCCGGGAGATTTCTGTTTGGGGTTCCACAGGTGCAGTTGCCCGGAAGAGCTCCAGACGTTGTTGCCGAAATGCGGTTCGACCCCGCCCGTCAGTCCGAGAATGATCGCGTCCCAGTCGTAATTGGAGGTGAGCTTCCCGACAAGGGCATTGAACTCCACCGCGACGAAATTGACCTTCATCCCCAGCTGCTCGAGGTCATGCCGGACGATCCCGGCGATCTGCACGCGCTCGTTGCCGCTGGCGTTGGTGTACAGGTTGAACTCGACGGGGTGTCCGGCTTCGTTCTCCACTATACCATCATTGTCGCGGTCGATAAACCCCGCCTTCGATAAAATCTCCCGGGCCAGGGCGAGATCATAATCATATTTCTCGACGTCGGGATTGTAGAAGAATCCGGCGCTGGGGCTCATGGAGGAATCCTGCGGATAGCCCAGGCCGTTCTGCACGATCTCGATCATCTTCTGCTTGTCGATGGCGTGGGCCACCGCCCGGCGGAATTCGCGGTTGGTGAACCAGCTTAATTTTTTGGGATCCACGAAAGGTTTTTGCGTTTTGGGATTGATGCCGGGATTCTGGTTGAAGGCGAGGAAATTGCTGCCGAAATCCGGCCCCGCATCATAGACGGTGAAATTACCCTTCTTCTCCCGGGGCTTAAGGAGCGGATAGTCGGCGCCGCGCAAACCGCAGGTATCGACCTCCCCCTCGAGAAACTTGAGAATCACCGTATCGACGTTCTGCACGATGAGATAGACCAGCCGGTCGAGATAGGGAAGCGCGTCCCCCTCCGCGGACCTTTTCCAGTAGTAGGGGTTGCGCTCGAACACCAATCGTTCCCCGGGGCGGTACTCACGGAGACGGAAAGCGCCGGTGCCGACGATCTCCTTCGGGTCCGTGTCGATGCCCCAGGTGAAATTGAACTTCCCTTCCCGGACCGCGGCCTGCAGCTTGTGCTTGGGAAGGATCTCCTGCGACATGCCGCGCAGGAACGGCGCGAACTTGCAGGGCAGCACGAACTCGACCGTTTGATCATCGATCTTGCTGACCTTGAAGATCTGGCCGTCCACGGTGAAAATGTCGCGGGAGGAGCTCGGGATCGCGTCGTTGTAAATAAGGTCGTTGAACGTGAAGACCACGTCCTCCGCCGTGAGCGGAACTCCATCCGACCAGCGCAGGCCCTTGCGCAGGTAGAACCTCCAGGTCAGGCCGTCCTCGCTCACTTCCCAGCGTTCGGCGAGCTGCGGCTTGACCTTCAGGGTGAAGACATCGACCGTCGTAAGACCGTCGAAAATGAGGTTCGTGACGGCGGTCGTCGAGGTTTCCTTGGCGATGATAGCGTTGAAGGATTTCGGATCGGAGGTCGTGGCAAGGACCAACTGGCCGCCGTACTTGGGATTGGCGTTCTCGGCGGGAACCGCGGCGGGAACGGCGAAAAGAACGAATACCGCGATAGACGCAAAAAGGCGTTGCCGGAGAGGAAGGCGCAGAAAAGGATTATTGGGGTTGGGCATCGCCAGTATCAACCGGCTTTGGCGCTTCGGAGCTCGGGATATTCCCAACGGCCTGGGCCTCCGACGGGGACGTTCCGGGCGCGGTAGACGCCGTTCCCACCGGAAGCGAGCTCGCCGATATCGGCAACTTCTTGGCCGCCGCCCGGGCGCTCATGAGCGATTCGTTCTCTCGGGAAGAGAATATCGCGAGAGTAATGCCGGTGATCAGGAAAAGTCCCGCGAGCACGGCGGTGGCCTTCACCATAAAAACATTGGTCCGGGCGCCGAAGATCGATTCGGCGGAAGCGAATTGTTCGGTGAGCCCCCCGCCTTTCCCGGACTGCATGAGGATGGCGGACATCAGCAGAATGGCCACGGCGCAATGTAAGAAAAGCAAGAATCCCATATCGACCCTTCCTTATTTAAGGATACCGCAACAGTGTTTAACGATCTTGACGAAACTTTCGCCCTTTAAACTGGCGCCCCCCACCAAAGCCCCGTCGATGTCCTCCCCGGCGATGAGCTCCGCGATATTTTCCGGCGTGACGCTTCCCCCATACTGAATACGCACCCCCGCGGCGGCATCGGCGCTGAACATCTTCCCTAAAAGTCCACGGATGAATTGATGGACCTCCTGCGCCTGCGCCGGGGTCGCGGTCTTGCCGGTGCCGATCGCCCAGACCGGTTCGTAAGCGAGGACGACCTGGCGCAGCTCATCCGGCGTAAGCCCGGCCAAAGAACCCTCACAGTGGTTCTGCACCACGGCAAAGGTCTTGCCGGCTTCCCGTTCTTTCAAATTCTCGCCGACGCACACGATCGGGAGCAATCCGTTCTTGAGCGCCGCCTTGAGCTTCTTATTGACGGAATCGTTGGTCTCCCCGAAATACTGGCGCCGCTCGGAGTGCCCGATGATCACATATTCAACCCCGACGCTCTTGAGCATCAAAGCGGACACTTCCCCGGTGAACGCCCCGGCGTTCTCCCAGTGCAGGTCCTGGGCGCCCAGCCGGATGTTGGAATCCGTCAAGACCTCATGGACCTCCGAAAGAGCGGTGTAAGCGGGGCAGATGACCACATCCACTTCTTGCACGTCTCCCAACTCCCGATTCAAGGCGTTGGCGAGGTCGATCGCCTCGATGGACGTCTTGTTCATTTTCCAGTTGCCGGCGAGGATGATCTTGCGTTTTGTTCCCATGCGTGAACCCATTAGACCTTGGCGAATTTATCTTCTTTATCGAGCAACGCGGCAATGCCGGGCAATTCCTTGCCTTCCAGGAATTCGAGCGAGGCACCGCCGCCGGTCGAGATATGCGTCATCTTGTCTTCCAGCCCGAATTTGGCGATGGCGGCCGCGGAATCCCCGCCGCCGATGATGGTGGTCACGTCTTTGAGGCCGGCCAGGAACTGGGCGATCTCCTTGGTGCCGTGGGCGAAGTCGTCGTTCTCAAAAACCCCGAGCGGCCCGTTCCAAATAACGGTCTTGGCGGTCGCGAGGATCTCCTTGAACCGCTTGCGGCTTT
>JAHFFX010000080.1 GCA_023247755.1 Candidatus Omnitrophota bacterium | reverse complement strand
TCTTCATTGCCGACGGCCACCACCGCTACAAGGTGGCCACCGAGATCCGCAAGGAAAAGCTTTCCAAGCGCAACAAGGTCACCGGCGAAGAGCCGTTCAACTACGTCATGACCTATTTCATCAACATGGATTCCCGGGACCTGCAGATCTTTCCCATCCACCGCGTCATCAAGAAGCTGCCGAAGTCGCTCGATTTTCTCGAGGACAATTTCCGCATCGACAAGGTCAAGAGCAAGGAGGACCTGCTCATCCTGCTCGCCAAGGCCGGCGTCAACGAGCACGCCTTCGGGCTGTACACGCGCGACGGCATTCGCCTCTTGCGGCTCAAGAACAAGCTCCTGATCGACCAGGAGATCAAGGACGGCTCGACGGCGTTCAAGCACCTGGACGCGACGATCCTCAAGCATTTCGTCCTCGACCGCCTCGGCATCCGCTCGGAAGATATCGTTTATACCAAGGACCTCACCCAGGCCACCGCCATGGTCGATGAGAACCAGGCGCAGGCGAGCTTCATCCTCAACCCCGTCCGCATCCAGCAATTAAAGGAAATTGCCCTTAACGGCGAACGCATGCCCCCCAAGACCACGTACTTTTATCCCAAAGTGTTGTCGGGTCTCACCGTCCACCGGTTCGATTCCTGACAGGAGCGCCCCAGGATAACCAGGCATGCCCATTTTCGGCAAAGACAAATACACGCTCGTCAAGGTCAAGAAGAAGGAGATCCCTGAGGGCATCTGGTCTAAGTGCCAGGGCTGTGGTGCGCCCACCTACATCAAGGTCCTTAAGGAGAACCTCAACGTCTGTCCCAAGTGCGGGCACCACTTCGGCCTCACCGCCTGGGAGCGGGTGACGCTCTTGATGGATGAGGGGACGTTCGTCGAGATGGACGCCGGGATGTCGGCGCTCGATCCTTTGGGGTTCAAGGGGCCGAAGACCTACGTGGAGAAACTTGAGGAGGACCAGAAGGCTACGGGGCTCAAGGACGGCGTCGTGACGGGTTATGGGAACCTTAACGGTGTCGCGGTCGCACTCGCCGTCACCGATTCCCGCTTCATCATGGGCTCGATGGGGTCGGTGGTGGGGGAACGCATCACCCGGGTGGTGGAATACGCGACCGAGCAGCGCCTTCCCGCCATCATCATATCGGGTTCGGGGGGCGGGGCGCGGATGTACGAGGGGATCTTTTCGCTGATGCAGATGGCCAAGACCTGTGCCGCGCTCTCCCGCCACGGTAAAGCGGGGCTGCTGCATGTTTCGGTGCTCACCAACCCCACGATGGCGGGGATCATGGCGTCGTTCGCCGGTGTGGGGGACGTCATCATGGCGGAACCGAAGGCCCTCATCGGCTTCACCGGCCCGCGCGTCATCGAGCAGACGATCCGCCAGAAACTTCCGGAAGGATTCCAGCGGTCGGAATTCCTGCTCGCGCACGGGCTCATCGACATGATCGTCCACCGCAAGGACATGAAGGACACCATCGGAAAGATCCTGCAGTACACGGCGAAAACCGGCTGAACTGAATGTTACAAAGTGTTTGCAACACGAAGGTATTTTTAATAGAATAAGCGGCATTCAAATCGTAGTGTAGAGTGTCAAGTGTTAAGTGTTCAACAGAAGGTTTTCGTTGGGCTTGGTCAACTTGACACTTAACACCCGACACTAAACTCATAGTTTTCCGTATAGCCCCCATGGCCCAAGTCAGCCTCAGAAACGTCAGCAAACTTTACGCAAGCGGCGTGCGCGCCGTCGACAACGTCAACCTCGGCGTTGAGAACAAGGAGTTCATGGTGCTGGTCGGCCCCTCGGGCTGCGGCAAGTCCACCACCTTGCGGATGATCGCGGGCCTCGAGGAGATCTCCGAAGGGACCATCTGGATCGGCGACCGCGTGGTCAACGACGTTCCCGCCAAGGACCGCAACATCGCGATGGTCTTCCAGAATTACGCGCTTTATCCGCACATGACGGTCTTCGAGAACATGGCCTTTGGCCTGAAGCTGCGCGGCTATCCCAAGGCGGAGATCACCCGCCGGGTGACGGAGGCCGCCGAGATCCTCAACATCCGCCGGTTCCTTGAACGCCGCCCGCGGCAGCTCTCCGGCGGGGAGCGCCAGCGCGTGGCGCTGGGGCGGGCGATCGTGCGCAAGCCCATGGTGTTCCTCTTCGACGAACCCTTGAGCAACCTCGACGCCAAGATGCGCGTGCAGATGCGCAAGGAGATCCACAAGCTGCGGCTGCGGCTGCAGACCACCTTCATTTACGTGACCCACGACCAGACCGAGGCCATGACGATGGCCGACCGCATCGTGGTCATGAAGGACGGCAAGGTGCAGCAGGTCGCCGACCCCATCACGGTCTACTTCCATCCGGCCAACCGGTTCGTCGCGAGCTTCATCGGCTCGCCCCCGATCAACCTCATGGAAGGCCAGATCATCAAGAAGGAACGCAAATATTATTTCACCGAAGGCAAGTTCACGGTCAAGCTCGTCGAAGAGATGTACAATGCCATCGCCCCCTACGAAGGCAAGGACGTCACCTTCGGGATCCGGGCGGAGGACATCTATGACAAGCTGTTCGTTTCGGAATCTTCCCCGGAGAACACGATCCGGGCCACCTGCGAGATCGTCGAGCCCTTGGGTTCGGAAGTCTACCTGTACCTCAATTCCGGTCGCCACAACTTTGTCGCGCGGGTGGGGGCCCACAACCGCCCCGAGGTCAACCGCGACATGGACCTGGTGTTCGACATGAGCAAGGTGCACTTTTTTGACAAAGAATCAGAGCACACAATCGTTTGATCCGCTGTCCTTCCTCCTCGTTTTTCTTCTCCTGTGCCTCGTCGGTCTTTTTGCCTACGCGCTGAACAACCATTCCGAAGTCCTGGAGCCGTTCGGTTTCCTCTTCCTGGCCGCCTGCGGATACTTCGTGTTCCTTCGCTGGTCGTTCCGCAAGCGGCGGGCGTCCGCGGAGCTCACCGATCAGGACCTCCTCGAGAAAAAGAACCTCCTCGAAGCGGACATCCGCAAGGAAGGGGAGGTCGTTGAATCGCTTCACAAGAAGATCCGGAACTATTCCCAGCTCAAAGGCGTCTCCGAACGCCTGGGCCTGTGCCTCTCCGTCGAGGACACGACGGCGGCCATCTGCCGCGAGGTCAATTTCCTCTTCAGCCATGGCGATGCGACGGTGATCCTTTACGAATTCCACACAAAGACCGGGGACCTGGGGATCACGTTCTCCCACAAGAACCAGATGCAGGTCCACCTCAAATCGAAGAAAGGGGACCTCTTCGACGGGTGGGTGGTCAAGACCCTGCAGCCTCTACTCGTTGAGAACACCCGCAGCGACTTCCGTTTCGACATGGAAAGGAACGCGCCGGAGGAGGACCGCGCCGTAGGTTCGCTGGTGAGCACGCCGCTCGTGGTGGGGCACAAGGTCCTGGGGATCCTGCGCGTGGACGTGCCCCTCGAGAACCATTTCACCGTTGAAGACCTGCGGTTCCTCACCACCATCGGGGGCCTGGGGGCGGTGGCGCTTGAGAACGCGCAACTGTACGATCACGTGCGGAACCTCGCCATCCGCGACAGTCTCACCGGGCTTTTTCTACGGCGGTATCTCATGGAACGGTTGTCGGAGGAGATCAACCGGCAGCTGCGCCACAAGGGGGAGATGTCGTTGCTCATGCTCGATCTCGACGAGTTCAAGAGATACAACGACCGGTTCGGCCACACGGCGGGCGACATTGTCCTTAGATCGCTCGCGGCCACCCTCAACGAGACCTTTCCCGAACCCGGCAACGTCATCTGCCGCTGGGGCGGGGAGGAGTTCTGCGTGCTTTTGCCGGACTGCACCAAGTCGCGCGCCGCGCAATTGGCGGAGGCGCTGCGCAAGAAGGTCGAATGGCAGCAGATCATGCTCCGGCGGCAGGAAACGAACATCACCATATCGGTCGGGGTCGCCGCTTTGCCGAAGGACGCGCAGTTCAAAGAGGACCTCATCGCCCGCTCCGATGAGGCGCTGCTGAAGGCGAAGGCCGCGGGGCGCAATCGCGTCGTGCTCTGCTGAGAAAGGTTCATCCTATGACGGTGGAGATCATTTTTCTTTCGGCGTTCCTGGTGAGCGGGATCTATCTTCTGGGCAGGGAGATGGAAAAACGCCTCGCCCTGGAGTTGCATTCCCGGGCAAGGGTCCTGCAGGAGGATTATGAACGGCTCATCGAAAAACAGCAGGAGAGCGTCGCTCAGCGTCATGAGTTCGAGCGGCAGGCCGAAGAGATCTTTTCGCTTTATGAGATGACCAAGGAGCTCACCAAACATTTTAAGGAGAGCGAGGTTTTTGATTTCTTCCGGCGCCGCCTGCATGAGCGGGTCAAGTTCCGCGATTGCCGCATCGTGGACGCCGTATCGGACGAACTTCAGAAGCTGCAGGCGGAAGGCGAGTATTTCGCCTTCAGCCTGCAGTGGGAAGGCAGTATCGTCGGGTATCTTGTGGTGACCGGGGTGACGGATTCCGACGGAGAGAAGATCAACATCCTGGGGCATCAGCTGGCGCTGGCGCTGCGGCGGGCCCGGCTCTATGAGGAGGTCGAGCGACTCGCCACGACGGACAGCTTGACCCAGGTCTTCACCCGCCGGCATTTCATGGAACGTTACGAGGAAGAGATCCGGCGTTGTGTGGCCCGCCGCCTGCCGTTGTCCTTCCTCATGATCGATGTGGACCATTTCAAGGAGTTCAACGACCGCCACGGCCATCTGGTGGGCGACCAGATCCTGCGCGAAATGGCCCGGATCATCTCCGGCAGCATCCGGGAGATCGATCTCATGGGCCGTTACGGGGGGGAGGAATTTTGCGTGGCCCTCGCCGAGACCGAGACCCCCGGAGCGGTGGCGGTGGCGGAACGTATCCGCGCGGCCGTTGAGGCGGCCACGATCAAGGCCTATGACACAACGCTTAGTAATACCCTGAGCATCGGCATCGCGAGTTTTCCCCGGGACGCCCTCACCGGCAGCGAACTGGTCGACAAAGCGGACTGGGCGTTGTATCGCGCCAAACAAAGCGGCCGCAACCGGGTCTGCGCGGTGGGGGTGTATGGCCCGCCATAGAAGATTCCATTTGGAATAATAAGGTTTCAAACCGCGTAAATCTGCGTTGAAATTCTTCGGCCCATTTCCTTCAAATTGACACAATACCCCTTGAAGTGCCTTTCAAATTCGGCTACAATGATGCCCAAAACGTAATATTGTAATTAATATAAATCCATTTGACCCTCTCAATGAAGCGTTTTGTGGTCGGAATCGATGTGGGCGGAACCAACGTCAAGCTTGGCCTGGTTAATTCATCTGGCAGGATAATAAGCAGAACATATTTTCCCACAAAGAGTTACATTCGAAGCAGAAACAAATTGATCGATGCCATCGCGCAGGCGGTACTGCGGCTACTGAGGGCCGCGCGCGTGCCTCAATCATCGGTTCTGGGAATCGGCTTGGGTTTGCCCGGCCTTATCGATCCGCAGCGAGGTTTTGTGAATTTCCTTCCCAATATCCCCGGCTGGAAGAACGTTCCTCTCAAAAAAATGCTGGAAAAGAAATTGCGCTTACCGGTGTTCATCGATAACGACGCGAAGATCGTGGCCCTGGCGGAATGGAAATTCGGCAGCGGCCGAGGGTTCGATCATCTGGTCTGCCTCACCTTGGGCACGGGCGTGGGCAGCGGCCTGATCCTTGATGGACGGCTTTATCGCGGCGCGGACAACACGGCCGGAGAGCTGGGGCACCTCCCCTTGAACGAAAAAGGCGCGGCCTGCAACTGCGGCGGTGTCGCCTGCCTTGAGCGGACCATCGGCAACCGTTATCTCGTGCAACGCTCCAGGAAGATCTTTGGAAAGGGATTGGAACCGCAAGCGGTGGGAAAATTGGCGAAGCGGGGGGATGCGCGCGCTCTCCGATTCTGGAAAGAAACGGCCGAACATCTGGGCAACGCCTTGGCCGGCGTGGTCAACCTCTTAAACCCCCAATGCATCGTTGTGGGGGGCGGGGTCGCCAACAATTTCCGTTTCATGCGCAAGACCCTCATCGAGGTCCTTCGCCGCCGCGCCCTGCGGGTGCCGGCGCGAAGGGTGAAGGTCGTGCGGGCGCGACTGGTCAAGGACGCCGGCATTCTCGGCGCGCGGGTTCTGGTGGAACAATCATTGGGACGGAGTTCATGACGGAACGACTAAGGACAGCGGGGGGCATCCTCATGGTGGCGCTGTGGCTCGTTTGGGCCGCGGACGCGCGCGCCGCTCTCAACGCCGAGAAAGATTCTTCTTCGGAGGTCTCCGCGGCCCCGGACAAAGAACCGGCCGGGGAAGCGAAGGCCGCCTCGGAGTCCGTCGAGATCAACGGGGACAGCGTTGAATTCATGATGAAAGGCAACAAGATGATCGCCACCGGCAACGTGGTCATCATCAAGGGCGACACCAAGCTCACCTGTGACCGCGTGGAATTCTCGAAGGAAACCAGCATCGCGAGCGCCCAGGGCCACGTGCGGCTTTCCTCTCCCCAGACGAGCATCACCGGCGAGAGCATGACCTTTGATTTTGCCCACATGACCGGCGAGTTCATGGGGGCCCGGATCGCCTCGGCGCCGTTCTACGGATATTCCAAGAGCATGGCCAAGGTCGAGGAGAACCATATCGAGATGCGGGACGGGTATCTCACCACCTGCGACCACGATAAGCCGCACTTCCGTTTCGCCTCCCGCAAGCTCGATGTCTATCCCGGAGAGAAGATGGTCGCGCGCAACATGAAACTGCTCGTCGGACCAGTGCCCCTGATGTACATCCCCAGGTTCACGCAACGGCTCGATGGAAGACCGCGCTTCACGTTCACTCCCGGCTTCAGCAAGGAATGGGGGATGTTCGTCCTGAGCCAGTATCGTTTTGAGCTCAATCCGAACCTCAAGGGAAAACTGCTCCTTGATTATCGCCACCGCCTGGGCGTGGGGGAAGGGGTCTCCCTCGAATACAACAGTCCCAAGACCGGCAGCGGCATCGTCCGCACCTATTACACCGACGACTGGCGCAGCGCGCCCGAATATCTCTGGGAGGAACCCGAGGCCACGACCCACGAAGAGCGTTACAAGGTCGAATGGCGGCACAAGTGGGACATCAATGACCGGACCCAGGCGGTCTGGCAGTACTACCGGCTGAGCGGGCCCACGTTCCTCAAGGATTATTTCGAGAACGATTATGAACGGGAGGCGAACCCCGCGACCTATTTCCTTTTGAGCCGGGTGTTGCCCAACGGTTCGCTGAGCTTCCGCACCGACGTGCGCGTCAATACGTTCGTCTCATCGCTGGAACGCCTGCCGGAGATCCGCTACGACATCACCAACCAGCGTTTGGGCGCGTCCAATTTCTATCTAAGGAGCACCAATACCTATTCCAACCTGGTCCTGAAGGACGCTTCCCCCACCGAGGTCAACAAGGAGACCGAGCGGGTGGACACGGTCAATGAGCTCTCTTATCCGATGCGGGTGTCGATCTTTGAGCTGAAGCCCCTCGTGGGCGGCCGGCAGACGTATTACAGCCGCACGAAGGAGCCCAGCCGCTACGACATCGTGCGCAGCCTTTTCACGACGGGCGCGGACCTGAGCACCAAGTTCTACAAGATCTACGATGTCAAATCCCGCTTCTGGGGGATCGCCGTCAACCGGCTGCGTCACATCGTGACCCCTTCCGTCGCTTACCGTTATTCACCGGACCCGACGGCGCCTTCCTCGCTCTTCGACCAGTTCGATTCGACCGACTCGGTCACGGGGGATCACACCCTTTCGTTCTCCCTCGAGAACAAATTCCAAACGAAGCGCAACGGCGAGAACGTCGACCTGCTGCGGGTGGTCTTTAACGCGCCGTTCCGCCTCAAGGAGTTCCCGGGCGATGAGGGGTTCGACAATCTGACCTCGGTGATCGATTTCAAGCCGGTCAACTGGCTGACGCTTTCCGCGGATTCGAGCTATGACGCGCTGCACGACCATATCAATGCCATCAACTTCGACCTGTATGTCAATGACATTGATGACCGATGGTACTGGTTCGTGAGCAAGCGCCTTAACCGGGACGTGGACGACCAGCTCACGACGGAACTGGGCTATAAGATCAACCCTAAATGGAAGTTCTCCATCTTTGAACGCCTGGATGTGGAGCACGGGCTGTACAAGGAGCACCATTACAAGCTCACGCGGGACCTCCATGAATGGGAGATGGACCTGCAGTTCGGCGAGAAGCGCAACGAAGGCGCGGAGATCCTGCTCATTTTCCGGCTGAAGGCCTTCCCGGACGCCGCCATCGACATCGGGACGAGTTTCAACAAGCGCAAGGCCGGTTCACAAAGTTCGACGGGGAATTGATCTCGGCGGGCCCCGCCCCGCTGCTGCGGGGCGGGCCCCCCGACGAAAGGGTTCGCATGAAAATATCCATCATCGGGGCGGGTTATGTGGGATTGGTGACGGGGGTGTGCCTGGCGCACATCGGCCATGAGGTGATCTGCGTCGATAATGACGCGCCGAAGGTCCAGAAGCTCAGGAAAGGCATCATCCCGATCTATGAGCCTGGTCTGGCGCCGCTGCTGACGCGCTTGATGAAGCAGCAGAAGCTCGTGTTCACGACCTCGATCAAGGAGGCGACCCGCAAGAGCACCGTCATTTTTATCGCCGTGGGAACGCCTTCGAAGAAAAGCGGGGAAGCGGACCTCACCTATGTCGAGAACGTCGCCCGCGAGATCGCCGTCAACATGGATTCCTATAAGCTGATCGTCGAGAAATCCACCGTCCCTACCGCCACGGGGCAAAGGGTGGAACGCACGATCCGGCTCAACCTTCCGAAGAAATTCCGCGCTCGGCGGGGCGGGGAGCTTGAGTTCGACGTCGCGTCCAACCCCGAATTCCTGCGGGAAGGTTCCGCCGTCGAAGATTTCATGAACCCCGACCGCATCGTCATCGGCGTCGAATCGAAGAAGGCCGAACAGCTCCTGCGGGAGGTTTATAAACCGCTCAAAGCCACGATCGTGGTCACCAACATCAATTCCGCGGAGCTCATCAAGCACGCCTCCAATTCGTTCCTGGCGACCAAGATCTCCTTCGCCAACGCCGTGTCCCGGATCTGCGACCTGGTGGGGGCGGATGTCCTCAAGGTCGCCGAAGGGATGGGGTATGACAAACGCATCGGCCGCAGTTTCCTCAACGCCGGCATCGGCTACGGCGGCAGCTGTTTCCCGAAGGACGTGGACGCTTTCATCCGCTTGAGCGAGAAAAGTGGCTATGATTTCGGGTTGCTGAAGGCCGTGCGGCAGGTCAACGAGGAGCAGAAGACGCATTTCGTGAGACTGATCGAGGACAAGTTGTGGATCATCAAGAACAAGACCATCGGCGTGCTGGGGCTGGCGTTCAAGCCCGACACCGATGATATGCGCAACGCGCCGGCCATCGACATCATCCAGGCCCTGCAGCACGAAGGGGCCAGGATCAAGGCCTATGATCCGCAGGCCATGGAGCGGGCCGCCGGCGAGCTTCCCGGTGTCGTGATGTGCAAGGACCCCTACGCGGTCGCGCGCGGCTGCGATTGCCTGCTCATCCTCACGGAGTGGAAGGAATTCAAGGAGCTGAACTATCGGAAGGTGCGTGAATCCATGCGGCAGGCCGTCATCTTCGACGGGCGCAATCTGCTGGCGGATGCGGCCATGCGGCAGCTCGGTTTCGAATACTTCGGGATCGGCCGGGGATGCTTGGGAACTGAAGGACGTAGGACGTAGGACGTCCGCTCGCCCCGTCTTCGACGGGGCTCGCTCGGACGTGGGACGTAAGAAATCGGATTTGCTACATTCAACAACCCACGTCCAACGTCCCACGTAAAATTATTAAAGGAAATACACCAATGTCCAAGACGCTCGAGAAAAAAATCAACTCCCTTACGGCGCGCGTGGCCGTCGTGGGGTTGGGTTACGTGGGGCTGCCGCTGGCCGTCAACTTCGCCAAGAAAGGTTTCACCGTCTTCGGCCTCGACCTCGATGCGGACCGGGTCAGCAAGATCCGCAGCAAGACCAGCTATATCCTGGACGTTTCCTCCGCCGAGGTCAAGTCGGTCGTCGAGCGGGGAAAGTTCATCGCGTCCACCCGGTTCGACGTTCTGAGCACGGTGGATTGCATCATCATCTGCGTGCCGACGCCGCTCAAGAGCAAATACACTCCCGACATTTCCTATATCGTCAGCGCCGTGCGGACCATCCGCAAACACCTCAAGAAGGACACGCTGGTGGTCCTTGAGAGCACGACGTATCCGGGCACCACGAGCGAGCTCATCAAGCCCCAACTCGAGCGTGGGGGCTGGAAGGCCGAAAAGGATTTTTATCTCGCGTTCTCGCCGGAGCGCATCGACCCCGGCAACAAGGACTACGATGTCACCCGGATCACGAAGGTGGTGGGAGGGCTGTCCGCGAGGTCGGGAGCGCTTACCAAACTGCTCTATGAGAAGATCATCAAGAAGGTCCACCTGGTCTGCTCGACGGAAGCGGCCGAGATGACCAAGCTCCTCGAGAACACCTTCCGGCTCGTCAACATCGGCTGGGTCAACGAGGTGGCCATGATGTGCCACAAGATGGGCATCGATGTCTGGGAAGTGATCGAGGCTGCGTCGACCAAGCCCTTTGGCTTCATGCCGTTCTAT
>JAHFFX010000203.1 GCA_023247755.1 Candidatus Omnitrophota bacterium | reverse complement strand
CGGGGAGAACCGCGTCTGGGGACCTATGTCCCCGGCATCGGCCTGCCGGGGCTCATAAGCCTGCTGGCCATCGTGACGGCGGTCGCGAAGGCTTCGCAGTTCTCATTTAAGGCCTATGGGGCGCTGGCCGGCGGACGTTGGAAGCGCCTCGATGAGTCTTTTGGAGTTGTTCACTATAGGGTCGTTATGCCTAATGGCCAGGAGATCTTTATCATGGCCGAAACGAGTCATGCTTTGGCGCGGGGCGCAAGGAGCGAGTTCCTTGATGCGATCGTTGATCACCCTGCTCCTGCTCAGGCAAAGTTGTTGTTATATGAAGATGCTGAGCGAGTATTTCTTCCGACATACTTTCGTTTAAGTGCGATACCCTGGAGAACCATTTCTTCAGGATTGGCCGGATACAGGCATTTGTTCAAAGATCGTAATGTGGCCGACCATATGGTTGTTAAGCTCTTTCTTGTTGCTCTCCTGAATTGGGATAGGGCTATCCGTGATGAGCGGGAGGAAGTTAATGCTCCAAGAGCGCTTCGACTCATTAAGGAAGCCATTGAGACCACGACGGAAGAATTATCGGTTAAGAAATCTTTTGTTAAAGATGCTTTTGTCAGTGCCCTGAAGCAGCCAGTCGACGTTTTGGCATCGCAATTGGCCATGTTGGAGGATCGCCTGGTCAATGCCTCGAATCAGATCATCGCTCAAGAAGTTAAGACCTATCTGCGTTCTCACTACGGACCGGTCTGGATCAGAATGGGACAGCTCCATCTGTTAGCGCTGGTCTCTTCAGGTTCTTCCATCGCCAGGGATGTTCGTAATGAATGTGATTTTGGACAGGAGGTCTTAGAGACAGCGAAAGACATACGGTTGGCGCGCCGGGTCTGGAGGGTCGCCCAGCGGAGCCAAAAAGGAAAGGCGCAATTATCGTCCATGTCCGGCGCCGGGTTGCCGTTACTCATATTGGCGTTCGCGGCCATGGCGGAGGTGGTGATCAAACCGGCCAGCGAGACGGAGGCTGAGGAATTGGCCGAGTTCAGTCTCCAGGAATTTGATCCATACCTTAAAGGATACAAGCCGCCGGAAGACTGGGAAGCGGCCCTGCGTCTTCGGAAAGCGGTATGGCAATTAAGAATCAGGGGTCCGCATATCACGTTGGTCGCCTATTTAGATGGACGAATGATAGGTTATGTCCTGGCTTCCGGTCCGGGTCGCGGTGATGCTCCCCATGACCGGCGCATCGCGGAGATCGCTGTGGCGCGATCCCTGCGTCGAAAAGGAACCGGCCTGCGTCTGCTGGAGGCGGTGCTCCTCGAGCTACGCAAGAAAGACGGGATCAAGGGCCTGGCTTTGACCGATCAATCGAAGGATGGCGCTTCCGGTGGACTCGCGCAGCGCGTCGGGTTCGTCCATAAACGGACGAATTTTTACTATTGGGATCTGTCGGCCGAGGCCACGAACGCAGGCGAACGCGGCGGGAATCCCCTCTCCGCCCACTTCCTTTCGCCCACGCCGATCCTTCTGTTGTTAACGACCCTGGCCATGGTGATGTACCACAAGGTCACTCCGGAAGAGGAATTTGTCCAGAAAACCATTCAAGATAATTTTGCGAACCTGGTCAGCCGGATTGAACGACTGGATCATCCCATGTCGGAGGGAGAGTCCGTCTCCATGGAGGCCGACATCGATCTGGAGCCGGTCGTATATATGGCGGCCAGCAAGGGGGAGAAACCTTTCCCCCATCCTCTGCAGGGAGTCGTCGGAAGGCGTTTAGGGCTGGGGATGGGACGGAATCTGGTCCGGCTGCGGACCACCAATCAGGAGGTCCGCTATGAGGCCGGTGAATTGCGCTATGTGATCGGGATGGCCTATACGAAATACGGGGACATGAAAATGACCTATACCATCGACGGCAAGACCCGGCTGACCTGGGACGAGCCATCGCAGCAATATCTGCCGCCGGACGAATATACCGCCCGACGCGTGCAGCGGAAGTTCGCAGAACTCAAGAAAAATGCCGAAGGGCTGCAAGAAGGGAAGTCGGTCGCGCTTGAGGTCGATATCGACGCAAGCCCGGTGATCCAGATGAAGGGTGGCCATACCCACAAAGCCTTCCCCCGTCCGCTGGCCGGTGCCCTGGGATTGGCCCTCGGTATTGGCATGGTCGAGGACCTGGCCTGGGTGAAGTTCATCAGGCTTGCGGTCCGCATGCAGGATAACGATCTTCGTTATGTAATATGGCTCGCGTATGAACGGAACCTTCAGGAGGATGAAGCCGAGCCGCTTGGCGGTACGGCGAATATCGTCTGGGATGAGGAGCTGGCGACCTATTTGACGCCGGAAAAATATACGGCCCGCCGGGTGCAGGTGAAATTTAACGAAATGACGAAGCGGGCAAAAAGTTTGAAAGAGGGAAGGTCCATCTCCATCGACGTCGATATCGATGCCGACGCGGTCGTTTATCCCAGCGGCAACGGCAAGAAGTCCTTCCCCCGGCCGCTGACCGGGATCATCGGATATCCCAAATGGCTGTGGATGGGCGAGCACCTCGCCTGGGTGCGGATCACCCGTCTCGAAGTCCGCCGGGAGAATGGCGAGCTGACCTATCGGATCCAGGAGACGTTCGAAAAGAACATGATGCTGGGGAAGGTCGCGGGCCAGGTCGTTGTGGTTTGGAACGAAGGGAATGTCCAATGGGAACCGGACCTGCCGCAGCCCGTCAAGCTGGAACCGGAAAATGACGTCGTCTCGCCGCGCGGCTGGGGAACGGTCGAAGCGGTTTCGCAAGACCGGGACCTGGGAACGCGGGTCACGGTCAAGCTCAAGGGAAGAAGTGACCGGGGATTCTTCTATGAGATCGACCACGATCTCCTCATCTGGCCGATCGCCGGAGAATTGTCCTACGAGGTCATCCGCAGTCCGGTGTTCAGGGACCCGCAACGAAGGGCCATGCAGCTCGTGCTCCTCAACCATATCAGGGCGCTGGCCCGCGGGCTGTCCGCCGCCCAAGAAGTGAAGGACCTGAAACGCCTGCATGGGCAAATGGCCCTTGTCCGGGACCGCTACATGAAATTGCTCGAGCTGCTTTTCATGGCCGATGCGCATGCGGCCAGTTTAAATGATACGGTGCAGAGCGTGAATACGGGTCTTCGCGACCAGGCCGCTGCCCGGGCCGAGCTTTCCGAATTGACGGACATCATTCGAACTCTCCTCGAAGCTTTTGACCGGACGGCCCATATTATCGACCTGTCGGCGCTCATCGCCCGGATGACGCAGCTTAACGTTATCCAGCCGTTCAATGCTCCGCAGCGTCCCAGATGGAAAAAGGGCTCAAGGGCCCGTGATTCCGCAAAGCCCAAGCCGGCGGTCGAACGCAAACCGGCCCCTGAGGTAGAACGCGGTTCATCCCAAGCTCCTGAGGAGAGGGACATCGAATCGGCCACCCGGCAGGCACAGGAAGCCGTTCGACAGCAAGAAGAAGAGCGTCTGTCCCGCGAACGAACGCAGCGTATTGATGAGCGAACGGCCGAGTGGGACGCTTTGATCCGGGATATTTCTTTAGCCAGTGGATCCGAGGCTTTCAATGCGTTATTGGACCGCATTGCGGCGCTCGCGGAGCGATCAACGCAGGAATTCAGAAACACGTTCGATTCCCGGAGCAACGAGGCGCTGGAGGCGCTGGAATCCCGCCAGAGGGACTTGGCGCCGGCGCAATCGGCGCAGCGCGCAATACAACCGCCGAAAGAGGTCGAGGCGCCGGCGCCCCGGGACCTGGAAGGCGAGATCCGATCCGCCCTGGCCGGGCTCTCCTCGCCTGCCCGGACCCTGGCCAATGGAGAGAGGGCGCGGCTCGGACTTTCCGCCGAAGAAATGTTGCTGGTCGCCGA
>JAHFFX010000079.1 GCA_023247755.1 Candidatus Omnitrophota bacterium | reverse complement strand
GACGATTCAGGGAAGGAGCGGGGAGGTTTATAAATCGGGCCTTGTGGCGGTGACCGCGTTGCGCGAGCGCGTGGGGGCGGTCAAATTCCGGGAGATCGCGGTTCCCATTTTGGCCAACGGAGGCACTTTCTTGGCCGCTGACCTGGCGACCAACAGCAAGTTAGGCGAAGAGGTTCGTCTCACCCAGCGTCGCGTGCAGGCGGTGCAGGATAAATTCAGCGAGGCCCGGCAACAGCGGGACTTCACGAAAAGCGGCCGCATGATCAAGTTGATCATGGCGGTGGCGGAGAACAATCCCGGCTTATTGAGGGAACATGGCCTGCCGCAGAGTTTGCAAGATCGGTTCGATGGCGACAGCCGCCGTTATATCCGTGATTTTATGGCCAAGATCGGTTCGATGGACGGAATGATCCCCAACGACAGCCGTCGCTCCGATTATTCCAGGATCGCCAGGGAATTGAAGAGCATCCACGATGCCGCGCAGGTCAAGGGATTGCCGGAGAAGGAAATGATCTCGGAAATGCCCACCGACGCGGCGATGGCGGAGAGATTGGATCAGGGAGATGGCAACCGTTCCGCCACCCAGCCGGATGTGCGGACGGCGAGCGGGAGCGCTGCCGCGCCCAGGATGGCTCAGGCGGAGACGGTGATCACGACGCCGGGCGGTGATACGGTCAGAGTATCGGCCTCGCTCACGACCGATGAGCAGGATGCGCTGAAGAGGAATATGAGCGAACATCCCACCCTGGCGCGGGCCAGCCGGATCGTCATTGACAATGAGCGTCCGGACAATCAGGTGAGAATGGAGATCGGGAAGGCGGATCAGGAAGTGGTTGCTTATGTTTCCGGGAAGTGGCTTGATTCCAAGACACCGATCACCAAGCCAAGCTTTAATGTCGTTTCGGTGGACCATCCGACCGACGGCGCGCAGGTGGACCGCCGGAACGCCGCCGATGGCGCTCAGATCGAGAAGCCCGAATCCAGCGGACCATTGTTCGCCGATGAGCGCCAAAGGGCCGAGCCGGCCAACCGTGGTGTGGAAGTGTTGATCTCCGCTTCGCCGGTCCAAGGAGACTCTCCGGAGGAAATGAACAGAAGCCTGGGGGTTTCTTATGGCCCGTCCTTGAAGAAGAAGAGCATTGAATATTTAGAGAAGAATCCCGCAGCGCACGTTTTCTCCGGCGATCTGGTCAATATCAGCGATACGAACAACTACTATGGTCGTGGAGTTGCCGATTCGCTCATTGGCGTAGCTACCAAAATTGTTGAGCAGACCGTCAATCGTCATGGAGGTTTAGCCGGCCGTCAGGGAACCGGCGGCGATGAAATGGTCGGGATTGTGTCGGCGGCGACCCCCGAGGAAGCCGATCAAATTCGCAGGGAAGCCCAGGATGCCGTCGACAGCTCCCTCACGGGGAGATATTGGATGATTCCCGTAGAAGTCCAGGGCCTTGCCCGGGTGGGGGATTATACCCGGGAATCGGCGGTCGCACAGATGGCGCAGATCGAGCAATTGGAAATAGCGTCAAGAGAAGCTTTAGGGCAGAACCTTTTGACCGGTATCCATGAGGAACGGGGTGATTTTTACCTGGTGGTCGACCGCGGAGAAGATTTCAATGCGGACGCAGGGCCCAAATTTGAAGAGGCGATCGGCAAACTTAATGCTCAGCTGAATTCCCGGGGTTTTGAGATCGCCGCGGCTGCAGATGCTTCACCGGAAGTTATTCAGAGCCCCCGGGTTTATTTTGGCGCGACGACCCCCCACGAAGCCGGAAGCCCGAAAGCGACCTACGAACTTACCTTGGATTACGCGGATCGCATGTTGAACATCGCCAAAGATGCGCGAAGCGGAGAAATGGGCCTGGAAGGGGCCACCAACGGGGTCACCTTTAGCGCGGTGATCCCGGCCAGAACGCGGGAGTCCGAACGTTTGGCGAAGCAGACGCCCGAACAAGTGCAAGAAGCTCAAGCGCATCAGGCCATGACCACCGGGCGGGCGATCGACTGGATTGATTATACCGGATCGCCGATCATCAAGGTCGGGCCCAATCAGGTGGAAGATCAATCTGCGGCCTTCGGGCGGGCCTGGTTGGGAAGCTTCGTGCAATCGGCGTCCACGCATGGCGGTTCGGTGATCATGCAGATGTCGACGGATTACGTTCCGAGACAGGATTTCAAGCAGGACGTTGAAAGCAACATCGGACCCGGCAAGAAATTTACAGTGCAGACCCTTCGCGGAAGCCTGGTCAAGCTTCCCGGAAGAGTCAAGGAAGAGCTTCGGGTTGGATTTAAGGCCTTGAACGAAATTCTCCGCCTGGGCGGGAAAGACCCCGGTCATGGAACGGGCAATCAGGCGATCCTGAGAATGTCGGAATTGTTCGGAAGGGATATCGCGGCCCGCTACCTTAATGAGCGGGAAAAAGAGCAATATGCCGCTGTTCTGCCCTTGCTTGAGCACGTGCGGGTGGTCCGGGAAAATCCTGACAAGTGGTTCCTGGTCGCCAATCCCGCCGCAAAAGATAAATTTACCAATAAGAACATCAAGTTATTGACGGACATGCTCTCCGTCGTTCAAGCCCGGGGGCTCAAGGATCTGGGGATCGAAACGGATGTCCGGTTGAAGACCAGCGTGGTTCGTTTTGATGGCGGGTTGCGCAGCGTTATTGACATGGTCAACGATGTTTCCCTTTCGAAGAGTTCGGAAAGCACCGACCATAGTCTGACCCCGAGAGGCAATGAGGTCAAGATCTTCAATCCGAAAGCGGGGAAATATTCAAAACTCAGGGAGGAATTGAGGGCCGATCATCGGCAGAATCGGGAAGCGGCCGCCGCCAGCTACTATGACAAAATGGTCGGTCGGATCCGCTTGAGAGAAGCCGACGGCACGCTCAATATGAACGACATCCGCAGGCTGCAGGCGGGTTATCAGAGCGGTCGTCTGACGGCGGAGCAGAAGGATTATTTTGCGGGGCTCTTGCAAAAGGCGATGCAGGTGGACGATGTGGCGTTCCGGCAAAAGATCGAGCCGATCCTGCGTTCGGTTACGGACGGCGCCCAGGTCTTAGCTTTGTCGAGAAACGAGACCTCTTCCGCCGATCCGACGGATCAGGCGGAGGCCTTGGCTCAGGAGCGTTCCATCCGGTTTGGGAGGCTCGCGATCGTTCAGCCGATGCGTGAGATCCCGACCTTTGAGGCTCGCGCACGATTCGTCCGGGAGTCATCGGCTCGTGGCGGCAATATCCAGATGAGCGAGCCGCGCGCAACAACGACATCTATGAGGAAGGGCGCGTCCTTCTATTCGGGAGTCCGGGATGTGCCCCAGGCGCAGCAACGCCCAGAGCCGCAGATCGCCAGCAACACCGAGCGCTTCGCCGGCGGCAGCGGCATTGAACGTTCGAGCCGGGAAATGACGCCGGTCACCCCGGTCGACCTGCTGGCTTCCGCCCGATTCAATCGTCCGCAAGCGAACGTACCACGCGCAACAACGACATCTATGAGGAAAGGCGCGTCCTTTTATTCGGGTTCACATGATGTGCGGGACGCGGCGAGCGTCAAGCAACAGCGGGAGAACGGGCAAACGATCGCAAGAAGGAATGAACGTCCCGAAAGCAGCAGCGTTCGTTCGAGCCAAGAGATACGTGGCATGGCGAGTGTGCAGCCGGTGCGTGAGATCCCGACCTTTGAGGCTCGCGCACGATTCGTCCGGGAGTCATCGGCTCGTGGCGGCAATATCCAGATGAGCGAGCCGCGCGCGACCACTACCGAGCGTAAGAGGCCGGGCGCGTCCTTCTATTCGGGCTCACAGGATGTGCGGGACGCGGCGAGCGTCAAGCAACAGCGGGAGGGCGGGCAAAATATCGCGAGCGAGAATGAACGTCCCGAAGGTAGCCGCGTCCGTTCGAGCCAAGAGATACAAAGTACGGCGAGTGTGCAACCGAATCGGGAATCCCAACCGATTGAGATCGCCGTTCGGGACACCATCAAATTTACAAAACCCTCTCTCGCCAGAAGATTAGTGAACAAGATCGCTTACGTTGGGGCGGTGGGCGCGTTGGCCGCGGGGTTGGCCGTTCCCGCTTCCGGCGAGCGGTCGCAGAGTTCTTCCCCGACGGGTATTGCCCAGCAAGCCCCCAAGTTCCCTAAGGCCGACTTTACTCCTGCTCCAGTGGTGGAGTGGCGGGTCG
Source organism: Candidatus Omnitrophota bacterium (assembly GCA_023247755.1). Lineage (GTDB taxonomy): Bacteria > Omnitrophota > Gorgyraeia > Zapsychrales > JAHFFX01 > JAHFFX01. The sequence goes on along the minus strand of JAHFFX010000079.1, from coordinate 6,595 downwards.
CTTCTTCTGTGTCGGAAAAACAGAATTGGACGCCGCCGGAGATCAATACTCGGGAGCTGCAAAGCAGAATGCGATCCTTGAATCCCGAAGTGAGCTTTGACGCCACGTTCCAAGAGATCCAGGCGCGGGTCACTAATGTCATTGCGGAGGGCAACCGTGACCAATTTGCCGTTGTTTCCATTCCGAGAGGATTGGGTCTGGAGGAAGCTACGAGGATAATGGCCCAGAACCGGCCCGGCGCGAGGGTCCTGTACGACGAGAGCGGTACCTTGGTGGGTATCCCGAAGAATTTCCGGGGCTATGTTCTGGTCCCACAGGGAAGCCTCCAGTTCAGCAACCCATATACTCGTCAAGCATTCTCCGAACAGCGGGTCGCGGATGTCGATCTAAAGGCGTTGAACGGGGACTCCATTCTCTCGCGGGAACGAAGAATGTCCACCTCGTCCACTTCCGCCCTGGCTTCCATCGTCAAGTCCATGGGGCGACATCTGTCGGATGATGGTCCGGCCGATTTTGTGGTGAGCCTGCCCCTGCCGCCGTCGCTCAGTAGGCCGATGGAATCGCTTTACCACACGACCGATAGGGCGATCGGCGCCCAACCGGTGATCTATTTTGAGGACGATTATCAGCAGGAGATGAATAATTATAGCCGGAAGGAATTTGAATCGCGCATCAGCGAGGCCATTGGTCTCCTTCCGGAAGCCCAGAGATCCGACATCCAACAGGTGATCGTGTCCAAGAACGGCGAAGGCCTCGGGGAAGAACGCGCGGTCATTCTTACCATGAAACAATGGGGGAAACTTCCGCACAATATCCTGATCATTGATTCGCCGGTGATCGATCGTCCGCAGCTGATCGCAGAATCCGTTAAACGCGAAGAGTCAACGACCTCTCGGCCAGAGGGCATTCTTCCTTTTATCAACCAAGATCTCAAGCAGAAGGTCGATGCGGTGTACCGCAAGAAGAATCCCGGGTTCTGGGAGGTGATCGGCGCCGCCATCACGGAAGAGATCCGGCTTTCGCCGATATTCGGCAATAGCGCCCCCTCTTTGAAAGTCATTGAAATGCCGTATTCGGAATACACCTGGGCGTTGGCCGAGGTTTCTTATGTCAACGCCAAGGATCTGCTGGGAACCCGCATGCCGGCGGGGGGTTTTGCGCCGGCCTCAGTGCAGCGGGAGGCCCCCATCTATGGCCGTTCCGGTCCGCAGATGACGAATTGGTCCAAGCAGTTGAACGCCCTGCCGGAAGTTCGCAAGCTGGGCGGGGTTGATCTGATCGTCGTTGATGTGAAAGCCACCGAAGTCAAGATCGTCCACCGTGACGGTATGAACCTGGCGCTGGTGCCGGACCGGAAGGATCTCGATCTGTCCAGGGTGAGATATGAGCAGTGGAGCAATGAACTGCTCTTCAACCTTCCGACGGCGGTGCTGGGCTTCTTGGGGATCAAGGTTGCGGGTCGGGGTGAAGAAAGCACGGAGGTCGTTCAGACGGGCGCCCGGCCGCCGACCGTTGGGGAATCGCAATTCTCGGAAGATGCTCAAGGCTCAACCACCAGCACCGTTCAATCCTATCGCGTCACCCGCGGCACATCCACCGAACCGACGACCGTCATTCGAACTCAACCGCCAGCCCGTGTTCTTCTGTTCCGCGCACCGCAAGGTGTCGGAAGGTCGCCGTTCAAAGGCCTGTCTCCGGCGATGCCCGCCGGTGAGCTGCTGCCGTTCCTCAGCCAACAGCAACCGGCGTCCACCGAGGGCCAATTGGCCGACGCCGCTCAAGTCGGCACGCCTCAAAAAGAACTTACCCGTATCGCCGATCGGAATAACCCGCCGGAAAGCCTGACACGCCCGACGAGGGAGATGGCCGTGCCCGGGGAGCTTGTTCGGACTTTGGACTTCGATGCGGCGCAGGCCGGCAAACTGCCTTCCGACCGGACCGAAAGAATTTCCGAAAGGCCGGATGCGGCCGCCATCGACAGTTCATTGATCTCGCGATGGTTCAGCTACTGGAGAGATCCAGCTTCGCGTGAGACGAGCGATCTCATAAAGATCAATGAGCACCGGGAAATGCTGCGGACCGTTGATGAGCCCACGAGGAATATCAATTTAAGTAATCTTAAAGATCATTCTGAGACCCCTCTGGAGAAGGACCTTACCGCTAAAGTAGTTTCGAGTGTCGCTTTGGTGGAGGGAGGGAATTTGGAACAGAAACAATCCGGGGTTCAGCGCTTGCTTGAATTCACCAGACAATTCCATGCGGACGGATCTCTGCAGTCATTACAGTCGGGGAACCGTGTTCCTTTGCTCGAAGAGGCGTTAGGCGTTTTGGCCAGTGCCATCAATAGGCAGCTTGGACCGATTGGAAACGAAATCAAGAAGGAAATGAAATTCTGGCTGGAAGACGAAAGAACTTGGGGAACGCCGGCTGCCAGTGTTGTCATAATGGGCCTCCAGAAAAATCAGGCGACGCACCTTAATTCCGCCGTATTGGATGGAACGCCGATAAGAGAGATTCTGGGGAAGAGAGGAATCGATTGGAAGGAAGTTGAGCCCGTTCTCATGGTCAGGGGTCGAGGCGTTTCTTATATCCGCTATAAAATATGGGAGATTCCTACGGCTTCTCCGACCCAGGGAGAAATGACTTGGAATGAGCGGATGCAGCGCACTGTGGATAAACTGCACAAAGATATATTCTATGGAAGAAGGTTTGGAGCGGATTATGAATCGGAAGTGATGAGCCGGGTCGATGCGCTCAAGAACGTTCCGGAATTCATCTTAAAGTCATTGGAAAGCAACGGAATAGCCAGGGAAAGCGTGAGGACAATTTATATCGGAGGAAGCTACCTTTGGGGATCGAAACTGGAGTATCCGACGTTGTTGGACGTTTTTGTGGTGACCAATCAAGAGGGAGTCGAAAGGTACCTCGAGGTAGTGGCGCCTGCCGACACTTACCAGGGGGATAGTCTCCGTAAACCGAATAAAGTTGGGGTCACCATCAGAGGTATCGACAGTTTCTCCGCTCCCAAAGATAGCCAGCTGGAAAGGAACAAAATAATCGCTTTGGGGGCAAGCGTGGCGATCTATGGGCCGGATCTGGTGGAGGGTCAAGAGCCGCCGGCCCAGAATCTATTGGTATTCGCCAATTCATTGGCCGAAAACGGTAGGGAATTCTTGGCGAAGGCGGACAAATTCCTGAAGGAGCAGAAGAACGCTCCCCAAGGGGAGATGGATATTACTGCAAAGGCGACTCCTGAGGAGAGTGCCTCCCCGGGAGAGGCGGAGGCCATTGTAGAGACTCAAGAGGAAGCCTTTGAGACGGTCAAGATTCCCGATGTCAAATCTGAAGATCAGGCGAAATATTATTTAAGGAAGGCGGCCCGACGTTTGGTCCTGGCGGAGCTGGTGCTCCAGCGAGTCAACCCAACGCTGAATTCAAATCCGATGGAATTGAATGATGAGTTCGTTGAGACCCATCGTGGGCACATCAAATTAGCCGGATTGAAAGAGGCTTTCACCAAGCTCGATGGGCAGAAAGAGGTCTCCGGTCAACTCGTGAAAGGCAATGAGGGGCATATTCAGCAGACCCGGGCCTTTCTTGTCAAGGAATCTCAGATGCGGGGGATCATCGAACTGGCCTCCAGCCGGCTATTCGATGGTGCTCAGGTCGGCACGCCGCGCGAAGCGGACCGCACGATCTCCGAAAGGCCCATGGTGGAGCAAGCCACGGCCCGGCCGGTTCAGCCCACGGATGCCGCGATGGCGGAGAGGGCCAACCCGAGCGACTTGCCCAATTCCGAAAGGCCATGGTTGGACCGTGAAGCTTTGTCCGGGATCGTGGAAGATTTTAAGCGTCAACCTCCAGTGATTTCGGTGATGCCCGAAGCCCGGACTCCGTCGGAAAGTCGGATCTTCCGCGCGGTCGGTCAGCCGGGCGGTCCGTCGGTTGTGGTCAAGGAAATTACCGATTTCACGCCGGACGGTCTTTCTGATGCCGTGCAATCCTACGAAATCGCCCAAGAACATATCCCTCAATATATTTTGCCTTCGGTGATGGTGAAGGACTTGCCTGTGCATCAGGAGGGCATGAACGATCGTGCCCTGCGGGTGGCGATCATCAAATCCGAAGAGACGCCGCTGGATCGTTATCTTTTCAAAATGATCGAGCAGGCCAACCCCAAGGGGGCCGAGGAGATTGTCCAAGAAACAGAGAAGCTGATCCAGGCTATTGAGACGGAAGGAGTAGAGATCGCAGTCGGTGATAAGTACCGTCTTTCCAATTATGTCGTGACCGCGGATCGACAGGTATTCCTGCTGGACGAGGGCCGTCTGAAATATCGGCCTGAGCTTAAAGGAAGAGCTAATCCGGCCTCCCGCGTGATTTTGGATATGCAGGAGAACCGTTTGGTCCCGATGCCCGCCGAAGAAGGAAAATCCACGACCGTTGATTTCCAAACGATTAAAGTGGTCCTTCCTGAATCTGCCGAATGGCCTTTCGGCAAGAGAATTATTAAGCTCTCGGAAGAAGCACCCAATGTGGAAAATGCCTTGAGATTGGGTCTTATTCCGCAAATGTTCGGGAAGGACGCGGAAAAACTTGTTGCGGGCACGCAATTTGTGAACGGACAACTGGCGAATCTGCAGACTCCGCTCAGTCCGCAGACAACGCAATGGCTTGTCATCGACACCGCGATGACGGATAAAGCGAAAGACAGCGGCCTGCCGACCGAGTGGCGGCGCGACCAGGTCTTCGATTCGGTGACGGGCTATGACAGTGTGGAGCTTTCTGATGCCCTTGCCAGCCCTCGCCGCTCGGTAACGCTCGCAAGTTCGTTGACTACCTGGGCCAATAGGGTCAAAGAAGGTCTTGCACAACCGCGTTTCTTCAGTTCGGTCTTGAATGGGGTGGATAGAATGGCGACCCATCCCGAAACCGCCTATCGATTTCTCCGGTGGATCGCCGAGACGAAGTATGAGATTGACCAACTGCCTGAGGTATCCCCGGCCGTTCAGAAGATATTCAAGGCCAGGGACGCGATACGGGATCTGGTTCCCGATCGTTCGGGGTCCGTGGTTGAAGTGCGCATGGCCTTTGAGCTTATGCGCTCCGCCCAATCGTCCGCACCGGAAGAATTTGATGAACTCCTCCGGTATTATCAGCAATTGAAGAATTCGGATGCTCTGAATGAAAAAAATGATATTGAGAGGGCCATTCAATTGGTGGGCGGTCGGCAGCCGGCCCAGCTGATCGCGGCGGAAGCCAGCCGAACCTATTCTTCTCAGCAGGACAATAGGCCGGCCCTGCGGGAATTGGCCGCAAGGCATGCCGGGGAAGTGAAGACCGTTGCACTTGCCGATCTCGTCATGGATCGGGAAGAGAAAAAAGGAATTCTTATCCTTGGTGAAGAAACAAGCGGCAAATCCACGCTGGCTTACGCCCTGGTGAAGAACGGATTTAATTATGGCGGGGAAGGCATCGATATGCTGCGGACCGGTCCGCATCTGATTGCCGGCGTGAGCCAAGAGACCGACTCCCACGCTCTTGAGTACCGTTCCGGTGAAGCGGGGCCTAGCGAGCTCACTCGGGATCGTCCGATAGAAACGATAATGCCCACGCTTGGATTTGTGCCGGTGGGGGCCATTGTCCAGATGGTCAAGGCGCCGGAATTGTCCGAACCGGAAACGATCATTCAGAAGATTTCCGGCAAGGAGATCGCCGAGTCGTCCGCTTTGAGCGCCTGGAATTCATTGGATCGTCCGTCGGTCGGTTACCTGGTGGAAGTCAGGATGCCCGAAAAAGTGACCGATGAACAGATGGCGGTGGTCGCCCGCGCCATCATGCAAGCCGACGCCGCGATGGTGGATAAGGCAAGAGACAACGGCCTGCCGATTTTTGACCGGAGCCAGCAGCGCGACCAGGCCCAGATCAGGACGCTCATGACGCCGGAAGAATTGTCAACATCGGTGAGCCGCCTTGTTTCCAGCCCGCCGGAAGTCTTAAGCTCGTTATCTGCGACGGAGAAGGGCGCGCAGGCCGATATCCATATTGTACAAAGCCCGATCGATGGCCGGAGGATCTTCGTCAAAGAACTGACCGATCTTCAGCCCAATGGCTCCTCGGAAGCTTTGGCCTCTTATCAAGCGGTCCAGGAACATATTTCCGACCAGACGGTTCCGTTCGAGATCGTCAAGGACTTTGTCATCAGGGAAGCCGGACAGGAGCGTACTTTGCCGTTTGCCGTTATCAAGCCCGAGGCGACGCCGCTGGACCAGTATGTTCGGCAGCAATTCTTTGAAGGCCATGGCGCCGCGGTCGCTGATGCGCTGCAACAGGCCGGGCAGCGGATATCCGAGATCGAAGACCGCGACATGCAGCATCTCAGGAACGACAAGATGCTGCTGGCCAATTATGCGATCACTCCCGAAGGAAAGGTGCTGCTTTTGGACGGCGGCCGCCTGAAGTATCAAGCGCCTCAAGCAGAACCACCGCTGGAACGAACAATTCCCAAACTGACCGTCAATATGCAAAGCGGGCGGTTCGTTCAGATCCCTGCCGGGCAGACACAACCGCCCGCGCGATTTGAGACCATCGTCAT
>JAHFFX010000078.1 GCA_023247755.1 Candidatus Omnitrophota bacterium | reverse complement strand
TGTTCCCCATGGTGCCGGCCGGCAAATCCGCCTACCACATGATCATCGAGCCGCCCAAGGCGGAAACGAAACTCGAAAAACCCACGGGCAGCACTTAATCGAATGACGACCGAAAAACGCACCGAACGCAAAGATATACACACGATCAGCTTCCTGGTCGCCAACAAACCCGGCGTGCTGGTGCGCATCGCCCTCGTGTTCGCCCGGCGCGCCTTCAACATCGATTCGCTGGTGGTCTCCCCCACGGTGAATCCGAACTTCTCCCGGATGACCATCACCGCCCAGGGAAATCCCGAGACGCTCGATCAGATCATCAAGCAGGCCGCGAAATTGATCGACGTCATTCATGTCAGCGAACACGCCCTGGAAGGGGCTGTGGAGAAGGAACTGGCGCTTTTCAAGGTGCACGCGAAGCCCTCCATCAAGACCGCCGTGCACAAGACCATGCGCAAGTTCCACGCGCACATCGTGGACGACACGGACCATTATCTCGTCATCGAGCAGACCGGGACGACCGCGGAACTGGATGAGTTCGAGACACTTTTAAAGAAATACGGGATCGTGGAGATGGTGCGCACCGGCAAGATCCTGGTCATGAAGGGCAAGCAGACAACTTAAGCAGGAGATCAAGCAGCGTAAAATTCAACGGGGCCGCCCCCACAGGTGTGGGGGCGGCCCCGGACTATTTAGACCGATCGAAATCTTAAGCCGGCTTATCCCCCAAACTGCAAGGCAGGATCTTCGGCAATTCCTTCGGCGGCAGGACGACCTCGGAGATCTCGATGCCCTCCCCGGTGTGTTCGATCGAGGTGATCTGGCAGCGTTCCCGGTCGATGTCATCGCGCTCCACTCCCAGATACTGGGCGATCCCCGAGCGCAGCGCCTCCCACTCCAGGTGCAGGATGAACTGCTGCTCTTCGTCGGCTTGCAGGTTGAGCGATTCGACCAGGGAGAGGAAACTATGATCAAGGATCTCGGGCAAGGTCAAGCCCACACAGAAGCGGGAATACCCCGTGGTGCCTTTGATCTCGCTTGAGCAGGTGATCTTGGCGAAATCGAACTTTAGGAAACGGTCGTTGGCGTCAAGCCAGATATTGAGTCCTGAAGAGCTGTCGGAGCAGGGCATGATTAATCCTTCGTTTTTACTTTAACAAAATATAATCCTAAATCTTCATTTATTGGGATCGATGTTTCCAGAAAGGGTATATTCTGGATGTGCAAGATCCAAGCTGTCCTGGAATCTGGGAAGCTTGCCGACTGCTTCCCACCATCATCAGCAACGATCATCGCATTGTGAAGAATAATTAATGATTCTTGGCGCCGCCATTCCCAAGACCCTTCGTTATGATAACGAGTGTTCCCATCTGCTAAAATTAATTCTTGGCGATACCGGTTATTCTCTTGCAGGGTAAGTTTTTCTGTTCCAAAAGAATACTTTGCCACATAAGTGCCGGTAACATTTTTGATATCTTTGGGGGCACATCCACTTACGGCCAAGACCACAACTAATGTAATGGGTAAATATTCCGATGTCAATGTTCTCATAGACGTCATCAATATTTCAGGGGGAATAAAAAAGAGACACCGGACCGGTGTCTCTTTTTTATAACTAAGCTTGAGGATCAGCTCACCACTCGAGCGCTCCACCCGTCTGATACTCGGTGACCCGCGTCTCAAAAAAGTTCTTTTCCTTCTTGAGGTCGATCACTTCGCTCATCCAGGGGAACGGGTTCTCGCTGAAGTACTGCTTGGGCAGGTGAAGTTTCTCCAGGCGCCGGTCGGCGATGTACTGCACGTATTCGCGCAGCAAGGGCACGTTCAGGCCCAGGACCCCGCGCGGCAGGCATTCCTTGGCGTAATTGACCTCCAGCTCCACCGCTTTCTTGATGCGCGTGATGAGATAATCCTGGAATTCTTTCGTCCATACGTCCTGGTTCTCGTCAATGATGCCGTTGATGAGCTGGATCCCGAAGTTCATGTGGATGCTTTCATCGCGCAGGATGTACTGGATCTGCTCACAGGTCCCCGGCATGCGGTTCTGGCGGCCGAAGGAAAGCATGGTCACGAACCCGCTGTAGAAGAAGATGCCTTCCGTCACCACGTAGAACCCGACGAGATTGTTGATGAATTTCTGTTTGCCCTCAACGGTCTTAAGGTCTACGCTCTCATCGAGGATCCCGTCCGTGCAGCTCATCGAGAACTCGTCTTTTTCGTAGATCTCCTTGTTCTCGCGGTACATGTTGAAGAGCTCCCCTTCGTCCATGGAGAGGGACTCGATGATGTACTGAAACGCATGCACGTGAATGGCCTCTTCGAACGCCTGGCGCAGCAGGTACTGCCGGCATTCGGGATTGTCCACGAGCTTGTAGATGGAAAGCACGATGTTGTTGCCGACCAGCGTCTCGGCGGTGGAAAAGAATCCCAGGTTGCGCTTGATGATATGACGTTCGTCATCGGTGAAGGTTTTCGGGTTCTTCCACTGCTCGATGTCGCGTTGCATGGAGACTTCCGTCGGCATCCAGTGGTTGGCGCACCCATCGAGGTAAAAATGCCAGGCCCACTTGTACTTGATGGGGACGAGCTGATTGACGTCCACGGTGCGGCCGTTATTGATGAGGAGCTTGCTCTCGGCCGAGACGCGGTCCCGGGTCATGCGGATATTGGATCCCGATGTGGTGCATTCTTTCGCCTGTTGAATGGGGTCGGACATGCGTTAAACCTCCAAAACTTGAGTTTTACGGCGAAAAATTTATCCCATCCACTGACTTTCCTATAAGGATTAGCGGTAGTCAGTGTTGCCTCCGCTGGAAAGATCGCTTAGCGGAGGCTTATATTTACTGACACGCTTCGCAATCTTCTTTCGGTTCCGCCTTCGTGTTGCTGACGCGGCCCTTATCATCGCGATCGCGTGTCCCTACCACATTGGAGTACTTTGTCACGTCCAGAGTGCTTTTTTCGATGCGGGTCGCCCCCATCGAACGAAGATAATAGGTGGTCTTAAGGCCCTTCTCCCAGGCCAGCATGTACATGTCGCTGACCTTCTTGCCGGAAGGTTTCGCTTGATAAAGATTGAGCGACTGCCCCATATCGATCCATTTCTGGCGGCGGCTGCCGGCCTCGATGACCCATTCATAATCGACCTCGAAGGCGGTGGCGTACTTGGCCTTGAGATGGTCGGGAATGCGGGAGATCTCTTGGACGCTCCCATCGAAATATTTGAGGTCATCGATCATTTCCTTATCCCATAACCCCAGTTTTTTGAGGTCTTCGATCAGATGCTCGTTGATGACCGTGAATTCGCCGGAAAGGTTGCTTTTGACGAAAATGTTCTTGTACATCGGTTCGATGGAAGCGGTGACGCCCACGATGTTCGCGATGGTGGCGGTCGGGGCGATGGCCATGACGTTGCTGTTGCGCATGCCATGCTTCTGGATCTCGCTACGGATGAAGGCCCAATCCATTTTGAAGGAACGATCCATGTCAAGGTACCCTCCCCGTTCCTTTTCCAGCACCGCGATCGTATCGATGGGAAGAAGCCCCCGGTCCCATTTGGAACCTTTGAAGGAAGAATAGCTCCCGCGCTCTTTGGCCAACTCGATCGATCCCCAAATGGCGTAGTAGGAGATCGCCTCCATGCTTTCGTCCGCGAACTGGATCGCGTCCTGGGAGGCGTAGCTTATGTTCTGAACGTACAGCGCGTCCTGAAAGCCCATAAGGCCCAGGCCGATCGGACGGTGCCGGCAATTGGAAATTTGGGATTCCTTCGTCGGATAGTAATTGATGTCGATGACGTTGTCGAGCATGCGGATGGCCGTGGTGATGGTCTCCCGCAAGATCTCATGGTTCAACCCCTGCGCGGTCGTATGCGCCGCGAGGTCGATCGAGCCCAGATTGCAGACGGCGGTCTCTTCATCGGAAGTGTTGAGAAGGATCTCGGTGCAGAGGTTCGAACTGTGGATTACGCCCGAGTGGTCCTGCGGGGAACGGACATTGGAAGGATCTTTGAAGGTGATCCAGGGATGTCCCGTCTCAAAAAGCATGCTGAGCATCTTGCGCCACAGCTGGACGGCCGAAACGACCTTGAAATGTTTGATCTTCCCTTCCTGGGCCAACTTCTCATATTCCTCGTAGCGTTTTTCGAAGGCCTGGCCGTAGAGATGGTGCAGCTCGGGGGCTTCGCTGGGGGTCATCAGCGTCCAGTTGCCGTTCTGCTTGACGCGTTTCATAAAGAGGTCCGGGATCCAGTTGGCCGTATGCATGTCATGCGTGCGGCGGCGGTCGTCCCCGGTGTTCTTGCGCAGCTCCAGGAACTCCTCGATGTCCAGGTGCCAGACCTCGAGATAGGCGCACATCGCCCCCTGGCGTTTGCCGCCCTGATTGACCGCGATCGCCGTGTCGTTGGCGACCTTAAGGAAGGGAATCACGCCCTGGCTGCGGCCGTTGGTCCCCTTGATGCGGGAGCCCATGGCGCGCACGTTGGTCCAGTCGTTGCCCAGCCCCCCGCTCCATTTGGAGAGCATGGCGTCGTCCTGAATGCATTTGAAGATGTGCAACAGATCGTCCATGACCGTCGTGAGAAAACACGAGGAAAGCTGGGAATGGACGGTCCCCGAATTAAAAAGCGTGGGGGTGGAAGAAGTGAATCGGAACGTCGAAAGGATATTGTAAAATTCCAGGGCGCGCTTGTTCTTTTGCGCGCCTTCGGTCTTGGCCAGCCCCATCGCCACGCGCATCCAGAAGACCTGGGGAAGTTCCAGCCGCCGGTCTTCCGAATGGATGAAGTAACGGTCATAGAGCGTCTGCAGGCCCATGTATTTGAAAAGCAGGTCCCGGGACGCGTCCAGCTGCTGGCCCAGGAAATCCAGATCGAACTCCAAAAGATCATGGCTCAGCAGTTCCAGCTGCGCGGCCTTGTGGATGTACTGCGGGAAGTAAACGGCGTATTCCTGTTGGATCTGCTCGAAACTGACCTCATGGCCGATGGCCTCCTTGTATTCCGCCAGCAGCAGAAGCCGCGCGGCCACAAAACTGTAGTTCGGTTCGATCTCGATGAGCGAGCGGGCCGCCATGATGTTGGAGGCCGCGATCTTGCTTTCGGTGATCCCGTTATAGTAGTTCTTCGCGGATTCGATGAGGATCCGCTCCGCGGCCACATCGGCCAGGTCCTTGCAGCAGGTCTCGATCTGGAAGCGGATGACATCGAGGTCGATCGGTTTTTCTTCGCCGGAGACGGTCTTGATGAGGAGGTTCTTGGCCCACAGCAGGGGCGAAGGCGCCTCTTGCGGTTGCGCTTTGCGGATCTTGGCCCGTTCCTCGCGATAGAGGATGTAGCGTCGGGCGATATCATGGTAGCCGGAGGACATCAGCGTCCTCTCGACGAGGTCCTGGATCTCTTCGATATGGACGGATTTCCCTTCCGGCCAAAGTTTCTTGATCTCGGCGACGACCTTATCGGAAAGTTCCCGCGCTTTTTCGATGAGGATCTCGTTGAGCTCATTGTTGTTGCTGGCACGGAAGGCCTGGGCGATGGCGAGCGTTATCTTTTCCGGTTTGAAGGAAACGACCTTGCCGTCGCGTTTGGTGGTGGTATAAAGTTCGAAGAGCGCCCGGCGCGCGGCATGGTGCCGACGGTAGCTGGCGTAGCGTTCGCCCACTTCCTTGAACCCATTTTCGTAAAGCTGCCGGATCACCTCGTCCTGGATCTCTTCCACGGTCAGGAATTCCTTATTGAAGGACCGCTCCTTTAGGACCGAAAGGACACCCTCCGTCACTTTGGCCACTTCCTGCATGGTCTCGGCCGACAGTTCCACTTCCCGGGGAAGCCGGCGGTACTCCTTGAAGGCGTTGGCGATGGCGTGCGCGATGCGGCTTGCGGTGAAGGTCACGATCTGGCCGCTGCGTTTCTTGACCTTCATGTTGGAAAGAAGGACGGTGTCGCTCGACATCAGATGGCTCTCCTTGGATGGAAATTATTGGCTAAATATGTGTTAGGGAAAGCGGCGGGTGGTGGGGACCCTCGGTGCGTCAGCCGAAAAGATGGGGTGAGTTGCATGGGCATGAAGAAGAAAATCTATCGTATTATCGATCACGTGATGCGGTTACGCGATCGGAACGTTTGAAAAATTCCATACTATATATTGAGAAGGTGATCCAAGGACTACAATATGTAGTATAAATTTTTGTAAACCTAAGTCAAGACTTAAATTAAAAAATTTTAATGATTTTGCGATAACGCGCAAGATTTCCGGCGCCCGACGGAAAATCGGGCGCCGGAAATGCGGTAAGTTATTTCTTTAGAGCGGTTTTGTAATTATTGTCGACCGCGTTCCAGTTGACCAGGTTCCAGAATGCGGAGACGTATTCCGGCCGGCGGTTTTGGTACTTGAGATAGTACGCGTGCTCCCAGACATCGAGCCCCAGGATCGGCGTGCCTTTGGTTTCCGCGATATCCATCAGCGGATTGTCCTGGTTGGGAGTGGAACAGACGATGAGTTTCTTGTCCTTGCCCACGCACAGCCAGGCCCAGCCGCTGCCGAATCGGGTTTTCGCCGCCGTTTCGAACTTTTCCTTGAAAGCGGCGAAGCCGCCGAGTTCATTCTTGATGGCCTCGGCCAGTTCGCCGGTTGGTTCCCCCCCGGCTTTGGGTGCCAGGATGCTCCAGAAGAGCGAATGATTGAAGTGCCCGCCGCCATTGTTACGCACCGCGCCACGAATATTTTCCGGAATGCCCGGAATGTTCGCGATCAGCTCTTCCAGGCTCTTGGCCTCGAGCTGGGCGTTGCCCTTGATGGCGTTATTGACGTTATCGACGTAGGCCTGATGATGTTTGCCGTAATGGATCTCCATCGTTTTGGCGTCGATGTTCGGTTCCAGCGCGTCGTTGGCGTAAGGTAATTTGGGTAATGTGAAAGCCATGAGGAACTCCTTTCTTGAAAATTATGAAGCTTTTTTAACGGCCTCGATCACCGCGTTGTAATCGGGCTCGGTGGCCACTTCCTTGACGAGTTGGGTGTATTGGATCTTGCCTTTGCTGTCGATGACGAAGATCGAACGGGCCAGCAGTTTGAGCTCCTTGATGAGCACGCCGAAATTCGTCCCCACTTCTGAATTCCGGTGGTCCGACAACGTCTGCACGTTCTGCACGCCGGCCGCGCCGCACCAGCGTTTCTGGGTGAAGGGCAGGTCCATGCTGACCGCGAGAATTTTTACATCGGGGCCGAGCTTCGCCGCCTCCTGATTGAAGCGTTTGGTTTCCATATCGCAGATCCCGGTATCGAGCGACGGCATGGTCAGGAGAATGGTTCTCTTTCCTTTGAAGGAAGATAGTTTCACTTCGGACAGGTCATTGGCCACCAGCGTGCAATCGGGGGCCGCCTCTCCGACCTTTACTTCTTTTCCGGTGAGGGTCATCGGATTGCCTTTGAGCGTGACCATTCCTTTACGATCGGCCATGACGAACTCCTTTCTCTATATATCTTCAATGTTGCGAACTTATTCCAGATAATTCTTGTAGACCAGGCCGGCCAGGATCCCGCCGGAGATCGGCCCCAGCCAATACAGCCAAATGTATTCCATTCCCCCGCCCAGCAAGGCCGGCCCGAGGTGCCTGGCCGGGTTCATCGCGGCCCCGGAGATCGGTCCCCCCATGAGGATGTCGAGCGTGACGGTCAGCCCGATGAAAAGCCCGCCCATTTTGGGAGCGCGGCGATCGACGGCAGTTCCATAAACGGAGAACACCAGGAAAAAGGTCAGGATGGTTTCGGTAATGAGCGCCATCCCGGGGGAAATGGCTTTCCCAATGGAAGGCGTTCCCATGCCGACGGCGGCCAGCGCCGCGGCCGGGATGCAGATCTTGGCCAGAATGGCGCCGGCAATGCCGCCCAGGCACTGCGCGATGATGTAGCCGATGGCATTTTCGTTGTTGATCTTCTTCGCGGCCCAGAGTCCGGCGGTCACGGCCGGGTTCAAATGTCCGCCGCTCGTGGCGGCCGTGGCGGTCACCATCACGGCGATGGCCAGGCCGTGCGCGATGGCGATTCCGGTCAACCCGGTGGCGCCACCGTTGAGATGATTGCCCGCGATCGCCCCCACTCCGATGAAAATGAGCGTCAATGTTCCGATAAATTCCGCGACCAGGGCCTTGATAGCGTTCATCTTCATTCACACCCCTCCGGGTTGGATTGATCTTTGATTTAGGAGTTTAATCTTACACGGTTTCTTTATTTTGTCAACCGCGAATTCGGCACAAATTCGCCAATTTTTATAAAAAAGAATGTTTGCGATGGTTTGCTTTTGGGCTAAGATAAAGCACTGCCGGAAAACAAGTTGAAAAAGGAAAGACCATGAAAAAACCGTTCGTTTACCGCCATATTCTCAAGCTCCATGAGACCGACGCGGCCGGGCTTTTGTTCTTCAGCCATCAGTTCACGATCATCCATGATGCCTATGAGGCGCTTCTCGAAAAGATCGGCTTCAGTTTCGCCCGGATGATCCGCAAGACCGGTTTCTTCCTGCCCATCGTGCATGCCGAATCGGATTACCAGGCGCCGCTGTTCGTTGGCGACCGGCTGGCCATCACGGTCCGGGTGGAAAAGATCGGCACGACCTCCTTTTCCTTCGTCTATGAGCTCCTCAAGGGGCCGGGAAAGGAATTGGTGGGAGCGGCGCGCACGGTGCACGTGACCATCGACAAGAAAACGGGCAAGAAGACCCCGATCCCTCCCGCCATGCGGCAGGCCCTTAAGCGATGGGCTTGAGCGCCAACGGCTGTCCTACCAGGTCCGTGAATGTTCTTCGATTGGGTTTGTCGTCTTCCGCCGCGGTGATGGGCCATTCATAGAATGCCGCAGGGATCTTGAATTTGGGAAGGCTTTTTTCAAGGTGTGAACGTATTTGCGGGGTCGTAAGCTCTCCGGAGCTTTCAGTCCTCAGGAAAGCGACCGGCCGGAACCCGAACTCCCGGTTGGCAACGGGAACGACCACCGATTCGACGATCCCCGGCAGCTGATTCAGGCAGGCCTCGATCTCTTCCGGCTGAACGTTCTCGCCTCCCGAAATGAACAGGTGGTCCTTGCGCCCGGTGACCGTGAGGTTCCCTTCGTCATCCAGCGCGCCCATGTCCTTTGTCGCGAACCAGCCCTCGGCATCGAGCGAAAGTTTCGCGCGCTCGCCGTCCACATAACCTTTGAAGAGCGTTTCGCCTTTGACCAGGATCTCACCATCGGCCGCGATTTTAACCTGGCGGTAATGGAGGACCCGGGCGGCGGGCCGCTGCGTCGCCGAGTTCACCGGCTCGGTGGAAGTCGCCACCTGGGACGCCATCTCCGTCAGGCCGTAGGTCACGTATACGGGAAGCTCGTAATCGATCGCCTCCTTCAGGAGATTCAAAGGGATCGGCCCGCCGCCCAGCAGGATCGCTTTGAGGGAAGCGATCTCCTTGGGCGCCGGGTGGGCCTGCAGGATCCGGAACAATTGCGTGGTGACGCAGGAGACGTGCGTGATCTTGTTGTGGGCAATGCCGGCGAGCAGGTCCTCCTCTTCTTTGGGCAGGACGATCGCGGCCCCTCCCAGCGTGGCGCGCAGGAGGATCCCCAGACCCGCGACGTGATAAAGCGGCAGCGACAAAAGCCAGCGGTCCCCTTTTTCTACCGGGATATTCTCATTGGAACCAAGCGCGTTGTAATAAAGATTGCCGAAGCTCAGCAGGGCCGCTTTCGGGTTGCCGCTGCTGCCGGACGTGAAGACGATGGTCGCGGGCTGCTCGACCTCCAGCCTGTCCTTGGGCCCCGCGCCCGAACCATACATATCGAAGCTGATCACCTCATCCGGCCGGAACTTGCGCAGCGTGATCTTTCTGGAAAGGGAATATTGTTTCTGGGAAGTGAAGAGGATCTGCGCGTTGATCTTCTTGAGCTGGTTGTTGAGCGCGTCCTCCGGCAGGCGCGCACTCAACAATCCCGCGGTGACCCCCATTCTCCAAAGCGAAAAAAG
Organism: Candidatus Omnitrophota bacterium; assembly: GCA_023247755.1. Lineage (GTDB taxonomy): Bacteria > Omnitrophota > Gorgyraeia > Zapsychrales > JAHFFX01 > JAHFFX01. The sequence goes on along the minus strand of JAHFFX010000078.1, from coordinate 791 downwards.
GATCACGATATATTCGAGGCTGTTGGTGTCCACGACCGCCACGCGCTGTCCTTTGCGCAGGCCCAGCTTCTTGAGCTGTTTCGTGGTGCAGGACACGCACTGGTCGAGCTGCCGGTAGGAGACCGAACGCGGTCCCAGGATCAGGGCCGTTTCTTTGGGGAATTTTTCCGCCGCTTGCGCGAGGGGGCAGGTTATTTTATCCATATCAGTGACTCGTGATCCGTGATGCGGGACTCGTTGTTATCCCGTAATACGGGACCCAAGAACAGGTTTGAACGATCCACCGGTCACGTATCACGGGACACAAACGGTTATCTTGATTTTTCGCGAAGCGGCATAATTCCCGCCAGGTCCCCGATCACGTTGACCAGTTCCGAATCGTTGGGAAGCACGATCTTGGCGTTGCTGGAAAGTGATTTTTCCACCGCCTCGATCTTCCTCAGGACCTGGGCGTTGCCGGTGAAATACTTTTCGGCGGCTTCGTTGACCAGCCGGATCGCTTCGGCCTCCCCCTGCGCTTCCAGGATCCGGGCCTGCTTGATGCCTTCCGCTCTTTTGATCTGCATGCGCCGTTCCCCGTCCGCGCCGGTCTCGGCGGCCGTTGCGAAATCGATAGCGGCGACTTTTTCGTTCTCGGCCTTGACGACCTTGTTCATGGTCTCCTGGACGTCTTTGGGCGGATCGATCTCCTTCAGTTCCGTGCGCACGATCTCCAGGCCCCAGGAGGAGGTCTCTTCTTCGAGGGTTTTGTGAAGTTCCTGGTTGATCTTGCCGCGTTCGCTATTGGCGGA
>JAHFFX010000202.1 GCA_023247755.1 Candidatus Omnitrophota bacterium | reverse complement strand
TTCAATAGCATACGGGTTAAGACCATGGCAGAGATCTTTAATCAGTTCTATCGTCGGCTCTTTGGATTTCAAAGCCCGGGCTAAAGACACCAAATCGTGTGTTCGAGGGGGAGGTATATCGTGAAGAGTCAGGAGAGCTTTCAAATATTTCTCAGCGCACTGCTGAGCATGAAAACAAGCGCTGTCAAAAACACGATGTTTCCGTTGACGCGCAAGAATTTCTAAAGAAGCGTAATCCTCTTCCGCTTTGGTTACCCACTCGCGAACGAGCTCACGATGCATACAGAACCTTGCCGCGGCTCATGACTTCCTGGATGAACGGATCCCCCAGTGAAAGCCGCCGCCGAACTTCTTTCGGGGTTCGCACCAAAATATCTACTGGAAAAGGGCGCGGATCGATCAATCTGGAAACTTCGGCAGCGCGCTCACAAGGATGGCGCCTGCTCGGCATAATAACGAACAGGTCTACGTCGCTGTCCAAGTTTGGATGACCGTAAGCATAGGAACCGAAAAGGATCACCTTTTTCGGTCGAAGCTGGCGGCCTATTTTTCGGGCAACGGCGCGAATCCGTCGTATAGGAATGGGGCGCATAGGAAGCTCAGTATACCACCGTGCGATTGGCGATCAGTACCGGGTTCCGAATATGGTTGCGTACTATGGTTGCGTACCATTTCCGCAGGTGCCGGGTTCGGAAGGGACACGTTGCTCACCTCAACTTACTTTTACGGTACAGCTTATTTAAGAAGGCCGACAGCCCATCGGAGGACGGCTTCGGCAAGGCGGATGGCCTCATCCGCGTCGGAAGGGGTAACCTCTTCCAGATGGCCCGGGTAGCGAGCTTCCACGGCGTAAGGGGTCAAGGAGCCGGCTTCGCTGACTTCCGGCGGGAATAAAATGGCGTTCTTTTGCAGGAGACCGACAAGTGTCTTGAGGTCATGAACAGGGGGAAACTCTATGTGCTTGAAGAGAAGAGCTGCCTTGAAAGCTTTCTCCGCCGACTGTTGGGCGTGAAAACACGCTTGTTAAGGAAGGATATCGCTCCGCTCTCTAGCAAGACGCGCCAATCTAAGATCACTCTCCGCGTAAACCAGCCAATCTCCAGGAGAGCCGGGAGGGACGCGCCTAAGCGGCGGATTCATAAACCACTTTTCCGGTACGCAATGCCTCCCGATAGATCAAACCCGGCTGGTCTCCCAACTCTTTGAGCCGTTTGTCCGAGATCACGAGAATATCCATCGGCATCAAGAAATCTTCCAGCGCCTGGCGAATCCGGACGCTTTCTTTACGCGGACTCTCGACCTCCTCCTTCGTCACAACGAGGAAATCCACATCGCTGTTGGGACGAGCGGCCCCTCTCGCAGCGGAACCGAACAGAATGACTTTCTTTGGTTGTTCGAAATCCACGATTTTCCGAACAGCTTGGTCGATTTTTTCAGGTGTTATGGCCCAGATGGGTGTCATGGCAATTCTTTTTCAAGCTTCATAAAGGACCTTGCCTTTCTCGATCACTTCCCGAGTAAAGGGGCAAAAACACGAGGTCAGCCGCTCCCGGATTTCCCGGGGCGTCCGGACCACGAAATCCATCGGGAACGGGCGTTCCGGAAAAAGGGCCTGCAAGGACCGTACGCGATCGCTCCACCGCTTGCGGGTAGGCATCACAACGAGGACATCCAGGTCACTGTCCTTCGTCGGCCTGCCGTAAGCATAGGAACCGAACAACACGATCCGGCGAACTTGAGGGAAAGCGGAAACAATGCGCTGGGCCGCCTGGTTTAGGAAGGCCTCCGCGCCGCCATTCGTTTTATGTTCCCGAATCTTCTTCATGACAGATTTTAGTATACCACCGAGCTCTGAGCGCTATCCTTCAAAGGGACCGGGATAACAAGGCGGCGAGCCCCATTCCGGGTCCGCTGTCAGGGACCATTTCCGCAGGTGCCGGGTTCGGGACCCGGAACTCCCGGAAACGGTACCGCTATACTTCCACGCTGAAACACCCTACGTTCTCCAATCATTCCCTGGCATAATTCGGCGCATGAACTCATCAAAAAGGGGCACGGGGCGTTTTGGGGACACCTCATGCGCCGCTGACCCGTCGAATGAACCGTCCCTTTATGAAGCGATCTCATGAAAACATGAAAACGGCTACCCCCGGGAACACGCGGGCTAGAATAGACCCAGTTCCCGTAACCCTGTTCACACAGGAGGGTAGCCAATGCCGTATTATGCTGGACTGGATCTGCACAAATCAATGAGCGTCCTCGTGGTCAAAGATGCCCAGGGACACCTTGTGCACCAAGGTCGGGTCCCCAACGACCCGGTGGCGCTGCAGCAATTCTTCGAGATCTGCAACGATCAGCCGGTCACCGTCGCGCTGGAGGCAACGACGAACTGCACTTGGATGTACGATACCCTGGAGCAACTGGGATGTACCGTCAAGCTGGCCCATCCGCTGAAGGTCCGTGCCATTGCCTCGGCCCGGATCAAGACCGACCGGATCGATGCCGGGATCCTCTGCGATCTGTTGCGGGGCGACCTGCTGCCGACGAGCTACGTCCCGCCACCGCCGATCCGGGCACTGCGAGAATTGCTGCGCCATCGGATGCGGTTGGTGAAGGATCGGGTCCGGGTCAAGAACCGGCTGACGACGGTGCTGACCAAGGTGAACCTGGTGGCTCCGGGGACCGACTCCTTTGGAGTCAAGGGCCGCGCCTGGTTGGCGACGGTTGCCTTGACGCCGATGCTGGCCTGGCAACGGGATGACGGGTTGGCGCAGTTGGCCTTCCTTGATCAGCACATCACCCGGATTGATCGGCAGCTGCGCCTGCTGGCCAAGGGGGATTCCTCCGTCGTTCGTCTGACGGCGATCCCAGGGATCGGGGTCTTCTCTGCCCTCTTGATCCTGGCGGAGATCGGGGACATTCAGCGCTTCCCCTCGGCCAAACAGCTGGTGAGTTACTCCGGTCTGGCCCCTGGGATCTATCAGAGTGCGGGAACCCGGCATGGGCGGGGAATCACCCGCCAAGGCAGCCGGTACCTGCGCTGGATCCTGGTCGAAGACGCCCAGCATGCGATCCGGCGGCCCGGGCCGTTGCGGACCACCTACCAGCGGCTCGTCCGCGGTAAAGGACATGGAAAGGCCCTGGTTGCGGTGGCTCGGAAACTCTTGGTGGGGATCTACGCGGTCTTGCATGACGGGCAGGCGTTCTGCCCTGTGGAATCTTACGGAACCGTTCAGAGGAGCCCGGCGTAAGGGACTGGCCATTCTGGCCGATGAAGCGATTGGGACCTCTGACGCTGAACCAGAGTTCGTGTGCGGATCTAAAGCACGAATAGACGTGTAGCGCATCTTAACCATGGAATGAATCACTTGACAGGGAGGCCGTTTTCATAGACGTCCCCTCATCCCCAGACCCGTGGAACCCGGTACCATCTCGCCATCTCGCGCACACCTATTGAACCCGGCACCGCCGGAAATGGTACCTATTCGCCATTTTAGGAAGGAACAGGGAAAAAAGAGAGGCTATATTCCGGCTTCTTCATAGATTTTTCGTTTGAGTTTGTTGAGAGCTAAAGCTGCTACAAAAGCACTTGTTGCAGCGCCTACGATCATTCCACCTACGGTGCCTATTGCGGTACCGATGCCAGGGACTACACTGCCGATTGCCGCCCCTAGTCCGGCTCCCAGTTTTGCTCCCAGCAGAGCGGCCGAAATGATGGTTATTTCGCTTCCGGTTTCCACCGCGTCGACCAGGTACATTTGGTTTTCTGTCAGATTCCCATCGACATCGAATAATTTTTCAATCAGGTCATTTCCAAAACGGAAAAACTGCAGGGGAGATGAAATGCTGCCTAGAAATCCAAGAGGTTTGGTGACGGTTTGAACCGTAACATTTCCGGAAAGACTCAGAAAGGGT
>JAHFFX010000077.1:3060-10887 GCA_023247755.1 Candidatus Omnitrophota bacterium | reverse complement strand
GTCCGCCATAGACCCTTCGACCCACGATCCGGCGCGCGTACTGGACCGGGATCTTTCGCTGCCCCTGCGTGATGAGCGTGATGGTGATGATGACCCCCACCAAGAGCGCGCACATGATGACCAAGGTCAGCGGTTGGATCTGCTGGGCGGCCGAGCTTTTGGGGGACAAAAGCATGATCAACTGATTGAGCGCCGATGGCGCCGCCGAAATGATACCGGCCGTGATCAATAGGGAAACGCCATTGCCGACCCCCCGCTCCTGGATCTGCTCGCCGAGCCACATCAGCAGAAGCGTTCCGCAGGTCAAGGTCAGGACCGTCACAAAACGGAAACCCCATCCCGGATTATTGACGATCTGCAAGCCCTGGAACGCCTGCGGGTTTTCCAGCCACAACGCAATGAAGAACGATTGCACGCCCGCCAGGAACAGGGTCCCGTAACGGGTGTATTGATTGATCTTCATGTAGCCCGAGTGGCCTTCCTTCGCCAATTTTTCCAGGGCCGGGAACACCGCCGTCAACAATTGCATGATGATCGAGCTCGAGATGTACGGCATGGTCCCCAGAGCGAACACGGTAAGCTTCTCAAGAGCCCCGCCGGAGAACATGTTCATGATGCCAAAGATCGTACCTTGCCCCGAAACGCTCATCCGGTGGAAGAATTCGGCAAGGACCGCCCCGTTGACGCCGGGCGTAGGCAGATAACAACCCACCCGATAAATCGCAATGACCCCCATCGTGAAGAGTATCTTCTTCTTCAGCTCGGGGATCTTCAAGCAGTTGGCAAAAGCGGATAACATAAAATTTTAAAAGGAACGTTACGCGCCGGGCGCGTCTTTCTTGTTTTCGGCGTCGTCCGCCGCAATGGTGGACCGCGCGATCGTTTCGGCCTTACCGCCGGCCTTGACGATCTTTTCCTGGGCCGATTTGGAGAAACTGTGCGCCTTGATCGTGAGCGGCTTCGTCAGCTCCCCGGTCCCCAGGATCTTGAAGGGCTTCGCCAGCGACTTGATGAACCCGTGCTGCTTGAGATATTCCCCATCGACGACCGTGCCTTCCTTGATCCGGGTCAGATTCTCAAGATTGACCACCTGATAAAGGATGGGACTTTTGCTGTTAAATCCGACTTTAGGCAGACGCTTGATGAGCGGCATCTGTCCGCCTTCGAGGCTCTTGAGCATCGTTCGTCCCGGGCGCTGGCCCTGGCCGTTATGGCCGCGGCACGACGTCTTGCCGTGTCCGGAACCTTGACCACGGCCGACGACCTTCTTGCGCTTGCGTGAACCCGCCGGCGATGTCATTTGATTAAGCTGCATTTTGCGCCTCTCCTGCCGGGGCGGCTGCGGCCGCCGGCGCGACCGTCGTCGTTTCCAATTTACGGGCCTTCAATCTGGACAACCCATCCATCGTGGCCTTCACGACGTTGATGGGATTGTTCGAACGATGACATTTGGTCAGGATGTTGCGGATGCCCACCGAATCACACACGGCCCGCACCGGACCCGCCGCGATGACACCGGTTCCTTCCGAAGCGGGCTTGAGCATAACCTGGGATGCGCCGCAGATCCCGATTATTTCATGGGGGATGGTCGATTCCGACAGCGGGACCCGGATCATGGCGCGCTTGGCGGCCGTTAAAGACTTTTTGATGGCGTAAGCCACTTCTCCGGCCTTCTGAAGACTGTAACCCACGCGCCCCTTCGCATCTCCCACGACGACCAAGGCGCTGAAGGCCAGACGTTTTCCGCCCTTGGTGACCTTCGTGACCCGATTGATGGCGATGACCTTTTCGATGAACTCCGAAGCGGTCGTATCTTTTTTCCGGACAAAAGGCCGTTTTCCACCCTTGCCTCGGCCTTCGCCTCGGCCACCCTCCCGGCCTTCTCTTCCATGGGACTGCTGCGGCTGTGCCGATGCCTGACCTTCGCTGGAAGATGCGGTCTCAGCGGCCGACGCGGTCTTGGCCTCCGCCGGGGCTGAACCTGGGGCTTGCGACTTTGCTTTTTCCTGGCCTTCTTCTTTTTTAGTATCTTTCTTTTCTGCGGTCATATGAACTTTCGGTCGGATGAACGATCTGTCAATGATTTAGAATTCGAGGCCGGCGCTTCTCGCCGCCTCGGCGAACGCCTTGATCCGGCCATGGAACATGTAGCCGCCCCGATCGAAACACACTTTGGTGACCCCTTTCGATAGCGCGAGCTTGGCGAGCGCCTGACCCAAGGCGGTGGCCGCTTCGAGGTTCCCACCGGATTTCAGCTTGGAACGCAGGTCTTTGTCCAGGGTCGAAAGTCCGAACAGGATCTTCTTCTGCGCATCATCGATGAGCTGGGCCTGCAGGTTGTTGATGCTCCGATGAAGACAAAGCCGCGGACGCTCGCTCGTGCCATGCATCTTGTTGCGAATCCTTTTATGACGGTTAAATCTTTTGATTTCTTTTACGTCGAACATAAATGCCCTTCACCTATATTTATTTAGTGACCGATTTGCCCTGTTTGCGGCGGACCAGCTCCCCGGCATAACGGATCCCTTTGCCCTTATAAGGTTCGGGTTGCTTCATGCCGCGGATATTGGCGGCAACCTCGCCGACCAGCGCGATGTCCGACCCCTCGATGGAGATCTCCGTCGGTTTGGGTGTCGCCACCTTGACCCCGGCCGGGATATCGTATTCCACCTGATGGCTGAACCCGACGTTCAAGACAAGCTTCTGCCCCTGAACCGCGGTGCGAAAACCGACCCCCTGAATTTCCAGGTCGATCTTATGCCCCTGGGTGACTCCCTTGATCATGTTGACCAAATGGGCCCGGATGGTGCCGTGATTGGCCTTGGTCTGCTTGGCGTCATTAAGACGATTGACCAAAAGCTTGTCGTCCTTCTGCTCCACGGTGATGTTATGCGGCAGAGCGAGGGACATCTTGCCTTTCGGGCCGTTGACCAGGACCGATCCTTTGTCAATGGTCAACTTGACGTCTTTGGGTAGAGCTACCGGAATTTTTCCTAATCTAGACATAAATTTCTACTTTCTTGCTGCTCCACTCAAGGGCGGATCACCAAACGAAACAAATGACCTCGCCGCCGATCTTGTTCTTGCGGGCGTCCCGGTCGGTCATGACACCCCGCGAGGTGGTCAGGACCGCCGTGCCCAGCCCATTGATGACCCGGGGTATGCGATAGCGGCTGGAATAGACCCGCAAGCCCGGTTTCGAGATCCGGCGCAATCCCAGGATGACCGGCTGTTTGTCCTGGCCATATTTGAGATAGATTTTGAAGACTCCCTGCTTGTTGTCCTTAAGCAGGCGAAAATCCTCGATGTACCCGTCGCTCTTCAAGATCTCCAGGATCTTCTGTCCGATCCGGGAAGCCGGGACATCCACGGTCTCCTTGCGGCCCCGCAGGGCATTGCGGATACTCGCCAACATGTTGCTAATGGGATCGGTCAATGACATATGAACCTCTTTTAACTTTGATGTTCTCTAAATTACCAACTGGCCTTGCGGACGCCGGGGATCTCCCCTTTGTTCGCAAGCTCCCGAAAACAGATCCGGCAGCATCCGAACCGGCGTAAAAAAGCGCGCGAGCGCCCGCACAACGGGCAACGATTATACCCCCGGGAGGAAAATTTCGGCTTTGCCGCGGCTTTATTTCTCAAACACTTTCTGGCCATATTTGCGATCGTCCTTTATTAATGAGCGAACGGCATCCCCAAAAGACGCAACACCTCGGAGGTATGCTCCTGGGTCTGCTTGGCTTGCTTGTTGAAAACGAACGTGATATCCATCCCCTGTGCGTGCGTTATGCGCCCGGCGTCGACCTCCGGGAAGATCGACTGTTCCCTGAGGCCCAGCGTATAATTGCCTTCCTTGTCGAAGGATTTGCGCGGCACACCGTTGAAGTCCCGGATACGCGGCAGGCACACGTTGAACAATCGGTCCATGAACTCGTACATCATCGCGCGGCGCAAGGTCACCTTGGCGCCGATCGGCGCATTGATCTTCAGCTTGAAATTGGAAATGGCCTTCTTCGCGTGGCGGATCGTCGGCTTCTGGCCGGTGATGAGCCCGAGCTCCTCCGCCGCCTTGTCCATGATCTTATGGTCGTTGATCGCTTCCCCCACGCCCATGTTCACGACGATCTTCTGCAGACGGGGAACGGCATGAAGGTTCTTGATGCCGAACTTCTTCTGCACGGCGGGGACGACTTCCTTCAAATATTTTTCCTGCATGGTAGGTTTCATGTTAGATCGCGGCTCCGCTCAATTTGGCTTTTCTCGACTTGCTGCCGTCCTTAAGCCGGTCCACCGAAAAACGCGTGCCCTTGTTGTTCTGCCGGTCCAGCAGCATCAGATTCGAAAGATGGATCGGGGCCTCGATATCCGTGATGCCGCCTTTCTGGTCCTGCTGCGTGCGGCGCTTGGCCTTCTTCACCAGATTGATGTTCTCGACCAGGGCTCGGCACTCCTTGGGGAAGACCCGCATGACCTTGCCGGTCTTGCCCTTGTCCTTACCGGTGATCACCATCACCATATCGTCTTTTCGGATGCGCAGCATCAGATCACCTCGGGAGCCAAAGAAACGATCTTCATATACTCAAGATTGCGCAGTTCCCGGGCCACGGGACCGAAGACCCGCGTGCCTCGGGGATTACCCGTGTCATCCACGATCACACAGGCGTTGGTGTCAAAACGCACATAGGTCCCGTCCGGGCGGCGGATCGCGTTCTTGGTGCGCACGATGATCGCCTTGGCAACTTCGCCCTTTTTGACGGCCGCATCCGGGGAAGACTCCTTGATGTTCACCCGAACCAGATCACCCACATGCGCCGTCATCCGGCCTTTGCTCTTGAGCGTGCCGATGAAAGAGGCCTTGCGGGCTCCGGTGTTATCCGCCACATCCATGATGCTTCTTAAGAATATCATGCCGCCCCAACCTCGCGATTCGTTGTTATTTCAGGACCTCGGTGATCACCCAGCGCTTGTCCTTCGACAAGGGACGGGTCTCCATGATACGGACCGAATCTCCCGTCTTCGAAGCGTTCTTTTCATCGTGGGCCTTGAACTTGACCGCCCGACGAACGGTCTTCTGGTATTTAGGATGCTTCGCCGACCAGCGCACCTGAACGACGCGCGTCTTGTTCATCTTGTCGCTCACAACGATCCCGGCTAGAAATTTTCGTTTATTTGCTCTTGCTTCCATCTTTGGCTCTTTCATTTAAAAGGGTCATGACCCTGGCGATCTCCCGGCGCAGCGTCTTAAAGCGGCCCGGCTTTTCCACGCTCCCCATGCGGCGCTGGAAATACAGGTCGAACAATTCCTTTTTGAGGCTTTTTTCCTTCTGCGCCAGCTCTTCGTTGCCCAGCGTCCTTAGCTCTTTGGTCTTGGTTCTCATTCTGTCTTCTCTATGAATGATTAGAACCCGGATTCACGGGTGATGAACCGGGTCTTGACCGGCAGCTTGAAGGCCACCAGGCGGAATATTTGTTTGGCGAACGCTTCCGGGATCCCGGCCATCTCGAAAATGACCTTGCCGCGCCGGATCGGACAGGCCCAGTGATGGAGTTCGCCTTTGCCTTTTCCCATGCGGGTTTCCGGAGGCTTTTTGGTGACCGGCTTGCTGGGAAATATGTTGATCCAAAGCTTGCCCGCGCCGTGAGATTTGCGCGCGATGACGACCCGGCTGGCCTCGATGTGATTGCTTTTGATCATCCCGTTCTCGATCGCTTTGAGGCCGAACTCACCGAACGTGAGGGTGTTGCCGCGCGTAGCGATGCCGCGCAGTTTCCCCCGCTGCATTTTTCGGTACTTGACTCTTCTGGGCATGATCGCCATGCTTCTATTCTCCCTTTTCCGGCTGGGGTTTCTGCGGCTCCAGGACTTCGCCCACCCGGTCGCTGTCTACGATCACATCCCCCTTGTAGACCCAGCACTTCACACCAAGGATCCCATAGGTGGTGAGCGCTTCCGCAAAACCATAATCCACATCGGCCCGGAACGTCTGCAACGGAAGTTTTCCTTCCTTATAAGTTTCCCGGCGGGACATCTCCGCTCCGCCCAGACGGCCGGCGGCGCTGATCTTGATCCCCTTGGCCCCGGACTGCATCGCCTGTTCGATCGCTCGCTTCATGGCGCGGCGGAAGGCGACGCGCTTTTCCAGCTGGAAGGCCACCGATTGCGCGATAAGCTGCGCGTCGATCGACGGGTTCTTGATCTCCTGAATCTCAATGTTGGTCTCTTTGGGGGTCAGTTTTCCCAATTCGGCCCGCAGCTTGTCGATATCCGCGCCGCGTCTACCGATAATGACGCCGGGGCGAGCCGAGCAGATACGGATCTTGACCTGCTCCGCGAGGCGTTCGATCTCAATGCGGGAAATGGCCGCCTGCTCGAACCGCTTTGCGATATATTTACGGATCCGATAATCTTCCGCCACGTTCCTGGCGAAATCCTTTTTATCGGCGTACCACATGCTGCGCCAATTCTTGATATAACCGATCCGAATCGCTAAAGGACTGACTTTTTGTCCCACGTTTTTTCTCCCTTAAAGTGACCTGTGACCGGTTATCAGTCACAAGTAAGATTTTTCTGACCGTTGACCGGTGACTTGGTCACTGGGCACCGGTCACTTCGTAATGACATCCAACTCGATGGTCAAATGCGTCGTACGCTTGAGGATCGGGGTCGCCCGGCCGAAACCCGCCGCGCGATACCGTTTCCACATCGGGCCCGCGTCCGCAACGATCTTCGAGATGAAAAGCTGTTCTTCGTTCAGCCCTTTTTGCTTGGCGGTGCTTACCGCTGAGCTGAGGACCTTCGAGACCAGCTTGCTCGAACCCTTGTGCACATGCATGAGGACCGCCAATGACGAAAGGACGTCCTTGCCGCGGATCAGGTCGATGACCTGCCGCACTTTCATGGGCGAAACCCTCATAAATTTTCCTTTAGCCTTCGCGATCATAGTCGTAATTCTCTTTAAGGGGACCGGTGACCAAGTTCCCCGTAACTTTTGATTTAGGTTTTATCCGGCGCCTTCTTGGCCTTGACCCCGCCGTGCTTGCGGAAGATCCGGGTGGGGGCAAATTCCCCCAAACGGTGGCCCACCATGTTCTCGGTGACGAACACCGGAACGTGCTTGTGCCCATCGTAGATCGCGATGGTGGCTCCCACAAAGTCCGGGGTGATCGTCGAGCGGCGCGACCACGTCTTGATCGGCTGCTTCTGCCCGGAACGGGTCATCTTCTCTATCTTCTTGACCAGATGATCATCGACAAACGGCCCTTTTTTAATGGAACGCGACATAGGTTATTTGGTCCTTCTTTTCACAATGAAAATGTTGGAGTATTTCTTGGGCCGACGGGTCTTGTATCCCTTGGTGGGTTTTCCCCACGGGGTCACCGGATGCGGGTTGCCCTGAGGGGATTTTCCTTCACCGCCGCCGTGCGGGTGGTCATGCGGATTCATGACGACGCCGCGCGATTGCGGTTTGCGGCCAAGCCAACGGGAACGGCCGGCCTTCCCGATGGAAATGGATTCGTTCTCCACATTGCCGACCTGACCGATGGTCGCCCGGCAATCGATCCGGATCTTGCGGATCTCATTGGAAGGGAGCCGTACCTGACCGAATTCCCCTTCCTTGGCCATCAGTTGCGCCGAAGTGCCGGCCGAACGGACGATCTGTCCGCCCTTGCCGGGTTGCAATTCGATATTATGGATGGCGGTTCCCAGCGGGATCCGCCCCAACGGCATGCAATTGCCGGCCCGCATCTCCACATCTTTATCGATGGTGCTCACGATCTCATCCCCCACCCTCAATTCCAGCGGAGCCAAAATATAGTTACGCT
>JAHFFX010000077.1:0-3050 GCA_023247755.1 Candidatus Omnitrophota bacterium | reverse complement strand
CGCTTCTTGTCGGCGTATTCGATGAGCGCGATGCGCGAAGTACGGTTCGGATCATACTCGATGGCCACGACCTTGGCCGGCATATCGATGCGGTCCCTTTTGAAATCGATCAAACGGTACATCCGCTTGTGCCCGCCGCCGCGATGGCGGCTCGTGATCCGGCCGTAGGAATTGCGTCCGCCGCTCTGCTTCAGCGGCCGCAGCAGGGATTTTTCCGGTTTCCCCTTGGTGATCTCCTGGAAATCCGAGATCATCGCATGCCGAAGACCGGGTGTTTTCGGTTTGAAACTGCGCAACCCCATTACGTCACCTCAATTTTCTGACCTTCTGCCAAGGTCACGATCGCTTTTTTCCAATCGGTGGTGTAACCGAAATCCTGCCGTACGCGCTTGCGTTTGCCGGGCATGATGATGGTGTGAACGTCCTGGACCTTCACCTTATAAAGGTCCTCCACCGCCCGCTTGATGTCGATCTTGGTGGCGGATTTCGCGACATGGAAAAGATACTGACGGTGTGGCTCCAGGGTCGTTCCTTTTTCGGTCCGGACAAGGGTCTTAATCACGTCGTAGGAGGTAATCATGTGGTCCCCTCGCGGCCGGCTCTTTTGGGTCTGGATTTTGTCGCTGCGGACTTCTCGGCAGCCGCTGCGGGACTCTTGCGGCCCTTAGATTCATCCGAGGCGGGGATGACCCTCTTAAGCAGGTCCTGCAAGGCCGATTTGGTCACCAGCAATTTCTTGTTGCGTAAAATGTCATAAGCATTGACGTCCTGAGCGCGCACGAGGTTGAAATGGGGCACGTTGCGCGAAACCCGCATCAGGTTCTCATCTTTTCCGTCCCAGAGCGCCAGAACCTTGCTGCCGACCAGTTTCAAATTATTCAGGGCCTTGACGAAATCCTTCGTTTTGGCGGATTTGATATTGAGGTCCGCGACACACATGAGATCCTTGTCCATGAATTTGGAATTGAGGCTCTCGCGCAGGGCCGACACTTTGATCTGCCGCGGGATCGAGTAGCTGAAATCCCTCGGCACGGGACCGAAGATGACCCCGCCGCCCATCCACAACGGGGAACGGTTGGAGCCGGCGCGCGCGCGGCCGGTGCCCTTTTGCCGAAAAGGTTTTTTCCCGCCGCCGGAGACATCCACGCGGTTCTTCGTCTTCAAGGTCCCCTGCCTTTGACCGGCCTGATACATAAGGACCGCCTGGTGCAGGATATTCTGGTTAATCCGCTGCCCGAAGATCGCGTCCGGCAATTCGATCGAATCCTTTTTTTGGCCTTCTATGTTGTAAACGGGAAATGACGCCATGTTACTTCTTTCCTTTGACGGTGGCCTTGGCCTGCTTCATCGGGTTCTTCTTCTTGACCACCACCGGCTTCTGCTCATCCAAAGCTTTAAAGACCCGTTTGCGGGAACGCTGGATCGTGAGATATCCCTTGTCATGTCCCGGGACGGCACCCTTGATCAAAAGTAGATTATTGTCGGCATCGACCTGCATGACGCGCAGGCTCTGAACGGTCACCGTGCGGTCGCCCATGTGCCCCGGCATGTGGTGTCCCTTCCAAACGCGGGACGGCTCGGAACTGGAACCGATGGAACCGACACGGCGATGGTGCATGGAACCGTGCCCACCGGGCCCACCGGACCATCCCCAGCGCTTCATACCGCCCTGGAAACCTTTGCCGATGGAGACGCCCGTCACATCCACAAAATCGCCGGGCTTGAAGAAGTCCGCCTTGATCTCCTGGCCGACCTTGTAATCCTTATTGTCCGAGGAGCGGAACTCCCTGACGACCTTAAGCGGCGCCACCCCCAGTTTCTTGAAGAACCCCTGGCGCGGCTTATCGAGTTTTGTCTCCTTGATCGGGTCGAACCCCAGCATGAGCTTGACCGGAGCATCGATCGTCTTGAGGACAACGCAGGGCCCCGCTTCGATAACCGTGACCGGAATGACGTTCCCGTCCTTGTCGAAGATCTGGGACATGCCTAATTTTCGTCCGATGAGTCCGCTTACCATGAATGCACCTTATGCTTATTTGATTTCAACGTCAACGCCCGCCGGAAGGTTGAGCTTACGCAATGCCTCAACGGTCTTCGCGGTCGGGTCGATCAGCTCGATCAATCGCTTGTGGGTGGCCAGTCGGAACTGTTCCCGGGATTTCTTGTCGATGACCGGTCCCCGCAGGACCGTGTACAGTTCCTTCTTCGTCGGCAAGGGGATGGGTCCGCAGACCTTGGCCCCCGTGCGGATGGCCGTGTCCACAATCTCCTGCGTCGATTGATCAATCAGACGATGGTCGTAAGCCTTGAGCTTGATGCGAATTTTTTGCATAACGACACTTGAATCCTTCTTGACGTTGATCCTGTTTTAATCCTGTTTACTTGAGGACCTCGGAAATGACCCCGGCGCCGACGGTGCGTCCGCCTTCGCGGATGGCGAAACGGAGTTCCTTTTCCATGGCGACCGGCGTGATCAGCTCCACTTCCAGTTCCACATTGTCACCCGGCATGCACATCTCGACACCTTTCGGAAGCTCGGCATTGCCGGTCACGTCCGTGGTGCGGAAATAGAACTGCGGGCGATATCCGTTGAAGAACGGCGTGTGGCGGCCGCCTTCTTCCTTCGTCAGAACGTACACCTGCGCCTTGAACTTGGTGTGCGGGGTGATCGAGCCGATCTTGGCCAAGACCATTCCGCGCTCGATGGAATTCTTGTCCATACCGCGCAAGAGGAGCCCGACATTATCGCCGGCCTGACCCTGGTCCAGTTCCTTGCGGAACATTTCCACACCGGTGATGACCGTTTTTTGCACGGCGGGACGAAGTCCGACGACGTCGATCTCTTCACCGACCTTGCAGATGCCTCTTTCGATCCTGCCGGTGGCGACCGTACCGCGGCCGGAGATGGAGAACACGTCCTCCACCGCCATCGAGAAAGGTCTTTCCAGGTCTCTTTTGGGCTCCGGGATGAACTCATCGACGGCCTTCATGAGTTCCAGGATGCATTTGGTCTTTTCCGGGTCCTTGGGATTGTTGAGGGCTTCCAGGGC
>JAHFFX010000009.1 GCA_023247755.1 Candidatus Omnitrophota bacterium | reverse complement strand
GACGGCCTCCAGCTTGAACTCCCGGCTGTGGCTTTTACGCTTACTTTTTCGTTCCATTGGACACCTCCTTGTGGCATTATACCACCGGTTTCTAGGTGTCCATCTTATCGGGGCAAGTCCACACACGCAGTGACCCGAATTAGCTTTTTTGCATCAGCTCTCTAAAAAATAAGAAAGAGGCAAGTTGAGTTCTCTCTTTCTTCTTTTTTAGAGAGCTGTTTTTGTGTTATGGCCCGGCCGGCCGGGGGCCCGCCAAGAAGCGTGGCGGGGCCCCGCACCGCCTGAGAGGCGGCGGGGCGGCATAACGCGACGATTTGCGAGCTCTTTGACATGACGATCTGGCGACGTTACCGGCTGTGGGCACCCTTCGGGTGCGATTTCGCCCTTTTCTTGATGAAGAGGTAGGGCTCATCGTAGTCCCTCGCCCAAGCTGACCCCGCTGTTCCGCTGATCGCGGAACAAGCAGCGGGGTCAGGGCTCGGGATGATTGATCCCACCAACTTACGTTCCCCCGCTCGCTTTGCTTCGCAAAGCGAAGCAGACGGGGTCCGTAAGTTGAGGAATCAATCGTTACAAAAGCCCTTCTTTAACAATAATTAACGAAACAATTCCCGCCCAAGATGAATCCGTTCCGCCATCCCTTCGGCATCGCGAACCCCCTATGAACCGCATCACGACTGCTCCGGTCCGGATCACGGCACGTCAGCCAGTTTTGATGAAAAATTAACGTCAGGTTAACGAATTCAAAACCTGGGTGATGCATACTTACCGCCGAACAGCTCTGCCTGGTGCTGGGAAACCCGTGCGGCCAGGGATGGCGCAGGGGGCGTATAAGAAAATTGACCCTTCGATGGTCCGCCGCCAGGCCCGCAGGGGGGGTGTCGAAAGGGTTGACAAAATGTTGAACATCGGTTATCTTAAATTCGCCTAAAGGAATTTCCCTACCCACGCAAGACGTCATTCCCATGCGGTGTTTTTTCTGAAGTGCTTTAATGAGCGGATCTGAGCGGATTTTAACGACCTGGAGGGGGAGCTTTTGCGGTTCATTTGCTAAAGCTATCTGCCGGAGGGTCGTTTGTGTTGGCTCGCCGGCTCATAAGCAAATAAGTATCTTACTCAGTAATTATATTCATATTAATGAACAACGCTTCCAATAAAACTCCCGTGCCGCCATTCGAACAAGGGAAGGTTTCCCGGCCGAGGTTCCCCCATGTCTTGAAATGGGTGTACGCCGTGTTGATCGCCATGACGGCGGCGAACTTTTCCTATGTCGCCTATTCCCTGGCCCTCAATGGTCAGGAGGACCCCCTGCCCCTAAATCAAACGAAGGAGTCGACGCTCGAGACCGATCTCCAGCCGCCGGCCGGGCCCGCTTTAAAGCCGCTTTCGCATTATGAAGAGCTGGCGGACCGGCGGAACATCTTCCAGTTCGATCTGCAGAAGTTCGCGGCGGCGGCCCCGGCCGAACCGGCGGAGGCCGCGCAAACGGCGGCGACGGCGGAGATCAGGAAGCTCTCGGTCGCCGGGATCGTCCTCGACGGGACACCGCAAGCCGTGCTCAAGGATCCGGCGACCAGGGAAAGTTTCTTCCTGGAGGTCGGCGGGGAGGTCCGGGGGGCCAAGGTGCGGGAGATCCGCGAGGACAGTGTCATCCTCGATCTTCAAGGGCAGACCATCACACTCAAGCTGGGAGGAAGTTCATCGTGAAGCGAGTTGGGCGGGGAGCATTGATCGCGTTCATCCTGTTGGGTTTTGGCCCGCTCGGCCTGGCCCAGCCGCCACAGGACGATGCGGTCACGCAAGGGGCTGTGGACAGAAAACCGATCGATCTTCTGGATCTCAAGGAGATGGACATGTCGGATGTCCTGAAGATCATTTCCCAAAAGACGGGCCTCAACATCGTGGCCGGCAACAATGTCAACGGCAAGGTGACGCTCTTCCTCAAGAACGTGGACATCCATGAGGTCCTTAAGATCATTTGCGAGGCCAACAGCCTGGCCTACGTCGAGGACGAAAGTCTGATCCGGGTCATGACCGGGGCCGATTACGAGAAGACCTACGGCCGCAAGTTCAATAACCTGACCAGCCGCAAGATCGTCAAGCTCGATTATATCAACGTGACGCAGGTCCTGCCGATCCTGGAAAAGCTCAAAAGCGCCAACGGCCTCATCATCTCCGACGATCGGACCAACACCGTCGTGCTCACCGACATGCCCGAGAACATCCGGGAGATGGAGAACGTCCTGGCCGAGATCGATGTCCCGCGCGTCACCAAGGTGTTCGATCTCAACTACGCCCGCGTGGAAGAGATCACCGAAAAGATCAATCCGCTGCTGACGCCCAATGTCGGGTCCTTAAGCTCGGATAAGCGCTCCAACAAGCTCTCGGTGACCGACATCCTTTCCAAGATCGAAGAGGTCCGGCGGGTGATCGAGGCCTATGATGTCATGGAAAAACAGGTGGCCATCGAGGCCAAGATCGTCCAGGTCATCCTCAACGACCAGTACCGCATGGGGATCGACTGGGAGGCGGTGGTCAACAAGTATCACGGCATGGACCTTTTGGGGAACTTCGATGTCCTGGGGGAGAACGAAAAGCGGGGGCAGCTTTCGATCGGGACCCTGGCGGCCGACAGTTATCAGGTCATGGTCCATGCGCTGTCGGATTTCGGCGAGACGAACAACCTTTCCAATCCCCATATCGTCGCGGTCAACAACCAGGAGGCCAAGATCCTGGTCGGGTCCACCGAACCTTACGTGACCACGACCGTCACCACCCCGGCGGCCGGCCCCTCGACGACCGCGGAGGCCGTGAACTTCATCGAGGTGGGCGTGAAGCTTTATGTCACACCGACCATCCATAACGACGGGTACGTGACCATGAAGATCAAGCCGGAGGTGAGCTCGGTGACGCGCACCCTGACGACGGGTAACAACAATACGATCCCGGTCGTGGAGACCTCGGAAATGGAGACCACGGTCGTGGTCAAGGACGGCACGACGATCGTCATCGGCGGGCTTATCAAGGACGAGAATATCGACAGCAAGCGGAAGGTCCCGCTGCTGGGGGACGTGCCGGTCATGGGGGCCATGTTCCGCAGCCAGGACAATCTTAAGCGCAAGACCGAACTGGTGGTCTTTCTCACTCCCAAGATCATCAAGGGGGACCATGCGGACGTCAACGACCAGAATTCCGTCAAGGTCGTTCCGGTCGCCGACGGTTCAGGAAAGGATGGAACGGTCCGCCGGGCTTCCGAAATCACCACGACGGAAGGGCATGTCATCCGGAAATGAGCCGGATCCCTCTGCCGGATCGCGCCCGCAACGGATAAAGTTTTTGAGTCTCGAGGATGTTTGAATGACGCCAGAGATGAGATCCACAGCCGCTTCCCTTCCAATCGGGCAGATCCTTTTGCGGGAGAAACTCATCAGCGAACCGGACCTGCAGGCCGCGCTTGAGCAGCAATCGCAAAGCAAAGAACTTTTGGGCGCGGTCCTGCTCAAGCGCGGCCTGCTTGACGAAGAGCATCTCTTCCCGCTGCTGGCGTTGCAGCTGGGGGTGGAGTATGTGGATCTCAAGAAGGTCGAGATCCCGACGGCGGTCTTGAGCCGGGTCCCCGCCCAGTTCGCCAGCCATTATAAAGCGATACCCATCCGCAGCCACAACGGCCATCTGACGGTCGCGCTCAGCGACCCCCGCGACATCCTCAAGATCGACGAATTAAGCGCGACACTGCGTAGCACCATCGATCCGGTCATCGCCGGGGAGCGGGCGATCCTCGAGTCCATCCGCCGGTATTACGGCCTGGGAGCGGAAACCATCGAGCGCATGTTGGCGAACGCTCCGGAGAGAATGCTGCCCCGGGAAGCGGCGGAGAGTTTGGATGAATTGACCTCCGAGGCGTCCATCGGCAGTTTCGTCAACCAGTTGATCCTGGAAGCGTATCGGGAGGGCGCCACCGACATCCACATCGAGCCGACCGCCGAAGGGCTCGCGGTCCGCTACCGCGTCGACGGCTTTCTGCGCGACGCCAAGGTCCCCAAGAACCTCAAACATTTCAAGGACCCCATCAATTCCCGCATCAAGATCCTCTCGCATCTGAATATCGCGGAGAAGCGCCTGCCGCAGGACGGACGCTTCAACGTCAAAACCCAGGACGGGCAGCTGGACCTGCGGGTCTCGTTCTTGCCGACGGCGTTCGGCGAAAGCCTCGTCATCCGTATCCTCAACCCCAACCAGTTGTTCGACCTTAAGGAACTGGGCCTCTCTTCGCGGGACCAGAACGCCCTCGACGGGCTGATCCGCCGGCCCCATGGGATCGTTTTTGTGACGGGCCCCACCGGCAGCGGTAAGACCACGACCCTCTACTCCTGTCTGTCCCGGCTCAACGACCCCGACACCAAGATCCTCACGATCGAGGATCCGGTCGAATATCAACTGAACGGCATCACCCAGATCCAGGTGAACCCGGCGATCGGGCTGACCTTCGCCCAGGGGCTGCGCTCGATGCTGCGGCATGACCCCGACATCATGATGGTGGGCGAGGTCCGGGACCATGAGACCGCCGAGATCGCCGTGCAGGTGGCCTTGACCGGACATCTGGTCTTTTCCACGCTGCACACCAATGATGCGGTGAGCGGCATCACCCGGCTTCTGGATATGGGGATCGAACCGTACCTGCTTTCCAGTTCCGTCATTTGTTTCATGGCGCAGCGGCTCGTGCGCGTCGCGTGTCCGAAATGCAAACAGCCGGCGAAAGAGGATTCGGACCTTCTCAAGAATTTCAATCTGAAACCCGAAGATCTCCAGTCGGCCGTTCTGGTCGCCGCGAAAGGCTGCCGGGACTGCAAGTTCACCGGGTATCAGGGCCGCAAGGGGATCTATGAATTTCTGGTGCTGGATGAGGAGCTAAGGCAGATGATCCACGACCGCACGTCCGCCGGCGAGATCCGCTCAAGGGCCGTGCAAAAAGGCATGATCACCCTGCGCCAGGACGGCTGGGAGAAGGTGAGAACGGGCCTCACCACGCCGGAGGAAGTGATCCGGGTGACGCAGGAGGAAACTTAATTTTGAGCTGCTTGCTCCTAAGCTGCTGAGCTGCTGAATAAATTTGCAGCGCCTCAGGAGCTTAGCACCCAGCAGCACAGGAGCTCAACCAGACTATGAAATACACCTACACCGCCAAAGCCGGCCCCGCCGACGTCCGGCAGGGCACGATCGAAGCCGAGGACGTCAAAAGCGCCTTTGAGCGCGTCTGCCGTCTTGGGTTCGTTCCGATGGATATCCATCCGCAGGCGGATCCGCCGGCATCCCGGAGAGTTCCCGCAACCCCTTTGCCGGGAAGATCGCGGCGTTTACGCGCCCGGGACCGCATCGTTTTCCTGCGGCAACTGCACGGGATGATCGACGCGGATGTTCCTTTGCTGTACAGCCTGCAGTTGGTGGCTTCCCAGACGAAGAACCCGGCGTTCCGGGAGATCGTCGAGCAAATGGCGCGGGAGGTTTCCGACGGGGCATCGTTGTCGCTGGCGCTCGCAAAACACCCGGGGATCTTTCCCAACTACCTGGTGGCGATGGTGCGCTCGGGGGAGATGAGCGGGCAGTTGAAAACGGTGCTGGGCCGCCTGTCGCAATTCGCCCAGCAGCAGCAGGAGATCGCCGAAAAGATCCAGGGGAGCCTGATCTATCCGGCCATCGTCCTTTCCATGGGAACGCTCACGGTGTTCGTGCTGCTCACTTTTGTGGTGCCGCGCCTGGCGGCGATGTTCGCGGAAATGGGACAGAATCTGCCCCTCGCCACCCAGGTGCTCATCGCGGTGAGCGGGCTGTTGTCGAAGGTCTGGTGGATATTGGCGGCGGCCGGGATCCTTTTTGCCGGACGGCTGAAAAGCGTCTACGCCACCGCCGCGGGAAAAGAGAAGATAGATTCGTTTTTGCTCACGCTCCCATTCTGGGGAAAGTTCCTGATCAACCGTGAACTGGAACGGCTCACCCGGACCCTGGGGATCCTGCTGTCCAGCGGGGTCGACATGGCGACGGCGCTGGCCTCGGCCCAGGAGGTCGTCGGCAACGCCGCCATCAGAACGCAGATGCGCATCGCGTCCCAGGAGGTCGCCGCAGGCGGGTCGCTCGCCGGCGCCCTGCGGGCCCGGTCGTACATCGCATCCGACCTGGCGGGCATCGTCCAGGTGGGGGAGGAAACGGGGCGGCTCGAGGTGGCCCTGCAGAAGCTCGCGGAGAACCTCGAGCAGGATTCCGGGCAGATGGTGAAGACCGCCACCACTCTGATCGAGCCGGTGCTGATCCTCGCCATCGGGCTCATCATCGGATTCATGGTGATCGCGTTATTGTTGCCGATATTTGATATGAATTTTATCAGCGCCTGAGCTGCTAAGCTCCTGTGCTGCTAATACTTTATTAAAGGGAGGTAAATTAAATTGAAAAGTTACAAATTTACGTTTGAAGATTTGGATGTCTGGCATAAATCACTGGAATTCGCAAGGGCCATCATTAATCTGACGGAAGAGATTAGCGTTACAAGAAAACATTATCGTCTTTTAGAGCAACTGGAATCTTCTGCAGCATCGATTGCCGTGAATATTGCAGAAGGCAAAGGAAGATACTCGAAAAAGGAGTTTGTTCAATTCTTGTATATTGCCCGAGGGTCTTTATACGAAACAATTACATTCTTAAGGTTGTTTCACAGAAATAATTGGATAGCCGACCAAAGTATTTCAAATTTAGAGAATCAAGCAGAAGAAATCAGCAAAATGATTTCTGGTTTGATCAAATCCATTCGAGGTTCTTTTAACTTAGCAGCTAAGCAGCCAGCAGCTTATGAGCATAACAACTAAACGGGGATTCACGCTTCTGGAGCTCATGCTCACGGTCATGGTCCTTTCCGTGTGCCTCGTGGCGGTCATCAAAGGTCTCTATTTGAACCTAAAGGCCATTAGAACGGCGGAGGAATATACGGGCGCGATCGGGATTCTCGACGGGGCGATGGTCCGTATGCTCGCGAGCCAGGCGTCGCCGGAAAGCGCGATCGCGGCGAGCCCGGCACCGGAAGGGTTCGAGCTGCGCCTGTCCACGGCGCCATTGACCCAGGGTTCCAGCGAGGATCATCTGCAGCAGGTGGATCTTGGCGTCCATTGGGCCGCCGCCGGAAAAGCGAAGTCCATTTCGCTTTCGACGCTTTTCAGCGGCCAGGCGGCAAAGGCGAACGAAGCAACGGAGGACATCGGTGATCTTTCGCAGCGCTCGAATTAAGGTCAAAGCGTTCACTCTCGTTGAGATGCTGGTGGCCATTGCCATCTTTTCGATCATCTCCCTCAGTATCTTTGCGGCGTTCGCCGCCGGAATGAAATTGAACGCCAGAAGCGAGCGGAGCCTTAAGGCCTATGGGGATGCCCTGATCGCCCTGGAGAAGATGACCCGCGAGATCGAGAACATGGTCGCCTATGATTTCTCCGGTTCCTATCCGGGGAAGAAAGATGTGAGCGCCCAGCCGGGCTCGATCGAATTCTTGTTGGCGGCGGCGGATGGCCTCAAGGCCGTTCGCTATGCTCTTAGGCCGGCCGAAGAAACGACCGTGCGCGGCACGACCATCGGTCAAACCACCGATAAGAACGTCCAGGTCAAGAATGTGATCTTAAAGGAGGCGCCGCTGATGGTCCTGGTGCGGCAGGAACGGGATTTTGTGGATTTTCTTCGGGAAGGGTTCGAGCCGGGCCACGATGAGATCCTGAGCAAGATCGTGGTTGATGGCGGATTGACCTTCCGGTTCGCCCGCAAGAGCGCCGGGGAGCTCTCCTGGGTTGAATCGCCTCCCGACAGCGATCTCCCGATAGGGGTCAGGATCGAGTTGACGCTGGCTCCGGAGGGAAGCAAGCGCGGGGAGTACAAGTTTTCGCGGGACGTGCTGGTGCCAACGGGGAGTCTGGGTGCGGGGAATTAGTAGCTCCTGAGCTGCTATGCTGCTGAGCTCCTGAGTTCTTGGTTATTAAACGAAGATTCCTTCCAGCAGCTTAGGCGCACAGCAGCTAGGAGCTAAATTTGTTATGAAAAGATTTATTACGAACACTTCTGGCTCGGTCCTCATCGTGACGCTCTGGATCCTCGCGATCCTGGCGGTCTATTCGGTCTCCCTGGGCCGGCGTTCGCACCAGGAGCTTTCCCTGGTCAAGCGTTCCCTGGACCAGTTGAAAGCCCGGTATCTGGCGTGGGGAGGGGTCGTCTATTCGATCGCCCAGATTACCCGGGACTCGCAAGATGAGGAGCAGAAGAGTAAGGATGATCTTTACCGTTGCGCCGTGGCCCTGAAGGATAATGAAACCCCGGCGGAGATATTCGCGCCGGTCCGTCTCAGCGATGGTTATTTTGAAGTCGGCTATCTTACCCCGGAGTTCTCATCGGGGTCCGCGTCCCCGGAATTCACTTCGCCTGCGGCGTCCTTCGGCCAGGACGCGGGGGAAGCTCCCGCGCATCCCGGGTTCAGCGATGAGGACCGCAAGATCAACCTCAACGCCCTGAACGCGGCCAACTCCCCGATCTTCCGGGAACTGCTTCTCCTGCTGGGCGCCGATTCTTACACCGCCGACGTGATCGCGGCCGCGAGCGTCGATTGGCACGATGCGGACAGCGAGGTCTCCCTGGGAAACCTGGGAGAGGAAGGCCGGGTCTATGAATCTTTGAAGCGTCCTTACAAATGCAAGAACCGTCCCTTTGACCAGGTCGAGGAGCTGCTGCTGGTCAAGGGGATGACCCCCGAGTTGTTCGCGCGGGTGAGGGAATTTGTGACCGTTTTTCCAAAAGATGGGGCGCAGTTCCTGATCAATGGTTCCACCGCGTCCCCGCTGGTCTTGCGGTCGCTGGCCCGCAGTGTCACGGGTTTACCGACCAACACCGACCTGGCGGACGCCGACAGCCTGGTGCGCAAGCTCGTGGTTTTCCGCGCCGGCCCCGACGGTCGGGAGGCCACGGCCGATGACCGGGGCCTCGATCCGGAGAACATCCCGTTGACCGCCCGGGAACGGGCGGTCTACCTGACGATGGCCAGGTATATGACCGGCGTCTCGCAGTTCGTGCGGGTGCGGATCCGCGGCGTCGAGGGAAAAGGCAAGGTCAGCTGCCGGATCGACTCCGTCATCGATCGCCGGAAGCTGTCGGTCGTTTCTTGGAACAGAAGCTGAAAGCCATGAAAAAGAAAATCCTGACCAGTCTCGAGCTTAACGAGCATGACCTGAGGATCGTGCAGGGGGCCGGCAACGGTCACGCCGAATCGCTGACCCTTCTTGCTTGCGAGCCCGGCCAAGGGCCCGATGAGGCATCCGGCAGGGCGAAGGGGATCAAGCAGGATAAAATGCGTCCCGGTTCGAAAGGGATCATTGCGTCGATCCCCCGACGGTCCTTCATCCTCAAACATTTGACCCTGCCCTCGGCTTCCCAGGACGAACTGCGGAAAATGATCCACCTGCATTTGTTGAGCCAGCTTCCCTATAAAGAAGAGGAGATCTCCTGGGACTGGACGGTCCTTGAGACGTTGCCTTCCGGCCATACCAGGATCATGGCGATGGTGATCGCTAACGCGGCCCGTCAGCGTTACGAAAAGATGCTGGCCGCCAAACGTATCCGTCCCTTGAAGCTGACCATGAGCTCGTTCGGACTCCTGGGATGGCATGCCCTTCATGAAAGCGGACAAAGATCCCCGAACGAACGGGTCCACAGCATCATCTCGGTCGATGCTGCCCAAACCGAAATCTGCTTTTGTGACCTGGACAAATTGTATTTTTCCCGATCTTTCCAACTCGGTTCGGAGCAGTTGAGCGCCGGCGAGGGAGGACGATGGGGCGAAGAGATCAGGCAGACCCTGGCCGCCTACCGCAAGGAACACATGGGGCCGCCGCCGGAACGCGCCAAGATCCTGTCCGTGCCGCCGCTTTCCCCGGACCTGGCGCAGGAGATTATCCGCGGGATCGGGATGCCCGCCGCCGTTTACGATCCGCTCAAGGATCTTCCGGTAAAACAATCGGCGTCCGCAGGCAGTTATCCGGCGGGCGTCTCTTTTGCCGTAGGGGTCGGGCTCATCGGCAACGAATTTACGCAGCTGGGAGATTTTCTGTCGAAGGACGGTCTGGACAGGACGACGTTCCGTTCCCGCTGGCTCAAGCGGCTGCTGGGGGGTGTCGTGGTCCTGATCGCTTACGCTTCCCTCGTGATGGTCCTCTCGGTCGGGACGTTCGAACAATCGCGGGTCCTCACCCTTACCCAGAAGCGGCTGGCCGCCATCCGTCCTCAATTCGACGCGGCTAAGCAGCGGATGCGGCTTCTGGAATCCCTGGACAAGGAATGGACCGCCCGACTGCCGGTGATGGAGTTGATCGACGAGCTTTACCGTTTGATGCCGGAGGATATGATCCTGCTGCAGTTGAACGTTTCCGAGTTGGGCAACGTCACCCTCAATGGGATCGCCCTCTCCGGGGCGGCGGTCAACCTATTGCAGAACCAGCTGGTCGCTTCGCCGCTCTTTCGGGGCGTGACCCTGCAGCACGCGGCCAAACGCATGAGCGCGTACGGGGAGATGACGGATTTTTCCATCAGCGCCGAGATCGCCCCGAGATCGGGAGAGCGGCCATGACGATCGCGCGCCCGTTCAATCGCCGGGAAAAGATCATCGCCTGGGTGTGTGCCGGCGTTCTGTTCAGCTTTGCGAACCGGGAGTTCGTCCTCAAGCCCCTGCAGGCGCAGCGCGCCGCGCTGCAGCGCCGCATCGTTGAGAATCGCAAGCTCATCGCGAAAGAACTTCAATACGTGCAGCTGGAGCGTCAACGTTCGGCCCGCTATGAACCTTGGATCGAACCTCTCCGGCAGCGGGCTTCCAAAGAGCAGGAAGTGTCATCGTTATTGTCCCAGGTGCAGCAGCTCGCCGGGGAAGGAAACCTCGAGGTCACCGAAATGAAACCCCGGAAGATCAAGAACGAGGAAACCTTCAAGACGCTTTCCATCAGCCTTTCGGTCAACGGGTCATTGAATGATATTCTGAAGTTCCTGCATGCCGTACAATCCCCGTCGGTCAATCTGGGGATCCAGGAATTCAATCTGGAACCCAAATCGTCCCCCAACAACGGTCTGACCTGCCGGCTGGACCTTTCCCGGATCTTGGTCCCACAGCAACCATAATGACCATGATTACGCACGCGCGGGGGGCGTTGCCTAAAGGCAACGCCCCCCGCGTTAGCTAAAACCATTTCCCGCCCTGGCTCACCGGCAGCTTCAAAAGTTATCGCCGGTTCGCCGCTCCGTTCCAACCGACAACTTAATGATAGGTCCCGTTCACATTCGTCGATTGATTTTCCAGGACCTGGACCTTCTTATTCTCCGGTTTGGTGAACTTCTTGATCTTCTTGAACACCACCGTGTAGTTGTCCGGCACGAGGTCCACGGTGACCCCGCTGTTCTTCCACGCTGTTTCTGGATCGATGCTCAGCCGCCATTGCGCGCCGGCATTGATGGCGGCTTGCGGCTGAATGGTCACCTTCAGGTGTCCCGGCATCAGCTGGCGGTAGTTGCCGTTGAGGATCAAATAGCTGCCGTTGGACACCTGGATCTTGATGTCGGCGGGTCTTTCCCAGCCCCGGACCGCTTTGAAGCGGATGGTGTTGCGCCCCGACGGCAGATTAATGAGGGACTCGCCGCTGTTCTTCCAGCCGTTGTCCGGTCCCTGGGTCAGCCGCCATTGCGCACCGGCGGTGACCGCGGCCGGAGGGAATATCCTCACCTTGAGCGAATTTTGCTGCAGCGGGATCGATGCGCAGCCCGCGAAGGCGTCGATCACCGCGTCCTTGAGGGATTCGTTCGCGGTGTGGTGCGTGAGCGTGTCATATTGGGACAGTTTGCGGTCCAGCTCCGCCAGGGTATCGTTGGCGGCATCGGGAACGCTCTGCTCGTAGTGGGAGTGGTTGAAGATGCCCCACTCCGTCGGAGAGTCGTGGACCTTCTGCGACCACATGGTGGAGCTCCAATGATAGTTGCGAAAGGTCTGGCAATAATAATCCCAGTTGGCCCGGTCATTGAATCCGTTATACTCCCCGATGAGGACGGGAACCTGGTATTGGCCCTGCCGTGAGCCCTGGGCTTTCCCGTCGATGTAGTCGATATGTTGCGCGGGATCAAGGATCCCGTTGACCTCTCCGGTGCTGTTGAACGTGAACCCATAGTAATGGAATTCATACATCACGTTCGTCCACCCGTGGGCGAAGGGAGCGGGCAGCGTCGCCCAGTCATCACTCGAAGGGATGCTTTCCATGATGATCAGATGCTGTCCGTCGGCCACTCCCAGAGGGTCGCGGATGGCGGCATAAAGACGGTCGTACAAGGCCCACAACGCCGCGTATCCTTCCTGGGGGGTGGCGTGATAGACCGCGTCGATCGCGCCAAAAGGTTCGTTCAACAGATCATAACCCGCCACGGTCGGATCGTTCTTGAAGTGCTGGGCGAGGGCGATCCAGAGCTCTTCCGTTCTCTGCTGGTAGGTGTCATCGGCGGGATCGAAGAGCTTGTGGTAAAATCCCAGCGTCGGAGAACCTGCCGACTTTCGGCCGGTGTGGAATTCCTTGCTTTGGGAGCCGGGGGCCCCATGCAGGTCCAGGATCACGTAAAGCCCGCGCTCGGCGCACAGGCGCACGACTCGGTCAAGGGTCTGGAAGTCATAGGAGCTTCCCACGACCCAATTGCCCTGATCGTCGAGTTCCCGGATGTCGCGATAATAGACCGGCAACCGCACGGCGTTGGCCCCCATCCTCCAGAGCTGATCGAAGTCCTCTTCCTCTATATAGGCGTGCTGATAGGTCCTCAGCAAATGCACAAGGCCGGCTTGCCCTATATCCGGCCGGTTCTCCAGGGTATGGCGAATGGTCCAATCGTCGGGGTAGGTCGTCTTGAACGGATGTTGGTCGCCAAAGAACATCCAGGGTTCGATGAGGAGATAGTTCCCGAGATTCACGCCGCGCAGCGTGATCTCCGGCCCGAAGCCGTTCTGCTCTCTGAGGACGGTGCCGGCGGCCTTGACGAACGCGCTGGCATCGTTGAGCACGGCCGGACCCCATTCGGTCTGGATCTGCTGTCCGTTCTCATCGTAGCCGACGGCGCGGGCGTGATACCATTGGCCCGGTGTCGCCGGAATCGGATTGATCGAATACCCGCCGGTATATAGGGAAGGCGTTGTCCACGGTCCGTTGCGGGAATTCCCTTCCTGGATCTCATAGACGCTGCTCTGCGGAATGAAGGTCCACTCGACCACCCCGTTGGCGAGCTGTTCCGGCTCGATCAGGATCGGCTTCGGTTGATACATCGCCGTTTCGCTCCAGTCGGACCTATAGGGAACGCGGTTGTGGTCGCCGTCGTCCGCGGTCTCCCAGCGGACGCGCAGCCACGCGGGTTTCAGCGGCGAGCTCAGTTTATCGCTCAGGAAAATTGGATCGGGGCCGGAATAGATCTGCTCCCAGTGGCCCGCGGGGCCGGCAACGCTTTCCTCGGCCGTGTAATTGGTCGCGCCGATGAACGGTTCCCACGTCACGATCCCCGACGACAAATAGGCCTTGTTGATGTTCAACAGCGGCGATTTGGACACGCGGATATCATCATAGATATAAGTCCCGGGCCAGAAGGTCTGCAGCTGGATCTTGTCGATATCGTGGATATTGAAGTTCGCCGGCAGAACGCTCAAGGGAACGGTGATCTTCGACCACTTCTTCTCCGCGGCCAGCCGCGGGGTCCATTGGCCGAAATAATTGACCTTGTACGTTCCCTGGTCGAAGAACTGGATGTTGATATCGTTGTTCATCCGGTTGGGTGCCGAGCCGTAGATCCAGAAGGACAGGTTCTCGTAAGGTGACACGGTGAGACCGGCGGGATTGAGGTCGGTGTGGAAGAACTCCTTTTCCTGGGAGACGACGCCCGTGCCCGACCAGTTGTTGTTATTGGTCTTAAGCTTCCAGGCCTGCTTGCCTTCATAGACGTTCTGGGTCTCGAGACTCACCGTTCCGTCCCAGGTCCAGCCGCAATCGTCGGCGGTGGCGCAGCGGGCCGGCTCAAAGGCCTGGTAATAGCGGTCATCGGAGCCGACCTGCAGGTCGTCGATGAAATAGGTCCCGGAGTATTTGTTGACGATGTTGATCTTGTCAACGTGGGCCCAGTCGAAATCGGCCGGCAGGTCGGTGAAGAGGACCGTGATCTTGGTCCATTCCTGGCGGATGGCATGATTGGCGGAAAATACTTCGTAGCCGTTCGCATTATAATTGTGATGGTCGAAGAAGCGCACGCGCACTTCGTTGTTCAACCCATTGTCCGGGTTCGCCCATATCCAGAAGGTCAGGCGGTCGTGCCGTGATTTCTGGAAGTTGACGTTGTAGGTCTGCACCTGCGAAGGGAAGCTGGCCCCTTTGAACTCCTGGGGAGAGGGAACGAAGATCTTGCAGGAGCGCTCCCCCCAGTGGGCACGTTCGTTGCTGACATCGGCCGTGGTCCCGCCGCCATTGATGGCGAAGCAGTATTCCGGCAGGGGGCTCGAGCCGTTGAACGGGGGAGGGGTACCGTTGTTCTCTTCGAAGTTCTGGTAGACGATCCCCAGTGACGTGGCATCGTAGAGCGCTGCGACCTCGCGGTCCGACAGGACCCGGTCGTAGATCCGCAGCTCGTCCAGGACGCCGGCCATGAAGATGTTGTCCCATATCCGCTTCCCTATATAAAGGTCATAACAGGTCTGGGGGGTGAACACGCCGAGGGCCTTGGTCTCGGTCAGTACGCCATCCATGTACAAGCGGGCCGTTCCGCTCGTCCCGTCATAGGTGACGACCAGCTGGTGCCACTCGTTAGGGTCCTTATCATCGATGCTGATGACGTAGTCGTTCTCGTTGCCCGTGGTGTCGATGAGATTGGCCCCCGTGCCCTTATCGTTCCATTGAAACCCGATCGTGTTGGTCCACAGATGGGCGCCGGATTCTACGCCGTTGGAATAATCCAGGATCGGGTTTTGCCGGTCGCTTTTGTCAGGGAGGTTGCTGCGGTCATACATCTTGTACCAGGCCGCGAAGGTCAAATGGTCGCCGACATTGAGGGAATCGCTGTGGGCCACTTTGATCGACTCACCGGTCCCGTGGAACTCCACTCCGCCTTTCCACTGCCCGCCGTCGGGAAGATAGGCCACGGCGCCGTTGACCACGCCGTCGTTGCCTTTGCCGCTTTCATCTTTGACGACGCCGCCCTGCGGCGCCTGATCAAAGGAATAATGCAGGACCAGGCCGTCCTCCTTGTTCTCGTACAGTTGGATGACTTCCTGAGCGGAAAGGGGCCGGTCGTAAACGCGGACCTCATCAACCAAGCCTTTCCAATAACGCTCGGGGTCGGTGGAATAGCCGTTGCCGATGGCGACGTTAGCGAACGCCAGCGTGGTCTGTTTATATTGTCCGGCGGTGAGGGGAAGCGAGGGATGGACCAAAGAATTGGGGTCGGGGTGGGGGTTTTTGAATTTCAGGTCGCCGTTGAGATACCCATAGGCAAAATTCTCATCCCAAACATAAACGACGTGGTACCAAAGGTGGGGATCGAGCGTGCGGGTGTATTCTCCGCCGCGGCCCAGGCCGTGCCCGCCGCCGTTGAACTCCCCGGAGGAACTTTCCTCGAAGCGGATATTGTCGTCCCAGCTGGCGTAATCGGTGGAGAAGGGATTGCGCCAGTTCTCGACCGCGTCCGCGTTCATCCAGAATGAGATCGTCCCCACCGGATGGTCGCCCAGGTCCCCCGCTAAGATGTAATCATCGATACCGTCGAAATGGTACGCGCCGCCGGACTTTCCTTCCGATGTGAACGCCGCGCCGTGAACAGTTCCCGAATGGCCTTTGCCGCTTAGGTCGCTGACCGTGGCGCCTTCGTCGGTATCGAAACCGTAATAGAGGTCCAATCCGTCATTGAGGTTGGCGAAGGCGACCGCTTGGAATGAACCTAATAGCCATAGGGTCAGCGCAATTTTCAGATGCTTCTTCATTTTTAACTCCTGGGATCAGATTGGATGGGATAATTCAAGGCTGTTGAATCATATATGAATTTCATTTGATTGGCTATTGAAAAATGCCTGAAAATGCGGCCGGGATTCTCCTCGGAAAAGTCAGTAGGCAAATCCGCGAAATTAAGTTAGAATACACCCGTTGCAGATTTTTCCATCGATCATAACAAGTCAGGAGAGAATCCATGGGTCGCATCGGCATGAGTGAGTTGGTCGTAATATTCCTGGTCGTGCTCCTTTTGTTCGGCGCCAAGCGCCTGCCGGAGATCGGCGCCGCGATCGGCAAAGCCCTCAAGGAGTTCAAGAAAGCCAGCAAGGACGCGACGGAAGAGTTCAAGGACTCCGTCAAGGACGACGATGGCCGAAAATCCGCGTAAAATCTCCTTCCTCGATCATCTGGAGGAATTTCGTTTCCGGCTCATCTGGGCCCTCGCGGCCTGGGCGGCCGGCTGCGCTCTGGTCTACCCCTGGACCGGGAAGGTCCTGGATGCGCTCATCCGGCCGGTGGGGCACCTGGTTTTTCTCTCGCCATCGGAGGGCTTCCTTTCCTTTATAACGGTCCTGGCGGTGGCGGGGCTGGTGCTCGCCTCGCCCGTTATCTTCTATCAGTTCTGGGCGTTCGCCGCGGAGGCCCTTTTCCCCAGCGAACGACGCTACGCGAAGCTCTTCGGGCCGTTGTCGCTTTTGCTTTTCGTGGCGGGGGTCGTCTTTTGTTACGCCTTCGTCATCCCCTGGTCGATGAACTTCTTTTTGTCCTTTGCGACCGGGCGTATGACCCCCATGATCACCGTCGGGAAATATATCCAGTATGTGGCGTTCCTGTGCCTGTCCTTCGGATTGGTCTTTGAGATGCCGCTGGCGTTCGTTCTGCTGACCCAGCTGGGCATCGCCACCCCGGAGTTCCTCATCCAGAAGCGGCGGCACGCGATCGTAGCGATCTTCGTGGTGAGCGCCGTCCTCACGCCGCCCGATTACGTTTCCCAGATCCTCATGGCCCTGCCGCTGATGGGGCTTTACGAGATCAGCATCCTGCTTTCCAAATGGGTCGCCCGGCGCAAGGAAAGCCAGGCCCTTCCCGAGATCCCCGCCGCCTGACCAGCTCCGGTCCGAGCCCTCCTTCGAGGACCAAATATCAGAAATTGGGTATTGAATTTTGTTCTTTTTCGGATATAATTCAAACGCCTGAATTTCATTGCAGTTCAAGCGGGAGGGTGAAGATGAAGATTTCGGACGTGCGGGAGCTCCTGAAGGACAAAAGGGTCATTGAAGAGATCAACCGGCATCTGTGGATCGAGAGCCAGAAGGCCGGTTATAATATCGGCCTCGAACGGGCCACCGATGAATGGTTGACCCTTTATTCGGAAGGATGGTTGAAGTACCATATGCCCGATAAATTCAACGAAATGCGGGCCAAAAGAAAAAAGAACAATCGTTAAGCTTGGAATAAACGGGTTGTCTCGGCGCCCCTGCTGCTGTCTTGCGACAGCAAGACGCAGGGGCGCTTTTTTGTGACGGCATGAGCGGATTCCCCTCGAAAATATATATATTAGAGTGAAAAGGCCGGACGGAAGCGTTACAATGACGGTGTGTTTAAACAGGATATTCGATTAACCGGTTATCCGGGAATAGGAAATCCGGGGTCAGGCTATCCGGGACGGATCAACAGAGCAAAGTCCCGGATTACCAGATATCCAGATCCTCAAGTTTCCGTTTACCGGATATCCGGATAACCGAAATTCCTTCCAATTCAAGATGATGCCCTCGTTATACGTTCACATTCCCTTTTGCCAGAAGAAGTGCCTGTTCTGTTCCTTTACGGTCGTGGTCGGGCAGGGCCACCGCGTACCGGATTACCTCAAAAGCCTGGAAAGCGAGGCCCGGCGTTACTCCGGCAGCAAGGTCAGCACGGTGTATGTGGGGGGCGGCACGCCGACCTTTCTTTCCGAGACTCAGCTGGAAGATCTCTTCGGGGTCCTGCGGCGGCATTTTCTTATCGGCAGCGAGGCCGAATTCACGCTGGAAGCGAATCCCGAAGGCCTCACCTCCGGCAAGGCGCGGTTGTTGAAAGCGCACGGGGTCAACCGCGTGAGCCTCGGGGTGCAGTCGCTCAACGATCGTTTCCTGAAATTCCTGGGGCGCGCCCATGACCGCGCCCAGGCCTTGGCCGCTTTCGAAGTGTTGCGCCAGGCGGGGTTCTCCAACCTCAACGTGGACCTGATGTACGGTTTTCCGCAGCAGACGGACGAGGAACTGCAGAAGGACCTGCGCGCTTTCGGCGAGTTCAACAGCGAACACGTCTCGGCGTATTCTTTGACTATCGAGGAGAACAGCCGTTTTCATGCGCAAGGGATTCCCTTAAACCCCTCCGAGGCCCAGGGGCGGCAATACCGGCTGGTCGCCCAGACGCTCGGCGCTCAAGGGTTCCGCCAGTACGAGGTGAGCAATTTCGCGAAGCCCGGCTATGAATCGCGGCACAATCTCGCTTATTGGACGTCGGGCGGGGGATACATCGGCCTGGGGCTCGGGGCGCACTCCTATTTGTCCGGGGAACGTTCCTGGAACGTGTCCCGGCTGCCGAAATACCTCGGTCTTTCCGAACAGGAAAGTGCCGTGGAGGGGCGGGAGCGCCTGAATCCCGAGGGAAGGCTCCTGGAGATGTTCCTGGTCGGGTTGCGGATGGTCGATGGCGTGGATATCCCGCGCCTCGAGAATGATTTCGATTGCCCGTTGTCCTCGCGGACCCGTAAGCAGATCGAAGAATATGTCGCGGCGGGATTGTTCGTGCAGGAAGGTTCGCGTCTGCGGGCAACGCCGACGGGCCTCTCGCTGTTGGATGAGATCGCGGCAAGGTTGATCTGAGCTTCTGTGGGGCGCCCCTACTGCTGTCTTGCGACAGCAAGACGGAGGGGCGCCCCACTAAAGAAACTTCTACGAATCCCATGAAAAATCACCGAAAAGACTCACCCGATCGTACATCCTGGCCGTCCCTGCACGGCGGGTACTGGCTGGCGCTGCTGATCGTGACCGTCGCGGTCTTCGCCAACAGCCTGCCCGGCGAGTTCATGATGGACGACTACGGCATTCTCCTGGAGGACCCCAAGGCCCACAGCTTAAATTCCCTGGGCCTGCATTTTGTCCCCGGGGCCGATGCGCAAAGGAAGCTGGAACCGGTCATCCGCGATGTTTATTACCGGCCGCTGACGCATGTTCTTTACACTCTTTCGTATCTCGCGTTCGGAAGGGAGGCTTTCGGTTATCATGTGTTTAATCTGATCCTGTACTATTGCACGGCGGTCCTTTTTTACTGGTTCGTATTTATTGTTTCTCGGGAAGCGATCCTTTCTTTCCTGGCCGCGCTCCTGTTCATCATCCATCCCATCAACGGCGTGCTCGTAAATTACATCACCGCCAGCGTCTTTTCGGCGCAATTATTGGCGATGCTCGGGAGCCTCTTGGTATTCCTGAGCGCCCAGGAAGGAAGGTTTCTCGCGAGCCAGGTTCTTGCCAGCCAATTGCTGTATATCATGGCCGTCCTTTTCCACGAGTCAGCGGTGGTGTTGCCGTTATATTCCGTCTTATGCCTGATGTGCGTGAAGAAATTCAACTTTAAGAAAGCGATCACGGTGGCCTGGCCTTATGCGGTCACCTTGATGGCTTACCTCGTCTTTCGGATCTTTTTCGTAAGTCTCAAGTCCGTACTCTTTGACAAGATCGGCCAGTTTGATATGAACTTCTGGCAGTATCTGGCGACGTTCACGCGCCTGGCGGCCTGGTATCTTAAGAAATTTCTTTTACTGGACGGGATCGTGCTTATCTGGAGCACCCCTGTCCTGAAAGAACACCTGCTGGTGTGGGGGGTCGGGTTTGCCTGTCTTCTCCTGCCGTGCCTTTACGCCGTTTTCGAATGCTGGAAGCGGGATTCGCGTTCGCTGGCGCTGGCCTGGTTCATGATGGGGTTCATTCCGGTGGCCGGGGGGTGCCTGTTCAATCCCGCATTGGGCCTCATGATCGAACCGCACTGGCTCGCGTTCGCTTCGCTGGGCGTTTTCTTGCTCCTGGCCATCATTTTTTTGACCCTCCGTCGGGCCGCGGACGCGAGATTATGGTTCATCTTGATGCTTCTGGTGACAACGGCGCTTTCCCTCAGCTCTTACTGGTATAACGACCTGTGGCGCACCGAGAAAAGTTACTGCCGCTGGTGGCTGCAAAACCTGCCCGCCGCGCGTCTGCCCCTGTTCTACCTGGGACGGGCGCATATGAACGACGGCGAATTTCCTGCGGCCCGCCGTTACTTCAGCAAGGTGTTGACGGGCTCATTCCAGGACTTCGAGATCTACAACAATATCGCTCTTATGGACGCAAGCGAGGGGAACGTGGATGCGGCTTTCTCGAACTATGAAAAGGCGCTGGCCCTTAATCCGCGCTCATCGATGGTGCATACGAACCTGGGGGTGCTGTTCAGTTCGGTGGGCGATGATCCCCGGGCCCGCGAACATTTTGGACGGGCCGTTGCTCTGGACCCCAACCTCATCGAGGCCCGGCTGAACCTGGCCGGGGCCGATTGGCGGCAGGGGAACGTCGCCGAGGCCTTCAAGGAATATGAGAAGGTCCTGTCGGTCGACCCCGCGGAAGATCGCGCCTTTCTGCCGCTGGCGCAGATATCGTTGGCCATGGACCGCAGAAGCGAAGCTTTGGATTTTCTGCAGCGTCTGTTGATCTCCGGCCGCGACCCGGTCACCTTGACGGCGGGCGGCGGGCTCGCGGCGGCCTACCGGCCGGAACTTGCCCGGGCCTTATTTGAGAAGGCCCTGAAGCTGGACCCCCGGGATGGCCGGACCTATCTGGAGCTGGGCAAGTTGTATGGCAACCTTGATCGATTCGATGAAGCGATCTCCTGCTGGCGCAAAGGACAGCAATTAGCGCCGCAGGAAAACTCGTTCGCCGACCTCATCCGGCAGGCCGAGCGATTAAAACGGCGATCCGCCAACTGATGCCGCGGCGGCAAGCCCGGGAGAGACCGTTCAACGCATGCAACAACCGTTCAAAAAATTCCTTTTTGTTTGGATGCTTCTGGGGCTGGTGGGCGGAATAACCTTCGCCAACGCTTTCCACCAGGATTTCGTGGTCGATGATTACGGGATCCTGGTCTACCAGACCGATTTTCGCAATCCCAAATTCATCCTGTCCTCAAATTTCCTACCGCAGGAATCGTCCGCCTACCGCGTCGATTATTACCGGCCCATTCCGCATTTCATCCTGACGC
Organism: Candidatus Omnitrophota bacterium; assembly: GCA_023247755.1. Lineage (GTDB taxonomy): Bacteria > Omnitrophota > Gorgyraeia > Zapsychrales > JAHFFX01 > JAHFFX01. The sequence goes on along the minus strand of JAHFFX010000009.1, from coordinate 9,096 downwards.
TCAATTACCTTTTGTTCCGAGATCATCCGAAGGGCTATCATCTGGTGGACCTTCTGCTGCTGACCATGAGCGGCTCTTTGCTGTACGCTTTTGTCCGTTTTATGGGCGGCGCGGGGGCCGTTGCCCTGACCACGGCCCTGCTTTATGTGACCCATCCGATCAACGGTGTGCTGGTCAATTACAAGACCTCGCCGGGTTTTTCTTTGATGGTCGCGCTGGTGCTGGCGGCGCTGATCCTCGAGGGGACGGCGGCCGGGCTCGAGGATCCATGGCGCCGAAGATGGAAAAAAGCTTTCGCGCTCGTGTGTGTTCTGGGGGCGATCCTGTCCCATGAGACCCTCGTCGCTTACCCGTTTTATCTGGCGGGTGTTCTTTATTTTCTCGGCATCCGGGACTGGAGAAGGATCTTCGGCGCCTGTGTTCCATCATCCCTGCTGGCCGCGGCGTATCTTCTGGTGCGCTTGCGCTGGTTGAGCCTGGTCGATCATGTGGTGGCGCAGGTCCCATGGGCAAAGATTTCGGTCCTTGGTTATCTGGATGCCTTCGGGCGGATCATCTGGTGGTATCTTTCCAGGTTGGTCTATCCTTGGGACATCGTTCTTGCTTGGGGGACGCCGCTGGCCGAACCCACCGCAATGGGGCTGCTGAGTCTGACGCTTTTAGTTGCGGCCATCGCCGGCAGCCTGTGGCTATGGCGCAACGATCTGTGCGGACTGGGGGTTCTGTGGATCGTGATCGGCTTTCTGCCGGTGACCATGGCGTGCCTCATCGAGCCGCAGTACGGTCTGGTCTTTGAGCCGCATTGGGTGTTGTTGTCGACGGCGGGATTTTGCCTGCTGGTCGCCGTCCTGATCTCGAAGCTGGCCGGCGCGCGGTCGGCGCGGCTGCGGAATTTACTGGTCCTATTACTGATCGTCAGTTATCTTCCGTCCTCCTGGCGGCACAATTCGCTCTGGGCGCAGGAAGAGCGCTACATGCGGTTCTGGCTCGGGCAGTTCCCCGAGAACCAGCGGGGACGGTTCATCCTGGCGCTCAATCTCATGCGCCAGGGCCGCAACGAAGAGGCGAAGCCGATGTTCCACAAACTGCTTTCCGGAAGGAAAGAGGACTGGGAAGTGTACGCCAACCTGGGAACGATGGCGGCGGGCGAAGGGGACCTGCAAGTAGCCCGGGAGTATTTCCAGCGGGGACTGCGGTTCAACGAAAGGTCCGCGGTCCTGTACAATAACCTAGGCGGGGTGCTATTGCGGACCGGAAATCGGGAGGAGGCCAGGGCATCGTTCGAGCAGGCGAACCAATGGGGCGGCTGGATGCTGGAGCCGCGGCTGAACCTGGCGAAGCTTTCCATCGAAGATGGGAACTACGAACGGGCGCGTCAATTGCTGGACCAGAACCTGGAGGTCGATCCAAGAGAGGAGCGCACCTTTCTGGAGCTGTTGCGTCTCAGCTGGGGGCGGCAGGACAAGTCCGCCGCGCTGCAGGCCGCGCAGAATTTGTTGAAGTTGGGCAAGGACCCCGGGGTCCTGACGCAGGCGGGAAGCCTCATGGCGGAGCACGGTTATCTGGATTTTGCGGGGGCCTTCTTCTCTCAGGCGTTGTTCCGGGACCCGGATTTTGCCGATGCCTATCTGGAGATGGGGAAAATGTTGGGCAATCAGAACCAGTTCAACCGCGCGATCACCGCCTGGCAGGAAGGCTGGAAGAAGAACCCGCGGGACCCGAGGTTCGCGGAACTGATCCGGCAGGCCGAATCGCTCAAGCGCCAAGAACCCGCCCGATGAACATCCTTAGCAAGAATTTCCGGGATCTCGGTTTCACTCTGGGGCTGTTCGTGCTGTGCTGGGCGGCGTATTCCAATTGCCTGCATAATGAGTTCGTCGTCGATGATTACGGGCTGATCGTGCGCAACACCGGCATCCGCCAGGCCAGCGATCTTCAGCTCAATCTGTTCGCCCCCCGCCAACTGGGTTACGGGATCGATTATTACCGGCCCATCGTGCACGGATTGATCGTGGTCGATTACCTGCTGTTCGGATTCAACCCCGTCGGATATCATGCGGTCAATCTGGCGCTGTTCTTCCTGGGAAGCTGGGCGTTGTTCCTGGTCATCCGCAGGATCTCCGGGGAGGCGCGTCTGGCCTGGGTCACCGCCGCGCTATACGCCGTTCACCCCATCAATGGCGCTCTGGTCAATTACAAGACCATGACCGGGATCACGCTCATGGTCCTTTGCCTTTGGGGAAGTTTGGGATGGCTTTTGGCGTGGCGCGAGGCGCCCCCCAAAAAGCATTTCCTCATCGGCAGTGTTCTCCTCTTTGCGACGGCGTTGTTGTGTCATGAATTGGCCGTATTCTTCCTTCTCTATATGGCGGCGGCGCTGATGTTCACAACGAACGTTCGGCTGCGTGAAACCGTCCGGATGATGTTGCCGTTCGTGGGCGTGCTGGGCGTTTATCTGGTGATCCGCTTTCTGTTCACCGGAATGGGAGGGAACCTCGCCTCCAAATACTCCGGACCGGGATCCTCCCTGGCGAACTATCTGACGGGATTTCCCGTCCTGGTCGGGTGGTATCTGGGGAAATTGTTCCTTCCCATGCATGTTGTTTATTCCTGGGGAACCGGCGCGGGATTCAAAGGTCAGTTGTGGCCGGCCGTGGTCCTCGGGGTCCTGGTGTTGTGCCTGCTCGTGAAGATATTAAAGGTTTATCGGCGGGGAGTAATGGCGCTGTCCCTGACGTGGCTGTTGCTGGGTTTGTTGCCGCTCTTGGTGGCCTGTCCGATCGACCGCCGCGCGGGGCTTGTCATCGAGCCGCACTGGCTGCTGTTCTCATCGGCGGGATTCTTTCTTTATGCCGGCGCGCTGGTGTCGAGGTTGATCGACCGCGGGCGTTGGCTGGGTTGGGGCGTTTTGGTCTTCTTACTGACGGTGTATGCGTGGGGCTCGCGGACGCACAATTTTTACTGGGGGAATGAGGTCCGCTATTGCCGGTTCTGGCTCGAGGAATTCCCCGAGAACCCCACCACGAAATTCATCCTCGCGCAGGCGCTGCTACGGCAAGGCGCTGTGGAAGAGTCCGGGCAACTCTTCCAGGGATTGTTGAACGGCAAGAAAGAGGATTGGGAGGTGTATGCGAACCTGGGCCTGATGGCGGCCTAGCATGGTAACGTGGAATTGGCGCGCGAGTATTACGCGAAGGGATTGGTGTTGAACCCGATGTCCGCGGAGTTACACAATAATCTCGGGGGTTTATTGCTGAGGGAAGGCCGGAGGGAAGCAGCGAAGGCGGAATTCGAATCGGCAAGAAGGTCGGACCGGTTCATGCTGGAACCGCGGCTCAATCTGGCGAAACTGTGGACCGAGGACGGGAACTTCGCTCAAGCGGAGGCGGTGTTGCAGGAGAGCCTGCGGATCGACCCGAAAGAGGAACGGGTGCTGCTTGAGGCATTGCGGCTTTCCTGGAGCCGGCAAGAAAAGGCTCAGGCCATGGAGATCGGTAAAAGACTTCTGGCATCGGCCAAGTCTCCTTGGGTGCTGACCCAGGCGGGGAGCCTGATGGCGGAGCGTCATTTTCTTGAATTCGCATCTTCATTCTTTGAGAAAGCTTTGTCGGAGGACCCGGATTGCGCGGATGCCTATTTGGAGATCGGAAAATTGCTGGGTAACCGGGATCAGTTCAACCGGGCGGTTACGGTTTGGCAGGAGGGAGTACGACGGAATCCCCGCGATCCGCGGTTCGTGCCGCTCATCCGGCAGGCACTGGAATTAAAGCGGCAGGCCGAAGCAGCCTCGCGGAATTGATCGGCGAATTCGCTCAGAGCGAGTCTTGGTACGATTCGGCGATCATTCGGGATGGCTTGAAGAGTCCGTCGATCAGATTCTGGATCACGCTCACGTATTTGGGGGAGAGGTGAAGCTCTTCGAGGAGCTGTTTGGCTTTTTGGGCCCGGTTGGCGATCTGTTTGAGGCTGTAACCGAGGCTTCCAGATTGCGCGAAGATCTTGCGGATGGCGACCAGGTCCTGGTAGTTCTTCTTGGGTTTGAGGAAGTATTTGAGGAAGACCTTTCTTTTTTGCACCGGCAGCTTGCGGTTGGCGTGCCATACGAGCAGGGTCTTCTTGGATTCCGAAAGGTCACTTAAGATGGATTTCCCGATGTTCTTTTGGGAGTCGAAGATGCCCAGGATGTCGTCCTGGATCTGGAAGGCCTGTCCGATGAGAATGCCCAGTTCCGAAAGCTTGTTGATGTCGTTCTGTTGTGCGCCGGCCAGCATGGCCCCCACGACCAGCGGGCACTCGAAGGTGTAGCGCGCGGTCTTGAGGGTGTAATTGAGGAAAACATCTTCCTCCTTGATCTTGCTGAGACTGGAAACCCCGTGCAGGATGTCGATGAATTCCCCCATGGCGGTGAAGGCCGCGGTCTGGATGAAATGTTTGAGGGCCCGTTCTTTGCGGTCGGCCGGCGCCTTCATGGACAAAAAGGCGTCGATGGCGAGGGCATAAACGATGTCCCCGGCGATGATGCTTAGGTCGAACCCGAGCTTTTCCTGTTCGCGGGTCCGGGCGGCTTTCTTCAGCAGCTGGTGCAGGGTGGGTTTGCCGCGGCGCAGGTCCGAGCGGTCAATGATGTCATCATGGATCAGCATGAAATTATGCAGAAGTTCCATGCAGGTGGAGGCGTCGAATATCTCGGGGGCGATGGGCTGGCTGGCAGGCTGGTAGCCCTGGTAGCTGAGGATCAGCAGGAGCGGACGGATACGTTTGCCTTCGCGCAGCGTGAAATCCTTGATGCTCTCAAAGAGGATCGGGTCGACGAGGTGAAGCTTGTATTCACTGCGGATTCTTTTGAGAAAGGAGGCGAGGCTTGCATCGATCTGTAATTTGATATCGGCGATCATGAAAATTGTGGATTTAGATAGCTTAGTGTCGCGTTCCCTTCCGATGAAGCGCTATCGTAGCATACCCACCGGGAGTCTTCAATACAAGATTTGCCGCGTAATGATTGACCAAGCGGAGTAGAGCCGTTACAATAAAAACGCTGAGAAACGGCGATGAATTTTCGGGAGTTCTATGGGAAAAAATTTTATGAGATCTTTCTGTAGTGTTGCGCTGGCCGGGGGATTGCTTATCCTGCCGGTCGTCCTCGCCGGTGCCGATACGCTCTATCTTAACAACGGCAAGAAGATCAACGGAAAGATCATCGAGCGCACGGAAAAGTCCACCAAGGTCGACATCAGCGGCGTCACCATCACTTATTACGCCGATGAGATCGATCATATTGAGGAAGGCAAGCCCGCCGCGGCCGCACCGGAAACGCTCGAGAAGAAATCAGGATCACCTTTAGATCCGGAAAAAGCACCAATGCCTCCCGCGGCGGAGGCGTCCGCCCCGGATGAGACCGGGGAAGGGCAGAAGCTGATCCCGCCGACGGGAGCGCAAGACAAAGTTCCGGAAACTGCGGCGCAAAATCCGCCGTTACCCTCCACTGGTGAAATACCGGCGCCTGCTTCGAGCGCGGTCTCCATGCCGGATCTGCTGCCGGAAGCCGCGCCAGCGAAAGAAGGAACAGTCCCGGCGGTCTCTACCTCTACTTCGGAGAACCCCGCACCGGAACTGCCCCCTAAAGCCGTACCGCCAAAAGAAGAGACCTTGCCGGCGCCGGCGGTCGCAGCTCCTCCAGCTGATCTGGCGCCTTCCGCTGCGGCCGGTCCAGATAAGACCGCCACAACGCCTTTTACCGAGCCGCTCCCCCAAGGAAGCAAGCGGGAGCTGATAGTAAAGCTCATTGATGCCATGGGGACTCGTTCGTCCTTGGATGCAATGTTCGACCAGTTGATGAAGGAAGCGAAACCGGGAGAATCCGAGCAGCTTAAAAAGGCTTTCAAGACCGAAGAGGTCGTGGAACGATTGATCCCGGTTTATGACAAATATTTTTCCGAAGAGGAGATACAGGTCCTGCTTTCTTTTTATCAAAGCCCGGTTGGCCGCAAGCTTATCCGCGTAACACCTTCGCTTATGGAGGACAGCATGCAGGCCAATGAAAAATATTTTCAGGAAGTCCTTCCCAAACCCCTCACGCCCTGATCTCAGCGGTTCTTCCGCATCCTTAAATCGTTTGGAATAAAAGAGTTAACGTTCTGATCACCGGGATGGCGGGTTTTTGTTAAATTTTTATTAGTCCGTATCTTCAATTCTTACAGATGGTTACATAATATCTGGTAGGGCAGAATGTCTTTTTCGTTGACCAGGTTTGAGAATTTTGCTATATTAGAGAAGCTTGAAAACGAGGTAGTCCGCATTTTTTATCCTAAATTCCATCATGACAGAACATTAAGTCTTGCGTGACCTTTCCATGAAGGGTCAGGCGAGGGGATATTTTTGTCCTTGGGGCCCAAATAAGACAAAGTCCGCAGAAGGCCGTCACCTTAAAACGAAATTTTAGAGAGACGCGCCTCGTTCTCGCTTCTCGTCCTGCCAAAGGCGGGACAGCGGGGATGAAAAATAACGGGAGTTAGAAATGATTGATCGTTACACCTTATCCAAGATGGGAAATGTCTGGTCCGACCAGCACAAAATGGAGATCATGCTCAAGATCGAGATCCTTGCCTGCGAATCGATGTGCAAGCTCGGCATGATCCCCAAGGACGCGCTCGAAAAGATCAAAAAGAACGCCAAGTTCGACCTCGATGAGGTCCGGCGCATCGAAGAAAAGACCAAGCACGACGTGGTCGCCTTCATCGTCAACGTCGGGCAGAATCTGGGGCCGGAAGCGCGTTATCTGCACATGGGGCTGACCTCGTCCGATCTTCTGGATACCTCGCTGTCCGTCCAGTGTGTCGAGGCCAGCGACATCATCATCAACGACGTCAAGAAGCTCCTCAACGTCCTCAAGCTGAAGGCCAAGAAATACAAGGACACGATCTGTGTGGCGCGCACGCATGGCGTCCACGCGGAACCCACCACCTTTGGGCTCAAGCTCGCCGTCTGGTACGATGAAATGATGCGGCACCTCGCGCGCCTGGAACAGGCGCAAGCCATGATGCGGGTGGGGAAACTTTCCGGCGCCGTCGGAACTTACGCCAACATCGATCCGCACGTCGAGGAATATGTTTGCGAAAAATTGGGTCTCAAGCCCGCCAACGTCGCCACCCAGGTCATTCAGCGCGATATTCATGCTCAGTTCGTCCAGACGCTGGCCCTCGTGGGTTCTTCGCTCAATAAGTTCGCGACCGAGATACGCCTGCTGCAGAAGACCGAGGTGCTGGAAGTCGAAGAACCGTTCTTCAAAGGGCAGATCGGCTCCTCCGCGATGCCGCACAAGCGCAATCCCATCACCTGCGAGCGCATCTCGGGCCTTTCCCGGCTGCTCCGCGCCAACGTCCAGGTCGCGCTCGAGGACGTCACGCTGTGGCACGAGCGGGACATCAGCCATTCTTCGGCGGAGCGCGTGATCCTGCCGGATTCCGCCATCACCCTCGATTACATGCTCAATAAATTCGTCCCGATCCTGGAAGGGCTGCTGGTCTATCCCAAACATATGATCGATAGTCTCTCAAAGACCAAGGGGCTCATTTATTCCCAGAGGGTTTTGTTGGAACTTATGAAAAAGGGGCTTACCCGCGATGCCGCTTATGAGATCATTCAGAGCTGCGCCATGCAGGTCTGGCAGGAGACCTCCGATTTCAAGGAAGTGCTCTGCCGCGACCGCAAGGTCCGCAAATATCTCAAGACGAGCGATATCGAGGCGTGCTTTGACGTCAAGTATTACATTCGGCACCGCGACAAGATTTTCAAAAAAGTGGGACTGTAATTCCGCATCTTTGAGCTGCCACACCACATTAAAAATTAGGTGTCCGCCGTGCGCGAGCGTGGTGAGACCAAACAAGGAGTGGGCTCGATGCAAAAATTGAAGAAGATCTACGAAGGCAAGACCAAGATCCTCTACGAGACGGATTCGCCGGGGCATCTGATCCAGTATTTCAAGGACGACACTACCTGCTTTAACGCCGAGAAGAAGGGCTTCATCGAGCGCAAGGGGATCATGAACAACAAGATCTCCGCCAAGATCTTCGGATTCTTGGAATCGCACGGTGTGCGGACCCATTTTGAACGGGTGGTGAGCGACCGGGAAATGCTCATCCGGAAGGTGGAGATGTTTCCTCTCGAGGTCATCATCCGCAATCGCGCGGCCGGTTCCATGTGCCGGGCCCTGAACCTGGAAGAGGGCCGGAAGCTCGAATGTTCGGTTCTTGAGTACACCTATAAATGCGACCGCCTCAAGGACCCGCTGATCAACGAATATCACATCCGGGCCCTTAAGATCGCCAGCGATGAGGAAGTTGAGGTCATGAAGGATTATGCCTTCCTGATCAACAATCTGCTGACGAAGTTCTTCGTCAGGCTCAATGTCGAGCTGATCGATTTCAAATTGGAATTCGGCAAACGCAAGGGCAAGATCCTGCTTGCCGATGAGATCTCTCCGGACACCTGCCGGTTGTGGGAAGTGGGTACGGAGGAGCGCCTGGACAAGGACCGTTTCCGGCAGGACCTGGGAAAGGTCGAGGAAGCCTACCAGGAAGTGTTGACCAGGGTCAGCCGTTAGAGTTCGGGACTAGGAAAGTCCTTTAGTCAGATTTCTTGTAGGGGGCTGGTCCCCCTGCCTGCCAGCAGGCAGGGGGACCAGCCCCCTACAAATTTCTCCTGTTGAATCCTCAGATTATGGTTTGGCGAGTCGAGATCAAAGACAAGCCCGGCGTGTTCGATGCCGCCGGGGAAGGCACCCGCAAGGACATCCTTGAGCTGGGAATCACTTCCGTGACCCGGGTGCTTGTTGAGCAGGTGTATCTCCTGGAAGGCGAGCTTGCAACACCCCAGGTCGAAAAGATCTGCCGCGAGCTGCTCGCGGACCAGATCACGCAGGCCTACCGCTATTTTCCCCACCCTTACCCAGACGCAATGCCCGCGGAACCCAATGTCCGGACCGTCGAGATCGCTTATAATCCCGGCGTGATGGATCCGGTGGAGGGATCGACGCTCAAAGGCATCCGCGACCTCGGTATCGCGGGGGTCACGGCCGTGCGCACGGCCAGAAAATATTCC
>JAHFFX010000076.1:2455-10965 GCA_023247755.1 Candidatus Omnitrophota bacterium | reverse complement strand
CAAGGAGCGGGGGTTGCATCCCAGGATCCGGGTCGCCCAGGCCAAGTGCCTCGGCCAATGCGCTACAGGGGTCACCATCATGGCCTATCCGGACAATGTCTGGCACAGCGGCGTGCGCCTGACCGACGTCCCGCAGCTGGCAGAGCAATATCTTTCGGGACCCCAAGGTGCATAACCTTTAGCAATTCTGTCGGTTGCGTTTGCAAAAATGTTAAGTTTGGTTGTACAAAGACCGGGAAACCTTCTATACTTTAAATTGGAGGGAGAAATATCGGCTTTCCCCTCGGAAAAGAGGACTAAGCCATGAGCCTGTTCGACAAGAACATCAGTAAAGAAAAACGCGAATCGCTGGAGCTTGCCGAGGCCTCCCGCGAATCTGAATGGAAGTACCCCAGTTTCGCCCTCAAGCTTTTCCACGGCATCGTTGATTGGCCGCTCATTCACCCCTTTCCGCAACAGTCCGTCCAAGACAAGCAGTTGGGCGACGAATATCTCGCCAAGCTCGAAAAATTCCTTAAAGAGAACCTGGACCCCGATGAGGTGGACCGCACGGGGATCATTCCGCAAAAGGTCTACCAGGGGCTAGGGGCCCTCAAGGCTTTTGCGATCAAGATCCCCAAGGAGTACGGCGGACTGGGTTTCAGTCAGGTCAATTACAACCGGATCATTCATCTCGTGGCCAGTTACTGCGGTTCCACGGCGGTGCTGCTGTCCGCCCATCAGAGCATCGGCGTACCGCAGCCGCTGAAGCTGTTCGGCACCGAAGAGCAGAAGAAGAAGTTCCTGCCGCGGTTCGCCGACGGCACCATTTCCGCCTTCGCCCTCACCGAACCCGATGCCGGGTCAGATCCGAGGAACATGTCCACGACCGCCACACCCGTCGAGGACGGCAAATATTTCTTGATCAGCGGCGAGAAGCTCTGGTGCACCAACGGTCTCGTTGCGGGCGTGCTGGTGGTCATGGCGGTCACCCCGCCCAAGATCGTCCACGGTAAAGAGCAGAAACAGATCACCGCGTTTATCGTGGAGACCGGGACCCCCGGCATTGAGATCGTGCACCGCTGCCAGTTCATGGGATTGCACGGCATTCAGAACGGTCTGATCCGTTTTAAGAACGTCAAGGTCCCCCGGGAGAACATCATCCTCGGGGAAGGGGAGGGGTTGAAGCTTGCTTTGATGACGCTCAACACCGGACGATTAACGCTTCCGGCGGCGTCCACCGGCATCGCCAAATGGTGTCTGAACGTGGCCCGGCAGTGGTCCGCCAAGAGAAAACAATGGGGAGCGCCCATCGGCGAACATGAAAGCATCGCGCTCAAATTGGGATACATCGCGAGCCATACGTTCGCCATGGACGCGATGAGCTGGCTCACGTCCGCCATGGCCGACGACAAGAAGAAGGACATTCGCCTGGAGGCGGCGCTCGCGAAGTATTTCTGCACCGAACACAGCTGGACCATTATCGATGAGACCATGCAGATCCGCGGCGGCAGCGGTTATGAAACGTCCTCGTCCCTGCGCGCCCGGGGCGCGGACTACTGGCCGGTGGAGCGGGTGATGCGCGACGTGCGGATCAACCTGATCATCGAGGGGACCTCCGAGATCATGCATTTGTTCATCGCCCGGGAGGCGCTGGACCCGCACTTGAGCCGCAGCAAGGTTTTGTTGAGTTCCCACACCTCGGCGGCGGAAAAGCTCAAGGCCTTTATGGCGGCCGGCGCCTATTACAGCTTATGGTATCCGAAGCTTTGGCTGCCTTCGTTGAGATCCTATCCGGTCGCCGAACCCCTTAAGGCGTATTTGTCCTACGTCGACGAATCTTCCCGGCGGCTGGCCCGGGATGTCTTTCATCAGATGCTCAGATATCAGAAGAAGCTGGAAGCCAAACAGAGCGTTCTCAACCGTATCGTCGATATCGGGACCGACCTGTTCGCCATTTGCGCGGCCTGCGCTTATGCCGACCATCTCATGAAGAACGGTCAAAGCAATGCCGCGGAGCTGGCGGAACTCTTCTGCCGCCAGGCGCATGAGCGCATTGAAACGAACTTCCGCGACGAGTCCAGTTTCGTGGACCGCCTGGGGGTGCGTGTCGCCAAAAAGGTTCTCAAGAACGAATTTTCGTGGCTTGAGACCGATATCATTACCTAACCTCTCCCGCATGGCCCCATTCAATCAGATCGCCAACAAATACCAGGTCCTCAAGCAGATCCCCATATTCAGCAAGCTGAACTGGTTCGAGCTGCATAGCGTCGCTTCCAAGGCGAACTTCATCGAGTTCAAGAAGGGCGATATCGTTTGCCTGGAGGGGGCGCCTCCCGACGCGCTCTATTGCGTCGTTTCGGGACGGCTGCACGCTTATAAGACCAGGCCCAACGGCGACCGGGAAAGCGTGGAATTGATCCTGCGGGGGATGCACTTCGGGATCATCTCGCTTTTGACGGGAGAACAGCATTCCCTGACCTTCCAGGCCATCAACGACTGCATCATCCTTAAGATCAACAAGGACGATTTCATGGCGATCCTCAAGGCCATTCCGCGCCTGGGGATCGAATTCAGCCGCTCGCTTTCCCGCCGCATCCGCAGCCAGGTCATCCGTCCCAAATCCATTTTTGAGAGCACGATCATTTCCATTTACAGCGCCGTCAAGGGATCAGGAAGTTCGACCTTCGCGGTGAACCTCGCTTTTTCACTGGCGCGGGAAACCAAGCGGAAGGTCATTTATATCAATATCCTTTCCGGGGCGAACTCGGTCTCGACGGAGCCAACAAAATCCTATGAAACTTCGCCCCGTTGGAAGAAGCCGGCCGTCGCGCTCAAAGATATCATCGGGGACCACGAAAAGATCGCCCACAACATCCATGCCGCCGACCTTCCCGTGGCGTTGCTCAGCGTTTCGGTCAATCCGCAGGAACAGGGAGTGGTGCGACAGATCAGTCAGTTCATCAGCAGTCTCGCCAACGATTTTCACTATGTGGTCGTGGACCTTCCCAACGATATGGATGATGTCGTTCTGGAGACCCTGATCCAGTCGGACCTGGTGCTGCTGGTCTCGGTCGACCAGAAAGAGGACCTGCTGCTGGCGGGGCACGTTCTGGAGCGCCTCAAGGAAGTGTTGAAAGGCCATTTTGACAAGGACAAGGTCCAAGTCATCTTAAGTTGTCTGCGTCCCAAATGCTATCTGTCCTTTGAAGAAGTGAACAAGATCCTCAACTATCAGGTCACGGGTGTCCTGCCCTTCATTGACCCGTCGGAGCTTAAGCAGCCCGTCGTCTCGGACTACTTGACGGTCCTCATGCCCAATGCGCACAGCGAATACGCCAAGACCGTGACCCACCTGGCCCGCAAGATCGGCGGAGTGCTGGTCGGCCTGGTCCTGGGCGGGGGAGCGGCCCTGGGGGTCGCGCACGTAGGGGTCATCCGGGTCCTCGAGAAGGAGGGGATCCCGGTCGACGTCGTCGTCGGCAGCAGCATGGGGGCCCTCATCGGGGCCTTGTGGGCTTCCGGCAAGAACGCCGACCAGCTGGAGCTGGTCGCCCGGGAATTCGAGAAGAAGAAATCGCTCTCCAAGCTGATGGATCCGGGTTTTCCGAAATCCGCCCTCATGAAAGGCAATGCCATCGAACGGTGGCTGCGCAAGCACATGGGAACGAAGACCTTCCACGGCAACCGGTTCCCGCTGAAGGTGGTGGCCTACGATCTTCTGCAGCGGGAGGAGATCGTCATCTCACAAGGGTCGCTCGTGGACGCGGTCCGCAAGAGCATCGCGATCCCCGGCGTCATCGCTCCCATTCTGGAAGACCACAAGCTCATCATCGACGGCGGGGTGCTTAACCCCTTGCCGACCAACGTCCTGGCCGGTCTGGGCATCAAGAAGATTATTGCCGTCAATGTCTTGCAGTCGCCGGCCGATGCCGTCCGCGGCTATGCGATCGAGCAGGCCCAGGAAGCGGAGAATTCCAAAGTGCGGTTCTTGCCGGATCCGGGAAAGTATCTTGGAATTCATGCCCAGCGCATGCTGAGAAAATTGTTCTGGCCGAACATTTCGGACATCATCGTCCGGTCCCTGCAAGCCACGGAATATGTGATCTCCCAGCAGTCCGCCACCCAGGCGGACATCATGATCCACCCGGACCTCGCCGGCATCAACTGGTTCGAGCTCTATCAGGTCAACCGGCTGCTGCGTTGCGGCGAGGAAGCCACCTACAAACTCCTGCCGGAGATCAAGAAGCTCGTCCAGGAATAACCGAATTTATTTGATAGGGACGATGGACGATCGTTCCCCCCGCCTTCGGCGGGGGCACTCTGACGAGGGACGAAAAAGCTTTTTCGTCCCTCGTCCAAGCGAACAAAGTGAGTGGTCGTCCCTCATCCCTCGTTAAAAGATTTATATTGCAACTCAGTTGCACGCTGTTATAATGCCTCCCCATGAAGACCCTTTGCGACCCGAGGGAGTTGATGGCGCGGCAAGGCGTGGATCCGAACCCCAACCGGGACCTGATCCTCAAGGTCATTGCCTCCTCCTCCAAAGCGGTTACCCCCAAATTCATACTGACGGCGGCGCGCAAAACGCGGTCCATCGATAAGGTGACGCTTTACCGCATCCTGGACCTTTTTGTGGCGCGGCGGATCCTGCGCCGGATGGCTTCGGTCGCGGGGAGCCTGCGCTATGAGATCGCCTGTGCGGAACACAATCCGCTCCATCCGCATTTCGTCTGCCGGGAATGCGGGGACATGGAATGCCTTTCGGACGTCGACCTTTCGGATGTTCGTGAACGTCTTAACATGAAGACCAAGAACCTTCCGGAGGACATTGATCTGAAACTGGAGGGGGTATGCCAAAAGTGTTCCCCGCGAAAAAGGAGACGCCATGAAGAAAAATGATAAGTTCGCTTACATCCTGCAGGAACTGGGCCACCACCTGCCATATACCATCTTCGGCGTTTCGATGGGGATGCTGCTGATGGGGGTTTTCACGTTCTTTGCGGTCCTCATGCGGGCGGAAGATTATTTGCCCGAGGCCGCCCGGGAATTCTTTCATGTTTCCCACGCGAGCCACATCCTTTTCTCGGCGGTCACGACGACCGCGATGTTCTGGAAGCATGAGAAAAGGATGCTCAAGGCGATCCTGGTAGGGTTCGCCGGTTCACTCGTGGTTTGCGGGTTGAGCGATGCGATCTTCCCATATCTTGGCGGGAAATTCCTGCTGCACGGCGACATGGCCGTGCATATCTGTTTGCTGGAACATCCGGATATCGTTGTGCCTTTCGCCATCATGGGGGTCATCGCGGGTTTTCTCGTCCCCGGGGCCATCGAGAAATCCACGGAATACTCACATTCCGTGCATGTGCTCCTGAGCAGCCTCTCGGCGATCCTGTATCTGACCGCTTTTGGAGTGCAGGACTGGATCCACTCTTTGGGCATGATCCTCATGATCGTCGTCTTTGCGGTCATGATCCCTTGCTGCGCGAGCGGGATCGCATTTCCGCTGTTTTGCGCCCACCGCGGCTGCAAACACGAACCTTACCCGGGTTGAGAGCGGCGACGGAAAAACTGGTTTGAGCGTTTTCGCAAAGTTGCTATAATTACTTTCTCAAGAGAACGGAAAAGCTTTCCCATGCGTTCCCCGAAAAGTCATACCCATAACGTCGTACGGATCGGTTCCCGCGGCAGTCCATTGGCCCGGCTCCAGGTCGAAGAGGTTCTCCGCCTTTTGAAGAAGAAAGGCATACGCTTTTCCTGTCAGTTCCAGTATTTCGAGACCCGCGGAGATAAGGACAAGAAGACCCCGCTGTCCACGAACCCAGCCGATGATTTCTTCACGGATGAGCTGGACGCGGCGCTCGTCTCTGGTGAGATCGATCTCGCCGTTCACAGCGCTAAGGACCTGCCTCAGGAGTTGCGGCCGCAGTTGATCCTTTTTGCCCTGACCCCGTCCCTGGATGATACGGATGCCTTTGTTGGCAAAGGCCGGCTGGCCGACCTGCCGAAGGGAGCGCGGGTCGGCGCGAGCAGTGCTTCCCGTCAGCAGGCGGTCCGCGCCGTTAATCCGCGGGTGCAAGTGGTCGATGTCCGCGGTACGATTGAAGAACGTCTGTCCCAACTCGATCAGGGAAAGATCGATGGGCTTATCGTGGCTACGTGCGCGCTTAAGCGTTTGGGGCTGCAGAAGCGGATCAAAGAGATCATGACCTGGGAGGCGACGCCCTTGCAAGGGCAGCTCGCGGTGGTGGGGCGTCGGGTTGATCTCGATCTGCAGAAGAAGGTTTCCGCCATCGACGTTCGCCAGCGCTATGGCCCCGTTCATCTCGTCGGCGCCGGTCCCGGCGATCCGGGGCTCATCACGCTCAAGGGCGTGCAGATCCTGCATAAGGCCGATTGCGTCTTTTACGATTATCTCATCGACCAGAAGCTGCTTCGCCACGCCCCTGACGCGCAAAAGATCTATGTCGGCAAGAGAAAGGGCGCGCACACCTTGCCGCAGGCCGTTCTCTCCAGGATGTTAAAAGAAAAAGCCATGGCGGGACAAACGGTCGTGCGGCTGAAAGGGGGAGACCCCCTGGTGTTCGGCCGCGGAGCGGATGAGATCAGCTATTTGCGCGCCTATCATATCGATGTTCAAGTCATCCCGGGTGTCAGCTCCGCCACCGGGATCCCGTCGCTTTTGGGGATCCCGCTCACCGAGCGGGGCGTGGCGTCCTCCGTGGCGTTCGTCAGCGGCCATGGCGAGGCCGAAAAAGATTCCGCTCCCCAATCCATCAAGGTCCCTTCCGCCGATACGCTGATCTTCCTAATGGGATTATCGAAGATCCAGCCGATCGTAAGGTCCTTGCGGGAAGCAAAATGGGGCAAGGACACTCCGGTCGCGGTCATATCCCGGGGGACCACCGCTGATGAACGGGTCGTTCTGGGGACGCTGGCTGATATTGAAGGGAAGGTCAGGGATGGGAAGCTCGAGCCGCCGGCCTTGATCATCGTCGGGGAAACGGTCCGTTTTGCCCTGCCGCTCTTTCCGACCCGCTGGAAAGCTGTTCCAACCTCGCCGCCTTCCCGGAGATTCTCCGATCACCGGATCCTTTATCTGGGAACGCATCCGGAAAAGTATCAAACGCTCGGGCGGATCGTTCATCTGCCGATGATCGAGATCTCCGGCCTTGATATCAAACCGTCGCAGGCCCGAACGATCCTTAAGAAATTGCGCCAGGCCGATCTCATCGTCCTTACCAGTCCCCATGCCGTGCGCTATTTCTTCGAATTTCTTGGGAAGAATCGATATCCAAAGCAAAATCTGCGGACGGTCGAGTTCGCGGTCGTGGGGCGGGAAACGTCGGCGGCGCTTCTTGCTGAAGGGTTCACGGCTCGTACGGTGGCCGCGGTGGAGACCGCAGAGGGGCTTTGGGATGAGTTAAACAGGCGGTATGCCCTTAAAGCGAAGACCATTATTTTTCCGCGGTCCGCTTTGCCCAATCCTTTTTTGAGAACACAGCTCCAAAGGGCCGGCGCGCAGGTATTGGAATTCGCCGTTTATCGGAACACCAAGCCGCGGCGGCGAAGTATTTTCACGCAGGCGATCGACTCCGTTCTTTTTTCCAGCCCGTCGACGGTGATCAATTTCCTCAAGGATTACGGAAAGATACCGGCGGGGTGGCAGGTCCTTTGCAAGGGGCCGTTGACCCAGCGGGCCTTGAAGAAGGCGGGATATCGCAGCGAATTGGTGGCGATTTGATCGTTGGGGCCGCCCCGCCGACAGGCGGGGCGGCCCCGGAATGAATGGAAAGGAACACCATGAACCGTTATCGAAGATTAAGAAGGACCGAGGCCCTGCGCGAACTTGTTCGTGAGACGCGGCTTTCTTCCCAGGAACTGATCCAGCCGTTCTTCGTCATTGAAGGCAAGGGCAAGCGGGAGGCCATTGCCTCCATGCCCGGCATCTTCCGTTATTCAGTGGATCGGCTGCTTAAGGCCGTCGAACATTATCGGGCGCTCGGTGGAAGGGCGGTCATTTTGTTCGGGGTGCCCGCCCGCAAAGACGCCGAAGGGACCGGCGCTTATGCGGCGCAAGGGGTTATCCAAAAGGCCGTGCGGGCCGTGAAAAAGGAATTCCCAGATATCCTGGTCATCACCGATGTGTGTTTGTGCGCCTACACCACGCACGGGCATTGCGGGGTCGTGACCGGAAAGACCGTCGACAACGATCGGACCCTGCCCATCCTGGCGAAAGTGGCCGTTTCCCACGCTGCCGCCGGGGCGGATATCGTGGCCCCGTCGGACATGATGGACCTGCGGGTGGGCCATATCCGCCAGGAGCTTGACAAGAACGGTTTTTCGGACATTTCGATCCTGTCGTACGCCGCCAAATACGCCTCCGCCTTCTACGGCCCGTTCCGGTCGGCGGTCGATTCCAAACCGGGATTCGGCGACCGCCGCTCCTATCAAATGGACATCGCGAACCGCCGGGAGGCGTTAAAGGAGGCCTGGAAGGATATAGAAGAAGGAGCGGACATCCTGATGGT
>JAHFFX010000076.1:0-2445 GCA_023247755.1 Candidatus Omnitrophota bacterium | reverse complement strand
AAGCCCGCGCTCGCCTATCTCGATGTGATCTCATTCATCAAGCATCAAACCACGGTTCCCCTCGCCGCCTTCAGCGTGAGCGGCGAATACTCCATGCTCAAGGCCGCCTCCGCGGCCGGCTGGGTCAATGAAAGGGAGGTCGTTCTGGAATGCCTGACCTCCATTAAAAGAGCGGGCGCCGACATCATCATCACCTATTTTGCCGAAGAGGTCATGCGGTGGCTGTCGAAAACTCCGTAAAGATTTTTAAGGAAGCCAGGGAAGTTTTGGTGGGCGGGGTGAACAGCCCGGTGCGTTCCTTTGTCTCGGTCGGCGGCGACCCGTTGGTGATGGCCAGGGGCAAGGGTTCGAGATTCCAGGATGTCGATGGGAACGCCTACACGGATTACTGTCTTTCCTGGGGTGCGCTTATTCTGGGGCACGCCCGCCGGGAGGTCGTGGCGGCCGTCAAGAAGGCGGCCGCGGCGGGCGCGAGTTTCGGGACCACCACGGCGATCGAAGTTGAGATCGCGCAATTCATCGTCAAGCACGTTCCTTCGATCGAGCTGGTGCGTTTCGTCAATTCCGGCACGGAGGCCGCCATGAGCGCGGTGCGGCTCAGCCGCGGTTTCACAAAAAGGAAAATGGTCGTCAAATTCGACGGATGTTATCACGGGCATGTGGACGACCTGCTCATCGCCGCCGGTTCCGGGGTCGCCAAGCTGCAGCAGTCCTCGAGCCTGGGGATCCCGCGGGCCCATGTGCAGAACACCCTCAGTCTTCCCTATAATGACACGGCGGCGCTGATGGAAACGCTCAACCGTTTTCATAAGGACATCGCCGGTGTCATCATCGAACCGGTGGCCGGCAACATGGGCGTTGTTGCGGCCAAAAAGGATTTCTTGAAGGTCCTGCGTTATCTCACGCGGAAATACGGCATCGTGCTGATCTTTGATGAGGTCATGACCGGCTTTCGGACAAGCCTGGGCTGCGTGCAAAAGGAGCTGGACATGATCCCCGACCTCACCTGTCTGGGGAAGATCATCGGTGGGGGGTTCCCCATCGGGGCTTACGGCGGGCGCAAGGACATCATGGAATGCCTGGCGCCGCTGGGCGGTGTCTATCAGGCGGGGACGTTCTCCGGAAATCCCGTTATCTTGAGCGCCGGCCTCGCCACGCTCAAGAACCTCAATGGGGAATTCTATGAGCGGCTTAACCGCCTGGCGGAGCGCTTCGGCCGGGAAATGAACGAACATTTTCGCAAGAAGAACGTACCTGCCCATTTGTCCGTCTACCGATCGATGATGAGCCTTCGGTTCAGGAAGGAACCCGTGCGCGATTATGCGGACGCGCAGGCGGCTTCCTCGGCGGGGCTTTACGCGCGGCTTTTCGGGTGGCTTTTGAACAACGGCGTCTATTGGCCGCCGGCGGACCTGGAGGCGTTCTTCCTTTCTTCGGCCCATTCGCAAAAGGACCTGCGCCGCCTGGCCTCGCTTTTGAAACAGTTCTTCACGGACGGCTGAAATCGAAGAAATGTTTTTTATTCGGGAACATAATGGGGTAGAATAGCAACAAATGAAATGATCGTTTCTCTGAAGGAGGCCATTATGAGAAAAACGAAATTCTGGAAATACATCGGGCAATTCGTGGTCCTCGCCATGATCACCGTCAATTCCGCCGGGTGTTTCTGGCTTCTGGTCGGAGCGGCCGCCGGCGCGGGCGGGATCATCTGGGTCAAGGGCAAGCTCAAGCAGGAATTGAACGTCTCCCTGGATACCGCGCACGCCGCGGCGCTCAAGGGGCTTAAGAAGATAGAGCTGCCGGTCATTATTGACCGCAAGGACAAGCTTACCTCCAAGATCGAATCGGAGTTCGCCGACGGGGCCAGGGTCTGGATCGACATTGATGCCATAAGCGCGAAGGCTTGCCGGATCGAGGTCCGGGTCGGAACGATCGGCGATGAGAAGCGTTCCCGCGAGGTCCTGGACGCGATCCAGAATAATTTATAAGGTAAGTTACCGGGAGTTGAGAGGATGGAACAGGAGTTTTGTGAACGCCCCTGGGGAAATTACCTCAAGCTTTTTCAGGAGCCGGGTGTTTGGGTCAAAAGGGTGGAGGTCAAGCCCGGCGCGCGCTTGAGCCTGCAAAAGCACCAGAAGCGTTCGGAAAAATGGGTCTTCGTCTACGGGAGGGGGCTCGCCGTCATCGATGACAAGGAGATCCCGGTCGAGCAGGGGGTGGTCCTCGACATACCGCTGGGCGCCGTGCACCGCATCGGCAACACCGGGCAGGACGTTCTCATCTTCATTGAGGTCGCGACCGGCAGCTACCTTGCGGAGGACGATATCATCCGCCTGCAGGACGATTACCAGCGGAAGAGTTGATATAAGGTAGGTGAAATGCAAAGAGGGCCGGCCCCGCCTGTGGCGGGGCCGGCCCTCTTGTTTGTGTTCCTATCCTTTGCGT
>JAHFFX010000075.1 GCA_023247755.1 Candidatus Omnitrophota bacterium | reverse complement strand
CGGCGACTACAGGTACAGGAAAGCCTCACGAAACAGATCGCCGAGACCCTCATGAACGTTCTGCAGCCCAAGGGGTGGGGGTCGTCATCGAAGCGCAACATTTGTGCATGATGATGCGCGGGGTGGAAAAACAGAATTCGGTCATGAAAACCTCCTACATGCTTGGGGCTTTCCGCAAAGAGATCTCGACCCGGGCGGAGTTCCTCAGTCTCATTAAATAATGAAACCTTCCCGCGCTTCCCAAGGAACGGCCCTGGTGACCGGCGGCGCCAAACGCATCGGACAGGCCATCGCCATCGCCTTGGCAGGGGCCGGCTACGACATTGCGATTCACTACAATAGTTCCCGCCCGGAAGCCCAGGAAACGGCGGCGCTCATTACGCGCCAAGGCGTTCGTTGTGAAATTTTCCCCTGCGATCTGCAGCGCGAAACGGCGGTACGGGCGTTGATCCGTCAAGTCCAGACCCGATTCCCCGACCTGAACGTTCTTATCAACAGCGCTTCTTTATTTAGACCGTCGGGACTTTCCAGTGCCGACCTGCCGTCGTTCCATGGACATTTTTCCGTCAACCTGATCGCTCCTTACCTGCTAAGCTGCGAGTTCGCCCGCTTGTGCAAGACCGGCCACATCATCAACCTGCTCGATACGGACATCGTCAAATACCGGACGTCGCACTTCCCTTATCTATTGAGCAAAAAAGCTTTGGCCGAATTCACCCAAATGGCCGCCGTGGCGCTGGCACCGAAGATCCGGGTCAATGGTATCTGCCCCGGGCTTATCCTTCCTCCGGCCGACCGCAGTGAGAAATATTTGAACAAACGCGCATTGGGCATTCCGCTCAAACGCCGCGGCGATCCCCGGCAGATCGCGAAGGCGGCACTATACCTTTTAGAGAGCGAGTTCCTGACCGGACAGTTCATTTTCAATGACGGGGGAGAGCATCTGATTTAGCGTATAGGGTATAGGGAATAGCGGATAGTTTGATAATCTACAATTTTATATTTTTACTGATTACTAAACCCTGACCCCTACTATACGCTATTCGCTGTACGCTATACGCTACTAAAGGACAAAACTATGGCCAAAATCCAGATCACCGACCTTAACATCCGCACCATCCTCGGCATCAACGATTGGGAACGGAAGAACCGTCAGGAGATCCTTATCAACATCACCTTCAACTACGATTGCAAGAAAGCCCGCCAGAAAGACGACGTGAACAACGTCGTCGACTACAAGTCTTTGACAAAAAAGATCATCAGCAAGGTTGAAAACTCACAGTTCTTTCTGCTGGAAAAACTTACGGAGTTCGTCCTCGATCTGGTCATGGAAGACGCACGGATCCAGAACGCCTCGGTCCGGATCGACAAGCCTCACGCGCTGCGGTTCGCGAAGTCCGTTTCCGTGGAATTGAGCGCCAAGAGATGAACACCGCTATCGTGGGCTTGGGTTCCAACATCCGCCCGCAGGAGAATATCCGTAAAGCCCGAGAGCTGTTGGCCCAAAAATACCAGATCCTGGCCGAAAGCCGCTTCGTGATCACGCAGGCGATTGGAAAACCGCAGGCGCCGGATTTCCTCAACGGTGCGCTCCTGCTCGAGACCGAGTCGGACTGCGAAGATTTTAAGCTGCAGATGAAGGCACTCGAACGGGAGCTGGGGAGAACTTCCCGGCAGACCGGAGGGGAACCGCGGGTCATTGACTTGGACCTTCTGGTCTGGAACAGCCAAGTGATGGATGAAGATGTGCGGCAAAGACCGTTCGTACAGGATTCGGTCCGGGAGCTGTTGCCGGAACTTCCCCTATAGAATAGTAATATAGTAATAATAAGGAAGCCGCAAATTTGGCTTGCAAATCGGCCGGTGCTTGATAATATAACCTCGCTTTCACAGGGAGCGGAGGCTTTTCGGTAACTATGGGGCAACGTTTTCAAAATCAGGTCGTGGTGGTCACCGGTGCCACCCGGGGGATCGGCAAGGAGATCGCTTGGGCCTTCGCCCGGGAGGGCGCGACGGTGGCGGTGATCGGCCGCAACGCCCAGCTGGCCGAAGAGGTCGCCGCTGATATCCGAAAGGAAGGCCATCGGGCCGAAGGATTTAGCTGCGACGTCACAAATGGGAAGAATGTCGAAGAAATCATCAATAAAATTCTTGACAAGCATAAGTCCATTGATATATTAGTTAACAACGCTGGCATGACCAAGGACAATTTGCTCTTAAGAATGAGCGAAGCGGACTGGGACAGCGTGATAACGACCAACCTCAAAGGCGTTTTTAATTGCACCAAGGTCCTCTCCAAGGTCATGCTCAAGGCCCGCAAGGGCAAGATCATCAACATTGCTTCGATCATTGGAATCACCGGCAACGCCGGACAGGCGAATTACGCCGCCAGCAAGGCCGGAATCATAGGATTCAGCAAGTCGGTGGCAAGGGAACTGGCTTCCCGCAACATCACGGTCAACAGCGTGGCCCCAGGCTACATCCAAACCGACATGACCGGCAAGCTGAAAGACCAAGTTAAAGAAGAAATTTTAAAATCCATCCCCCAGGGAAGGTTCGGAACCCCTCAAGATGTGGCGCAGGTATGTTTGTTCTTGGCTTCTTCCGAAGCCGATTACATCACCGGCCAGACGATCGTGGTGGATGGAGGATTAGCGATATAACCTGATTTAAAAGGAAAAAAGGAGGACATTCATGGCAGTCGAAGACAAGATCAAATCGATCATTGCGGAACAGCTGGGCGTCAAAGCGGACGAAGTCACCCCGCAGGCGTCCTTCATAGATGACCTGGGCGCGGATTCCCTGGACACCGTGGAACTGATCATGGCCCTGGAAGAGGAGTTCAATGTCGAGATCCCCGATGAAGATGCGGAGAAAATGACCACGGTGGGCGATGCCATCAAATACATCGAAGCAAAAGCCGCCAGCAAATAACATCTCTCCATCAACCAGCAAATTATTATTAAGGAAACCTCATTTGCCTCGACCTTACCAGTCGGGGCAAATTAATGTTCAGGCATGAATAAACGCAGAGTCGTCATTACCGGTCAAGGTGTTGTTTCTCCCGTGGGAAGCTCCGTTCCCAAGTTCTGGGATTCCCTCATCAAAGGGAAAAGCGGAATCCGACCGATCACCCATTTCGACGCCAGCAAATTCGACTGCCGGATCAGCGGGGATGTCATCGATATCAATGAATTGGACCACTTCTCCACCAAGGAAGCCAGGCATCTGTCGCGCTTCATCCAGTTCGCCGTCATAGCCGCAAAAGAGGCCATCACTGACGCAAAGCTCGACATGCAAAAGGAGGATGCGGACCGGGTGGGCGTGCTCATCGGCTCCGGCATCGGCAGCATGCGGACGATGGAGGAGGAGTATGACAAGCTGTTGGCCAAAGGACCTTCCCGGATCTCCCCGTTCTTCATTCCCAAGATCATCATCAATGAAGCTGCCGGCCACGTATCCATCATGCTGGGGGCCCGGGGGCCGGCGACCTGTGTCGCCACGGCCTGCGCCACCGCCAATAACGCTATTGGCGATGCCATGCGCTTCATTCAATACGGAGACACCGATGTGATGATCGCCGGAGGAACGGAGAGTGCCACGACCGTCCTGGGCATTGGCGGATTCTGCGCGCTCAAGGCCCTTTCCGAGCGCAACGACGCCCCCGAAAAAGCGAGCCGGCCGTTCGACCTCAACCGCGACGGATTCGTCATGGCGGAAGGCGCCGGGGTGGTGATCCTGGAGGAACTGGAACACGCCAAGAAACGCGGCGTCCCGATCCTGGCGGAGTTGGCCGGCTACGGACGGACATCGGACGCCTATCACATCACCGCACCGCACGAGCAAGGCCGGGGAGCCATCAAGGCCATGGAGAACGCCCTCGCCGATGCGGGGTTCAAACCTCAGGACATCTCCTATATCAACGCCCACGGGACCTCGACCAAGCTCAACGACCAGGTGGAAACTCTCGCCATTAAGAAAGTCTTCAAGGAATACGCAAAAAAGATCCCGGTCAGCTCCACCAAGTCGATGACCGGCCATCTGCTGGGCGCGGCCGGCGGAGTGGAACTGGTCGCCTGCGTGCTCGCTATTCGCGATAACATCGTTCCGCCCACCATCAATTATGAGACCCCCGACCCCGACTGCGACCTCGATTACGTCCCCAACGTCGCCCGCAAACTGACCGTCAATTCCGCCCTCAGCAATTCCCTCGGGTTCGGCGGCCACAACGCCACCCTGGTCGTCAAACGTTACCAACCGTAGAAAATCTCGAAAAGTTGTGATACACTATGGCCTCAATCAATAACAAAGGACGTTGGCATGCCTGCTAAAACTGTTTCTCCTAAAACAAGATCCTATAAGATCGCCGTCATCCCCGGCGACGGCACCGGCCCCGAGGTCGTCCGGGAAGGGCTGAAAGTCCTGGCCGCCGCTGCCGGAAAATACGGATTTAAATATGCCGCAACGAGCTTTGATTTCGGCGGCGACCGCTACCTGCGAACAAAAGAGGTCCTGCCGAAATCCGCCGTCAAGGACCTGCAGAAGTTCGATGCCATTTATCTTGGGGCCATCGGACATCCGGAAGTGAAACCCGGCATATTAGAGAAGGGGATCCTGCTGCGGCTGCGTTTCGACCTGGACCAATACATCAACCTGCGTCCGGTCCGGCTTTACGATGAGCGTTTCTGCCCCATTAAAAATAAAAAACCGGCGGACATCGACTTTGTGGTCGTGCGGGAGAATTCCGAAGGGCTTTATAAGGGGCTGGGGGAATTCCGAAATAAAGGAAAGAAGAACGAGGTCGCGATCCAAATTTCCCATAACACCCGTAAAGGAGTGGAGCGCTGCCTGCGCTACGCGTTCGAATTGGCCCAGAAACGTAAAAGAAAGCAACTGACGCTTTGCGGCAAGACCAACGTTCTCACGTACGCCTTCGATCTGTGGGAGAGAACATTTCATGAGGTCGGCAAGGAATATCCCGATGTCAAAAGGGAATACACGCACGTGGACGCCACCACCATGTGGTTCGTCAAGAACCCGGAATGGTTCGACGTGATCGTCACCGACAACATGTTCGGCGACATCATCACGGACCTGGGCGCCATGATCCAGGGCGGGATGGGGATCGCGGCCGGGGGGAACATCAACCCCGAAGGCGTTTCCATGTTCGAGCCCATCGGCGGTTCCGCTCCCAAATACACTGGAAAGAACGTGATCAATCCGCTGGCGGCCGTCTGCGCGGTGTCCATGCTCCTCGCTCAACTGGGAGAGAGCGCGGCCGCCCAGAAGGTGGAGGAGGCGGTCATATCGGTCGTGCGCAACAAGCTCAAGAGCCTCGCCGCCGGACAAATGGGTTATTCGACCCAGGAAGTCGGCGATCTCGTCGTCAATGCCTTATAAAACAAAAAAAGGAAGATAATGAAAAGGTACAATGTCGCGGTCGTCGGGGTCGGCGCCGTCGGGGAAGAAATGCTGCGGGTCCTCAAGCAACGCAACTTCCCCATCCATACGCTTAAGGTCTTCGCCCGCAGCGCCCGCACCATCTTGGTCGATGGGCAGGAATATAACGTGGAAGAGCTGACCAATGATTCCTTCAAAGGCATCAATATCGCGCTCTTCGCCGGCACCGAAGGAGAAAAGGGCGCGGCGGTCACCTATGCCCCGCACGCCATCAAGGCCGGCGCGGTGGTCATCGACAACGGCGCGGATTTCCGCATGAACAAGGACGTTCCGCTCGTCGTTCCGGAAGCCAATCCACAGGACGCCAAAAAGAATCGGGGGATCATCGCCAACCCGAACTGCTCGACCATTCAGATGGTCGTGGCCCTGGCGCCCATTAAAAAGCGGGCGGGGTTGAAGCGGGTCATCGTTTCGACCTATCAGGCGGTTTCCGGCAGCGGACGGGGAGGCGTCATCCAGGCGGAAAAGGAATTCAAGGCCTGGGCGACCGATTCGGACGAGACCGTCCCCTTGTACATGGACCAGAAGATCGCCTTCAACCTCTTTCCACACATCGGCAGTTTTGGCGATGAGGATTATACGACGGAAGAATGGAAGCTCGTCAAAGAATCCCGGAAGATACTGCACGATCCCAGGATGAAGATTAGCGCCACGGTGGTGCGCGTTCCCGTACGTACGGGACATTCAGAAGCGGTCTATATCGAGACCCAAAAGCCCATCACTCCCGCCGCGGTCCGGAAATTGCTGGAGAAAGCACCCGGGATCACGGTCCTGGACGATCCCAAGAACAAGATCTATCCCATGCCCAAGGATTGCGAAGGCTGCGATGATGTCTTCGTGGGACGCATCCGGCGTGACCCGTTCGTCAAGAACGGGCTTTGGCTGTGGGTGGTGGCGGACAACCTCCGCAAAGGGGCCGCGACCAACGCCGTGCAGATCGCGGAGCTGTTGATCAAATAAATTGCAAGGCCCGGTGCGGGGCAATCCGGCCCGTTGCGGGCCGGATTGCCCTTTCGGCTTTTTAATCTATGCGTAACATTAAACTTACCATCGAATACGACGGGACCGATTTCAACGGTTGGCAGGTTCAGGAAAAAACCCAAAGGACCGTCCAGGGAGAGATCGAAAAGGTATTGGAGCGGATCTTCAAGCAGCCCCTGCGGATCCTCGGCTCGGGACGCACCGACAGCGGCGTGCATGCGATAGGCCAGGTCGCTAATTTCAAGGTCGAAACCGACCGGACGCTCTCGGAGATCCGTTCTGCGCTTAACGCCAATCTTCCGAAAGATATCGCCATTCTCAAAGTCGAAGAAGTTCCGATCCAATTTCATTCCCAGTACTCCGCCAAAAACAAAACTTACCGCTACACCATCCTTAATAAGGAAGTCCGCAGTCCGCAGCGGCGCCATAACGCTTATTTTTATCCCCACAAACTGAATCTGGCCCTGGTCAGAAAAGAGGCCAAAGCGCTGACCGGTAAAAAGGATTTTAAATCCTTCACCACCAGTGAATCGGCGCGCCTCAGATCCGGAAAATCCCGCGGCACCATTCGAACTGTAAGAAAACTACTCATTAAGAAATCCGGGGATATCATCTTGATCGACATCGAAGCCGACGGGTTCCTTTACAAGATGGTCCGTAACATCGTAGGGACACTACTTGAAATCGGCAGCGGCCGTCTTCCTTCCGGGAGCATGCGGAAGATCATTAGAAAACAGGACCGCAACGCAGGGGGCAAGACCGCGCCGGCCTGGGGGTTATGCCTCTTGAAGGTAGACTACGGCAAGGAACACAAATAAAATGCCGGAACGTCACAGCGAATTCCACAACTTTTAGCGCGGTGCGCTTGGGGATGCGTCAAAACGACGCATCCCCAAGCGCACAAATAATTTATTGACAAAATCCTGGAGCATGTTATATTCTTCGAACCATTGTCTCTAGAATCAAGACTTTTTTGCAAGGATCCATCCATGAAAATCCAGAAAACCTATATGACCAAGTCGGCGGAGATCACTCGCAAATGCTATCTGCTCGATGCCAATAATCAGATCCTCGGTCGCATCGCCAGCAAGGCCGCCGCGCTCCTCAGGGGCAAGCACAAGGCCAGCTTCACGCCCCACCTCGATACGGGAGACACGGTCATCATCATCAACGCCGACAAGATCCGAGTGACCGGCAAGAAAATGACCCAGAAACAATATCAGCGTTTCACCGGATATCCGGGCGGACAGCGCATCACCAAACTGGAAGACCTGCTCAAGCGAAGGCCGACGGTCGTCATGGAGTTAGCCGTGTACCGAATGCTCCCCAAAGGACCCTTGGGAGACAAAGTTCGTCGGAAATTGAAAATTTACGCCGGGGACAAGCATCCCCATCAGGCGCAGAACCCGATTCCACTTGCATTTTCTTCGTAATCAGGAGGCATAGTTCCCATGGTCGAAGTCGTCAAATATGGTGCAACCGGTCGTCGAAAAAGTTCGGTCGCGCGGGTTACCTTAACCCCCGGACCGGGCCAGATCACGGTCAACCACAACCCTTTTGAGCAGTATTTCAAAAGGGAAACGGACCGGCTTTCCATTCTGGAACCTTTGCGCCTGACCAACACCCTCAATAAGTTCGACATCTTCGTCAAGGTCGCTGGTGGAGGTTCCACGGGACAGGCCGGGGCCATGCGTTTGGGATTATCTCGGGCGTTAGCCGTTTGCGATGAGGCCAACCGGGTGGTGTTGAAAAAAGCCGCCTGTCTGAGCCGCGACCCCAGAATGAAGGAAAGAAAAAAGCCCGGACAGAAGGGAGCGAGGAAGAAATTCCAGTGGGTCAAGCGTTAACAAGTTATTGACCCGGAAAAGTTTAGAGACTTTTTAAAACTTAGATTTTGGCAATTTCAAACCTATCTCCCTCGATAAAAGAGTTGACGAGATAGGTTTTTTATTTTACGATACAAGTCATTATTTTAATGAGGGCACAACTTGCGGAAGCGACAGCGACGTAAGTTGTTGCCGGAATTAACCCAGCACTAATTTTTCGAATATGGCTGAATAAAATTAGTGCTGGGTCCAATTCGCACAGCGACTTAGGCCACCCCGCCTTAGCGGTGAGCCTAAGTCGCGTGCTTATAGGAGTTATCGACGATGATTCGCGTTGGAATTGTCGGGGTGAGCGGATATTCCGGAGCCCTGGCTTTAGAATTATTACTGAAACACCCTCACGCCAGGGTGACCTATGCCAGCGCCCAGAATACCAGCGGAGCGATGGCCGAGATCTGCCCGCGACTGAACGGCCGAACGGACCTGGTCTGCGAGATCTTTGACCTTAAAAAAGCTTCCGAGCACTGTGATGTGGTATTCCTCGCGGTTCCGCACACCACCGCCATGGGCATCGCCCCGGGACTGTTGAAAGCGGGAAAAAAGGTGATCGACCTCAGTGCCGATTACCGCCTCAAGAACGCCAAAGATTACCCCAAATGGTACGAGCACGAACACTCGGACCCGCAAAACCTCAAAGAGGCGGTCTACGGATTGCCGGAATTATACCGGGAAGATATCAAAAAAGCGAAGCTCATTGCCAATCCCGGATGTTATCCGACGGCCGCCATTCTTGCTTTGGCTCCCTTGATGGCCACCCATTCTGAGGACTGCGAATCCATCATCATCGACGCCAAATCGGGCGTTTCGGGCGCCGGTAAAAAAGTGCTGGCCAACTTCATGTTTACCGAGGTCAATGGGAATTTCAAGGCCTACAAGGTCCTGCAGCATCAGCACACTCCGGAGATCGACCAGGTCCTTTCCCGGATCAGCTCAAAGAACGTGAGCGTTGCGTTCGTGCCGCACCTGTTGCCGATAAACCACGGGATCCTGGAAACGATCTACGTTCGACTTAAGAAAAAACTGTCCTCAACGGACGCCGAAAAACTTTACAAGAAATTCTACAAGACCGAACCCTTTGTACGCGTTCTCAAGGCCGGAACGCAACCGGAGGTCAAGAACGTCGCAGGGACCAACTTCTGCGACATCGGATTTGAAACCAACGACCCGGGCAATCTGCTCGTCATTACCAGCGTCATTGATAACCTGGTGAAAGGCGCCGCCGGCCAGGCCGTGCAGAACTTCAACCTCATGTGTGGATTCAAGGAAGACGAGGGACTGCGATGAAAATAGTCCCGGGAGGCGTCACTACAGCTTTAGGATTCACGGCCGCTGGAATCGCCGCCGGCATCAAACGTTCCGGCAAACCGGACCTGGCCCTGATCGCCTGCGAGATACCGGCGGTCAGCGCCTGCGTCATTACCAAGAATTCCATCAAAGCGGCCCCCATCGTCGTCTGCCAGAAAAAAATGCGGCGGCAACGGGCCCAGGCAATCCTCGTCAACAGCGGCAACGCCAACTGCTTTACCGGACAATTCGGGCTCCTTTACGCCCAGAAATCCACGGAGCTCATCGGACGCCTGCTGGCCATCGCAGATGAGGATGTGCTGGTGGCCTCCACCGGTATCATCGGAAAACCGCTCCCTTATAATAAGATCGAAAGGGCGGCGCCGGGCCTTGTACAAAAGCTCAGCCGCAAGGGGGGACACCTGGCGGCCCGGGCGATCCTCACGACCGACAAGTGGACCAAAGAGATCGCCGTCACGACCACCATCGGCGGGAAGAAGATCACCGTGGGCGGTTGCGCCAAAGGATCGGGAATGATCCAGCCCAATATGGCGACGATGTTGGCCTTCATTACGACGGATGCGGCCATCAACCCCAAGCTGCTCGATGCCGCACTGCGGCGGGCCGTTGATGCATCCTTCAACTGTATCACGGTGGACGGCTGCATGAGCACCAACGACATGGTCTCGGTCATGGCGAGCGGGTTTGCCGGCAATCATCCCATCACCGCGCCGGGAAAGGATTTCGACAAATTCTGCGAAGCCCTCGATCTGGTCTGCCTTGATCTTGCCAAAAAGATCGTGCTGGATGCCGAAGGGGGAACGAAGTTCATCACCGTAACCGTCAAAGGCGGACGGTCGTTCGCGCAGGCGAAGGCCGCGGCCATGGCCGTCGCCAATTCCATGCTTGTCAAATGCGCGGCCTTTGGTTCGGACGCCAACTGGGGAAGGGTTGCGGCCGCCGTGGGCTCGTTAGGGTTAAACGTCACGGAGAAAAACCTCAAGATAGATTTCAGTTCTTTCAAAAAGAAGGACATCGACATCATCGTGGACCTCAATTCCGGAAAAGAAACGGCCAAGGTTTACACCTCGGACCTGTCCTTTGAATACGTGAGGATCAATGGACGATATAATTAAAAAGGCCGGGGTCCTGGTTGAGGCGATCCCCTACATCCACGCCTTCCGCCGGAAAGTGTTCGTCATCAAATACGGCGGCAGCATCCTCGATAACGCCCCGATCCGCAAGAACGTTCTGGAGGACATCGTTTTCTTAAGCTACGTGGGCATCCGGACGATCCTGGTGCACGGGGGCGGCCCCCAGATCAACACGCGGCTGAAGGAAAATGGATTGAAATCGGAATTCCA
>JAHFFX010000201.1 GCA_023247755.1 Candidatus Omnitrophota bacterium | reverse complement strand
CGATCCGGCCGCTGAAGGCGATGTCATCTTCCGAAACGCCTTTGCCTTGGGCCGCGTAACCGCGAACCTTGTCGCCTTCCTTAACGGTGCCGATGGAGCCTTCCGGATTGCCCATGGCGGCGATGTAGTCGATGTTGTTGATGATGGTGCCTTGAAACTCGGTCGGGGAAATCGTGACCTCATCGATGGGTTTCTCGTCCTTGCTCTCCGGAAGCGCACTCAAATCAAAAGCACCCCCGTCTATCGTTATATTATCAAGAAGCTGGTCTGTATATCCTCCCCTGCCCTTTCGCTCAGGATGAGACGGCGGAGGCGCACCCTTCATTCCCAGCGCATTATGCTTGGGCAAAGTCGACTCTTTTTTGGCAAACAAATAAATGGTCACGGTCCCATCTGCATTGAATTTCTTCCTTAATTCTCCGTTCGGAGTCTTCTGGCTCAATTCCTTGATCTTCTTTTGATCCTCCGGGGTGAGGTTGTATAGCGTCTTGGTGGTCTCGGTGGTGATCTCCGGCGAGATCGCGATGTACTTGATATTGCTCGTGGTATCATCGACCTTCTCGGTAACGACGCCGATCGCTTCCATGATCGATCGGGTGACCTGATTGGTCTGTCCGGCGGGAGATTCACCGATGGGGACGGGTTTATCCCCCTTGTTCTTGTGCGCGTCCATTACTGACCGGAGAGACAAGAATGTTCCGGTCTGAATGAGATAGTTTTGGCCGTTCCACAGATAAGCCCCGCCGAAGAAATTGTTGGAGCCGATCTGATAGAGCCCTTGGTCGGGATTTCCATAAGTGCCGACAACCGTCTCGCCGTCATTGGTGTAGTGGACAAAACCGGGCTTAAAGCTTTCTGACAGTGCCGTGTCTTCCAATCTCCAGCCTTGCGTGGCTTTACTTCTTATTTGGTCGCCGCCACCGAAGACCCCCACCGTCGGCAGAAGGTCGCCGCCCGGGATAAGGAGCGACGACTGCGGCAGATCGATCGCCGACAGGCGGGAGACCTTGGCCAAGCGGGTCACATGATCCGCTTCGCCCTCCGGGTTCTCCGCCAGGCTCAATTTGAACTCACCGAACTTTTTATTGGTAGTGTAATCAAAATCGGAAACCCCGACGTCGTCATCCAACGCCGCCAAGGCCTTTCTCGCATTCGGGACGGTGTCGAGCGCCTGTTTCTTGGAATCATTTTCCGATTGCGGCGGCTGCGGATGCAGGCGCAAGGCCACTTTCTGCGTTTCCCCGGTGGCTCCAAATCCGGTCCACTCCGGCGTAAAGCCCGCGATATCGCCGAACTTCCCGTCGATCCATGGAGTGCCGTTCTTGGCAAAATCCGCGCGCGGGGCCAGGAGTTCCAACCGGCCCGATTCGCCGCGCAACGCCAGCGCGCTATAGATACGATCGGTTGCCCGCGCCTTGGCCTGATGGGAACCTTCTTCAACCGGCTGCAAATAGTTCTCTTCCTGGGCGGCGAGGGAGGCCGCGTCTTCCTTGCCGGCCGCGGCCTTGGCCCACGGCGCCGGCTTCTGTTCCCAAAGCGTATCGGTCCCCTGAAGCACCAGGGCAAGACCGCTCTGGGAATGATCTTTGCTGCGCTGATATTCTTTCAGCGATAACTGCTGAAAACCATAATATTCCTGGGAGCCGAGGGCGAGCTTCGGCATTTCCATGGGTTTGCCGGTAATCTCATCCCGAATGATCTTTCCCTTTTCATCAAGGGCCGGACCATACACGACCGCCGCCCCCTTCTTGAAGGTAAAGAGGCCCGCCGTACCGGTGGCGGCGCCCAGTTGGGCGTTGCCGAAGTTCACCCCGTTCTCGCCCGCCAAATAAATTTTTCCAATGCTGTGCAGCAGAGAAAGTTTGGAAACGGATTGCTGGTCCTCCACATCGTTGTTCAATCCGGTAACATCGCCGATCTCGAATTCCTGACCGTTGGTCAGGTCCGGCAATAGGCGCCCTTCGACATTGATCGAGATCCTAAAAGGCGCTTCTTCATCGGCGCCTGCCGCGGCGACGGCCGCGGTCGGCGTTGACACAGGTTCAATCTGGGCCGCGGCGATCTTCAACTCTTTCTTGGACTGCTCCTCCGCCGCCTTTGCCAGATCGGCATAGGGGCGGGAAGAGAATCCCGTAAAGAAATCATTGATGACCCTTCCTCTTCTATCCCTCGGGGCGAACAATTTAAAGTAGAGTGACCGATCGGGAGCGTCTCCCCCCGCTTCCCCGACGCCCGGGAAAGAGAAATAATATGCATCATGGCCCTGGAGGATCGCGGAGAACGGCGAGAGGTCCACCCGGATGCGGTCATCGACGGCCGCCCGGTACAACAACGCCATTTTGTCCCCGATCAAATTGGAGTCCGCATCTTCCTTGCCCAGATCCGGGTTGATGAGCTCTTCCCTGATTTCACCGGTGACCGGATCCTGAACCTCTTTAATAAGCGGACCCTTGAACAGGGTCTGTTTTAAAGCGGGCATTTTCGATTCCGAATCGCCCCAGACGCGTCCGGGCTGGCCGAACCCGGTATAGGACCTCCACGCTCCTCCCGGCGTCCACATGAAATCGCCGCCATAGTTGAACGCGACCTCCGAAAGAATGGCCAGGTCCTGCTTTTTTCCGCCCTTGACCAACTTATCTCCCAGAAGGGTTTCATTGATGGCCACCGCCAGGGCTCCGATCTCCTCATCCAGTTGTTTTGTTAATTTTTCTTTAGCGGCAGGATTTTTCTGAAGCGCGGCGCGGATGGCGGCCAAGGTGGAAGCCTCTGCACCTTGCGGCGCGGGAGCAGCACCGGCCGCGTCCGAACCGGCCAGCGCATTCGCCAACATAAGAACTTTGCTGATCTCCTTATTGATCGAGTCGTCGTTCAGATCCTTCGCCTTGCCCAGCAGTGAAGCAGCGACCTGATCCGATGAAGCAAGCTGGCCATCTCGGGCATAGGTCTGTGGATTGAGCTCTCGAAGTTTCGCAAAATAGCCGGCCAGATCATTGCTGTTGACCTCACCCGAGGCTATTTGGCTCGCCACGGTCTTGGCCAAAGTATTCAGGTCCTCTTGATTCAACGCATTATTAACGCCCAGGATAGCGGCCATTTCGGGCAATTTATCTTTGTATTGCAAGAGATTACGCTTCAGCTGCTGGCTGAGGGCGGCCACCAGCTGCGGTTCGCTCAGGGTGTCGAGGGCCTTGAACTTGCCCCTCCCGTCGCTGATCCTCGAAACGGTGGTCTGCGACCCGCCGATGAACCGGCCCATCAGGTCGACAAAGACCGTCCCTTCCCTGCCGCCGGGGGCCGAAGACCAGATCTGGTTGGAGTTGCCGTAGGCGATGAAGCGCGGTTGGATCTGCGCCTGGATCTGCGTTTGAATCTGAGTTTGGATATTATCTCCGGAGGCGGTTGCGTCGGGTTCGGTAAACTTCTGAACGCCTCCAACAAAATCTTTACCCGCGTCACTATCCAAAATCTTCTCTCCTGACTGCACAGTCGGGGCGGGAGCGCCCGCTTCCGGTGATGAAGAAGATCCGAAAGCATCATCACCAAAGAACCCGGCCGCGCGCTTGCTGATAGCCGCCGACGGGGAAACATCGCTGATCGGTTTCCCTTGCTTGCCAGTAGCTGGATCCATCTCGTAATAAGTAAGGCTGAAAGTTATGTGGGGGGTCAATTCGTTCTGGGCCAATAACGCAATGGGCGCTTGCCCGCGAAGAACCTTTATTAACGAAGGGTCCAGTCTCAAGGCGCTCAGCGGCAAAGCGGCATCCAGCTTACCGCCCAGGATTTGCTGCAGAAAATCCTCCCGCTTCTCGGCTGAGGCCGCCGATAGCGCCGGGAGCTTCCAAATGGCGCCCGGAGTGAACTGGTGCGTAACCAGGTCGCCCTGCGCGTTGATCTCCAGGACCCCTTCTGCGGCTTTCCCAGCGGAGATGATCAGATCTCCCGCTGCCGTATTGTCGATGCGGCCGTGGGATTTGGTCAGCATGATGTTC
>JAHFFX010000074.1 GCA_023247755.1 Candidatus Omnitrophota bacterium | reverse complement strand
CGTCGGCGGCCTCGATGACCGCCTCCTTGTCCACGTTGCAGAAGAGCGCCAGCTTCTCCCGCTCCTCTTTCGAGATGTGCTTTTCCGTGCGGCACAACAGGATGTCCGGGATGATCCCGATCTCCCGCAAACGCCCCACGCTGTGCTGGGTGGGCTTGGTCTTCTGCTCGCCGGCGGATTTGATGTAGGGCAAGAGCGTTACGTGGATGTTGAGCCCGTAGGTCAGTCCCAGCTCCCATTTCAGCTGGCGGATGGCCTCAAGGAACGGCAAGCTCTCGATGTCGCCGACGGTCCCCCCGATCTCCACGATCGTGATGTCCACGTCCTTTTCCTTCGAGACCTTCTTGATGCAGTTCTTGATCTCATCGGTGATGTGGGGAATGATCTGCACGGTCTTCCCCAGGTAATCGCCTTTGCGTTCCTTCATGATGACGGAATAATAGATCTTGCCGGCGGTGATGTTGTTGTCCTGGCTCACCACGGCGTTGGTGAAACGCTCGTAGTGCCCCAGGTCCAGGTCCGTCTCCGCGCCGTCGTCGGTGACGTACACCTCGCCGTGCTGATAGGGATTCATGGTCCCGGGGTCGACGTTAAGATAGGGGTCGCACTTCATGATCGTCGTCTTGAGGCCCCGGGACTCCAGGAGTTTCCCGATGGAGGCCGCGGCGATACCCTTGCCGAGGCTTGAGACGACACCACCAGTTATGAAAATAAATTTACCCATAGTTTAGATACGTTGGACGTTGGCTCCGCCAACTTTGTTGGCGGAGCCAACGTCCAACGTTCTTCAGTCTCTATTTATTAATATGCTTCTGGCCTTCCAGCAGATATTTGCTCTGGTTCGAAGGAATCTTGACCGGATATTCTCCGGTGAAACAGGCGTAACAAAAGGTGTTGCCCGGGCTCTTCATGACATCGAGCATGCCTTTGAGGCTCAGGTATTCCAGGGAATCCACCTTGATGAACTCCGCGATCTGCGCGACCGAATGGTCCGAGGCGATCAATTCCTTCTTGCTGGGAAAATCGATCCCGTAAAAGCAGGGCGACTTGATCGGGGGGCAGCTGATGCGCATGTGGATCTCCTTGGCGCCGGCGCTGCGCAGGACCTCGATGCGGCTGCGGCTCGTGGTCCCCCGGACGATCGAATCCTCGACGACGATCACCTTCTTCCCTTTGAGGACCGCGCTGATCGGGTTGAGCTTCACCCGTACGCGAAAATCCCGCATGAACTGCGACGGCTGGATGAAGGTGCGGCCGATATAGTGGTTGCGGATCATCCCCACTTCGAGCGGTATCCCCAGTTCCTGGGCGTAACCCAGTGCCGCATAATTGCCGGAATCCGGAATGGCCATCACGAAATCGGCGCCCTTGACCGGGTGTTCCTTGGCGAGCTGCGCGCCCAGACGTTTCCTCACTTCATAGACATTATCGCCAAAAATATTGCTGTCGGGCCGGGCGAAATAAATGTTCTCAAAGATGCATTGGGTGATCCGGGCCTTGCCTTTGGTAGGAAGAAAATGGGATTCCAGTTTGTCCCCCTGGAGGACCACCATTTCCCCGGGTTCAAGTTCACGGATGAATTGAGCATTGATAAGGTCCAGGGCACAGCTCTCGGAAGCCAGGATATAGCCGT
Organism: Candidatus Omnitrophota bacterium; assembly: GCA_023247755.1. Lineage (GTDB taxonomy): Bacteria > Omnitrophota > Gorgyraeia > Zapsychrales > JAHFFX01 > JAHFFX01. The sequence goes on along the minus strand of JAHFFX010000074.1, from coordinate 9,376 downwards.
CGTTAAGTTTCCCCAGGCACAGCGGCCTAAATCCGTGCGGATCGCGCACCCCGATGATCGTTTCTCCAACAAGAAAGACCACCGAGTAGGCGCCTTCCACCTGGGAAAGGGCGTTGGCCATCCAGTCCTTCAGGTTGCCGTTCTTGGCGCGCACCAGCAGATGCACGAAGATCTCGGAGTCCATCGTCGTTTGAAAGATGGCGCCCTCCTCTTCGAGCTTCAGGTAAAGCTCCTCGGTATTGGTGAGGTTCCCGTTGTGGGCGACCGCGATGGGCTTACCTTTGTGCATGGCCAAGAACGGCTGCACGTTCTTGATGTTGCTCGAGCCGGTCGTGGAATAACGCGAGTGGCCGATGGCGGCGTAGCCTTTGAGACTGGCCAGTGAGCGCTCATCGAAGGCGTCGGCGACCTGCCCCTGGTTCTTGGTGATGTAGATGTCCTTGCCGTCGAAAGAGGCGATCCCGGCGGCCTCTTCCCCGCGGTGCTGCAGGGCGTACAACCCCATAAAAGCGACCTTCGCGGCCTCATCATGCTTTGAGACGCCGATTATACCGCACATGGCTCGTTCCTCTTTTGCTTATAGTATTCCTGCAGAGACTGGATGGTGAATTCCTTGGCGAGGCTCGATTCGATGCCGTTGGCGGCGGCCTCGGCCCCTTGCAGTGTCGTGATGCAGGGGACGTTGTGCATGATCGCTGCCGCGCGGATGGCCCGCATATCGGACTGGCTCCTTTTGCCGGAGGGCGTGTTGATAATCAAATTTATCTCATTTCTCTTAATCAATGTCAACAGATTGTTTTTCCCTTCGCCGTGCTTGTCCACCTCTTCCACGGGGACGCCGCTCGAGCGCAGGACCTTGGCGGTGCCTTTGGTCGCGACCAACTTGAACTTCAGGTCCACCAGCCGTTTGGCCAGGAAAACGATGTTGCGCTTGTCGAACTCGTTGACGCTGATGAAGATCGTTCCGGTCTTCGGCAGGGCGGAATTGGCCGCCGCCTGGGATTTCGCGAAGGCGGCGCCGAAGGACAGGTCGATGCCCATGACCTCGCCGGTCGATTTCATCTCCGGCCCGAGGACGATGTCCACACCCGAGAACCGCGAGAACGGCAGCACGGATTCCTTGACGGAAACATGCTTGAGGTCATCCATCTGCGGCAGAGCGAACGTGGGAAGTTTTTTGCCCACCATGATCTGCGCCGCGATCTTGGCGATGGGGAAGCCCGTGGCCTTGCTGACGAACGGCACGGTCCGGGACGCGCGCGGGTTCACTTCCAGAACGAAGATCTTCCCCCCCTTGATCGCGTATTGGATGTTGAGCAACCCGACGACCTTCAGCCCCAGGGCGATCTGATTCGTGTACTCTTTGATCCTGGCGATGATCTCTTCGCTTAAGGTGTGCGGCGGCAGCACGCACGCCGAATCGCCGGAATGGATACCGGCGTTCTCGATGTGCTCCATGATGCCGGTGACGTGCGTCTTTTCCCCATCGCAGAGGGCGTCGACGTCCACCTCCATGGCCTCTTCGATGAACTTGTCGATGAGGATGGGGTTGCCGCGGGAAACATCGTGCGCCTCTTCGATGAAGCTCAGCAGCGACTCCTTGTCGTAAATGATCCGCATGGCGCGGCCCCCCAGGACGAACGAGGGCCGCGCCAGCACCGGATAACCGATGCGCGTGGCGATGTCGACCGCCTCTTTGGTCGTCATGGCGGAGCCGTTCTCCGGCTGGCTGAGACCGAGCTTTTCGATGAAGGCGGCGAAAAGCTTGCGGTTCTCCGCAAGATCAATGGAATCGACCGTGGTGCCGACAATCGGGACCTTCGCCTCATGGAGCCGCCGCGCCAGGTTCAAGGGCGTCTGCCCGCCGAACTGCACGATGACACCGTCGGGCTTCTCCACTTCGTAAATGTTCATCACGTCTTCGAACGTGAGCGGTTCGAAATAAAGCCGGTCGGAGGTGTCGTAATCCGTCGAGACGGTCTCCGGGTTGGAATTGACCATGATGGTCTCGTAACCGAGGTCCTTGAGCGCGAACGCCGCGTGGCAGCAGCAGTAGTCGAACTCGATCCCCTGGCCGATGCGGTTGGGCCCGCCGCCCAGAATCATGATCTTCTTGCGTTGGCCCTTCGCTTCCTTATCGAGGCGCGCATTCTCCAGAACCGCCTCATCCTCCGTTTCATACGTCGAATAAAAATACGGCGTGTAGGCCTCGAACTCCGCGGCACAGGTGTCCACCACCTTGAACGTGGCGGTAATCCCGAGTTCCTTGCGCAGCGCGCGGACCGTCGCTTCCTTCGTGTTCATGAATTCCGCCAGCTGCGCGTCGGAGAACCCGTTCTCCTTGGCCTTGCGCAGGAGCTCCGGCGTGATGTTCTTCTCATCGTGATAGGATTTGAGGAGTTCCTTTTCCAGATCGATGATCTGGGCGATGTGCGCGATGAACCACGGATCGATCCGGCTGATCTCCGCGACCTTCTCGATGCTCCAGCCCTTCTGCAGGGCGTATTTCACGTAGAAGATCCGGGAGGCGTTGGGCTCCCGCAGGCGCAATTCGATCTTCTCCTCGGGGATCTGCCGAAAATCCTGTTTGTTATCGAGACCCGTGTGGCCGATCTCCAGGCCCCGCAGCGCCTTCTGCAGCGCCTCCTTGAACGTGCGGCCGATGGCCATGGTCTCGCCCACGGATTTCATCGAAACCCCGAGAATATCCTTGGCCTCGGGAAACTTTTCGAACGTGAATCGCGGCGCCTTCACCACCACATAATCAATGGTCGGTTCAAAGGAAGCCGGGGTCTCGCGGGTGATGTCGTTGCGGATCTCATCGAGCGAATACCCGACGGCAAGCTTGGCGGCGAACTTGGCGATGGGAAACCCCGTCGCCTTGGAGGCCAGGGCCGAGGAACGCGACACGCGCGGGTTCATTTCGATGACGACCATGCGGCCATTACGCGGATCGGTGGCAAATTGAATGTTAGAGCCGCCGGTTTCCACGCCAATCTCCCGGATGAGAGCGAGCGACGCGTTGCGCATGGCCTGATATTCCCGGTCGGTCAGGGTCTGCGCCGGGGCAACCGTGATGCTGTCGCCGGTGTGCACGCCCATCGGGTCGAGGTTCTCGATCGAGCAGACGATAACCACGTTATCCTTGTTATCGCGCATGACCTCGAGCTCGAATTCCTTCCAGCCCTCGATCGATTCCTCGACGATCACTTCACGGATCATGCTGCTCTCGATGCCTAAAGAAGCGACGCGCTCGAGCTCTTCCAGGTTGCGGGCGATACCCCCACCCGTCCCGCCCAGCGTGTAGCTGGGCCGGATGATGAGGGGAAAGCCGATCTCTTTTGCCGCTTTCACGGCCTCCTCGACGGTGTGTGCGAACGCGCTGCGAGGAACGTCCAGGCCGATCTTGAGACAGGCTGCTTTGAAGCATTCGCGGTCCTCAGCCTTCTTGATGACATCATAGGTGGCGCCGATCATCCTAACGTTGTACGTTTTCAAGACCCCCCGCTCGGAGAGCTGCATGGCGATGTTGAGGGCGGTCTGCCCGCCTAAAGTCGGCAGGATCGAGTCCGGCCGTTCCTTCTTGATGATCTGTTCAACAAAATCGGGGGTCAAAGGTTCGATGTAGGTATGGTCGGCGATCTCCGGATCGGTCATGATGGTTGCCGGGTTCGAGTTGCACAGCACGATCTCAAAGCCCTCTTCCTTGAGGGCCTTGCAGGCCTGCGTTCCCGAATAGTCGAACTCGCACGCCTGGCCGATGACGATGGGCCCGGAGCCGATGAGTAATATCTTTTTGATGTCTGTCCTTTTAGGCATATCTTGAAAAGTGGCTCGTCGCTCGTGACACGTGGTTCGTCGACGATTCACGTATCACGTTCCACAAATCACTTCTTGAACTTTCCCATCGATTCAATAAACCGCCCGAACAAATACTGCGCATCGGTCGGGCCCGGGGCGCTTTCCGGGTGATATTGAATGGAGAACATCGGGAATTTCTTGTGCCGTAGCCCTTCGACGGTATTGTCGTTGAGATTCACGTGGGTGATCTCAACGTCGTTCGCGTTGAGACTTTTTAAGTCCACGCAGAAGCCATGATTCTGGGAGGTGATCCCGATGCGATTGGCCAGCTTATCCATCACCGGATGATTGGCGCCGTGATGGCCGAATTTCAATTTATAGGTTTGTCCACCGAGCGCGAGTCCCAAAATTTGATGGCCCAGGCAAATGCCGAAGATGGGAAGTTTTCCAAACGATTTTCGCACCGTGTCGATTACGTACGTTACCACCGCCGGATCGCCCGGGCCGTTGGAGAGGAACAGCCCGTCGGGTTTGACCGCCAGGATCTCTTCGAGCTTCGCGGTCGCCGGAAAAACGTGCACTTCACGGCCCAGCTCCGCCAGGATCCGCAGGATGTTGAACTTGATACCGCAATCGATGGCGGCGACCCGAAATTTCATGGGACCCTTCGCGGGCCAGACGTATTTCTTGTCCGTGGTCACATCCTTGACCAGATCATATCCAACCATGTCGGGGACGGCCGCGAGCTTCTTGGCGAGGCTCTTCGGGTCGAAATCTTCCGTGGATATCATACCTTTCATGACGCCGAAAAGCCGCAGGTGCCGGGTGAGGGCCCGGGTGTCCACACCCTCGACGGCTAGGATTTTATTGTCGTTTAAATAATCGATAAGACTTTGGGTGGAGCGGAAATTGGAATGGCGCCGGCAGAATTCCTTGACGACAAAACCTTTGACGTGAATTTTCTTCGATTCGACGTCTTCTTCGTTGACGCCGTAGTTGCCGATCAAAGGGTAGGTCATCACGACGATCTGCCCGGTGTAGGAAGGGTCGGTGAGGACCTCCTGATAACCGGCCATGGCGGTGTTGAAGACGAATTCGCCGGCGGATTCTCCGGTCACTTTCAGGGATTGGCCGCTGAAGGTCGTGCCGTCTTGCAGATACAGGATGGCTTTCTTCATGGGACTACTCGCCTACACGGAAGGCACCTTCCGCTTAAAACAGGAGGGCGGAACGTAAAGCCAAAAACTGAAATCCTTAAGGAAATTTAAGATAGGCAGGAATTTCTTCCAGGCCCTTGTCAATATAGCCATTGAGGGCTGTTTTGTCAAGCGTTGTCCGGGGTTATTCTTACCCAAAACGGCCCAATTGCCAGAACATTCCCTGCTCTATTCCCGCACGCCCAGATAGACGCTGCCCGGGCCGATCTTCGTGCCCTTGGGGACGATGGCGCCGGCGGCCACGACCGCCCGCTCCCCGATCTCCACCCCAGGCAGGATCACCGAATTGAGCCCGATGATCACGTTGTTGCCGATGCTGACCTTTTTGAGCTTCAAGCCCTTCTGCTCGAACGAATGGCAGATCACCGTGGCGTTGCCGCCGATCACGGTGCTGTCGCCGATCTCGAGCAACGAAAGGTCGGCCACGTTCTTGGAATTGATCATGACATTATGGCCGATCTTGGCGCCCATCAAGCGGTAGAAGATCGAACAATAGGGCGTCAGCAGTATGAAATCCATGAAGATCACTTTGACGACGAGGAACAGGGCGTTGACGAAGACCCATTTGAAGATCTCGATCGAGCCCAGGCCGAACTCGCCTTCCTTCAGTTGCAGATTGAAGGCCACCCGAATGAGGCTCACCAGGATCATCAAAACCGCCCCGGAAACAAAATACCCGATGACGAACCCGAAACAAAAATACAGCAACCGCAGGCCGATCGCGACACCCGGCGTGGACACCCAGATATGATAAAGGAAGGCGACCCCCGGGAAAATGGCCAGCCCCAGGACCAGAACGCCCATACCGTACATAAAGAGCGTGAACAATACCTGGGCGAGAATGATTTGGGGGGAGAGCTTCATAGCGTTTTCCTCTTCAACTAAGGCCCGCTACAATGTATTTTGAAACCAATCCCGGATCAATTCCAGCATTTCCTCGCGATTCTTGCGCAACAGATATTCCGCGTGCGGGCCCTGCTTCACGATGTGAAGGCGCTTCGTTGATGCCGTTTTTTTGTAAAGCTCCTCGGAATGCCGGTGGTGGATGATCCAGTCCGAATCACCGTGGATATAGAGGATGGGGACCTTGATGGAAGGAACGATATCGAGCGGCTTTTCTTTCTTCTGCCAGAACGGTCCGGGGCGCGCGCCCTTGCCCGTGAGCCCTTTGCCGATCAGGCCGTAGATCAGGTCGTTCTCAACGTCGAATTTCCAGAACTGGTAATCGATCTTGCCGAAGTCCGTGGGGGCGCTCACCGCGATGAGGCTGTTGATGAGATCGGTTTTGGTCGCGGTGATGATGCTCGTCGCCGCACCCAGGGAAAAGCCGATGACGCCGATCTTTTTGTAATGCTCTTTGGCGTAATCGATGACCGCCAGCAGGTCGAGATATTCCTTCGTCGTCCAGTGGAAGAACCCCTTGCTCTCTCCGTGGCCGCGGAAATCGAACAGGATGACGTCGAACTCACGGGCCAACGATTCGCCCAGCTCTTTGAGGAGCAGCGCCTGCTTGCTGTTAAAGAACCCATGGGCGATGATGATGAGGCGATCATTGCCATTTTTGTAATAATCGTAATAAACGCGATGCCGGTCGGCGGCGATAAAATGGCCGGAAATCAGCATATCCCTTTCCCCTGCCCCAAAACCCCATTTCCATTCCTGGATACCCGTTTATTTTATCACCGAATCCTCATCGCGACACGGATTCCTGATGCTTCCGGATGCGGTTCTTTTTCAATAAGGTCTCTTTCATCGCCGTCTCCCCCGCATCCACGATATTTCTGAGCAATTCCGCCTCTCCTTTAAACCGGTGAAGCACACCCGACCATATATTGTGACGATCCGGCGGAAAAACAAAACGGGACCGTGCGTCGTCATAAACGGCCAGCATCCTCCGGGCGCAGGACCCCTGCGAGAATTTTGCGGCGGTCTCCCGGCCCGCTTCCTTCATTCTTCTCAACCGGTCGGCCGGCAAAGCGGCGATCCACCTTAAAGCGGAGACAAAATTTCCGAGCTTGTCGCCTCCGACCAGTTTTCCGTTCCGCTGATCAACGACCGCCTCATCCACGATCGGGTCGTCCACCGCGACCACCGGGATCCCGCAAGCCATCGCTTCCAAAAGGACCAGCCCCTGCGTCTCGCTGTGCGAAGCGAACGTGAAGACATCCATCGCGTGATAGGCATCCACCAATTTCTTGCCCTGCAAAACCCCGGCGGCATGAAATCTCGATCCCACGCCGGCTCTGTGAAAAATCTCCACCGCTTCTTGCGCCGCAGGCCCCTGACCGACCATCAGGAAATGCGCCCGCGGGGCGGTCCGCAAGAACTCGGCCGCCGCGGTGAGCAGGAACCGTATATTCTTCTCCGGAGAGATCCGCCCCACATGGCCGACGACAAAATCAGCGGAGCCGATCCCGAATCTCCGGCGGAATCCGGCCCGCGCGCCCCGGGCCCAGCGGGAAAGTTTAATTCCCGTCGGGATGACCGCGAGGGGGGCCGCCACCCCGCGGGAGCGCAAGATCCGCGCCACCGCCCGGCTGGGAACGATCACTTGATCGCAAAGATTGGCGTACCCGGCCGCCAGTTCAACGATAAAACGCTTGAAGATATCGCCGTGGACGGGAAGATAATCGATATAGTCCTCGTACATGGTGTGATAAGTAAAAACGAGCGGGATCTGCCGCTGCCGGCTTAAACGCAGGGCCATATCGCCGATCAGGAATGGATGCTGGCTGTGCACGATATCCGGTTTAAAATTCTGCACCGAGCGCATCAGTGGCCCCAGGATGGGCAGATGGACGGAGTATTCGGTCCTTTGGAATTTCTGGATGGCCGGAAGGCGCAGCACCCCCGGCTCAGTTCTGGGCGCGCCCTCGAATTGCGGGGCCACGATCAGAACTTTATGCCCCAATCTTGTGAATTCTTCGGCGAAGGAATGAATCGACTCTTCGATCCCGCCGACGATGGGAAAATAGGTGTTGGTCATCATGAGGATGCGCATAGATCCCTCGATTCGTTGAAACAAACCTCATTTTGGCCTTCCGGGACCTTGACGATCGGATATCCCGGCAAATGCAGCTCCAGGGAGGGCTTCGCTCCCCACCAGCGCGGGACCCAGGAAACCGTTATCCGGTCTTTATGCGACCTGACGAGCACTTCGATGGGCCCGTACAGCGTCGGCGCCGGCCCGAACGAGATTTCCCCCTCCCGGTACAGCCAGTCGGCCGGGACGCCGGAACACAGGATAAGCCGGCGCGCGCGCTCTTCCTCGCGCACAAAACAATTCCTGACCATCAGGGCCCATTCCGCCGCGGCCCAGACATGCTGTCCGTCCCCCATGCAGCCGCCGCCCGTGCGCGGGTGAATGGCCTCCGGCCATTGGCCCGTGGGAGACGCGAGGTCCCCGACCGCTTTCATCAGTTTGAGATAACGCGCATCCCCCGCCCGCAACAAGGCCTGGGCCAGGTGAAGCGTCAGATACGGATTGATGCCGGAGTGCGTCATATCATGAAAGAATCCCCCTTTGACCAAATGGTTATCCAGCAAATAATTCAACGTCTCCAGGATCCGGGGGTCATCACCGTCAAAGATCTGCAATGGATAACCGGCAATCAGCGAACCGATGCTGCTCGTGTCAAGCCGCCGGTACGGCGCCGTCGGCATGGCCGAAGCGTCCAAGCGCATCTGCGCATAAAACAGACTGTGTTTCACGCAGGTTAGGAGATCCTCCGCGGAGCGTTCATGATGCCGGGCGCGGTCCTGATTGCCGTAATTTCTTTCTAGCTGCCCGGCCGCGGCCAGGCCCGCGATCCCCCAGAAATCGTCCCAGTAATAATAATCATTGGGGCCGAAGTGCTCGGCGCTGAACCCGGGGGGGAGCAACCCCGCGTGGGCCGATGGGGGCTGGTGCGCCAGCCGCTTTCGGGAGATCCATAGCGCGCCCCTGTCGACGGCCCGTAGCCACTGCGGGCCCGGCGGGACATGGGTCATCTCGCAAAAACGCCGCATGATCCAGAGCGCTTCGCCATTGGAATCCCACTCCCCTTCCTGGGAGAGAAAATAGCCCCCCGAGGTCTGCCGGGCCGGAAAATGCTCCAGCGCCCGCTGCACCCGCTGGGTGAGGCCGGCGCATAGCAGGGCGTTGAGGATGAACGCGGCATCGCGAAACCAGAACCGCCGGTAGGTGTAAGGGCCCGGATAAACCTCCCCGGGAGAATGGAGGACCAGCGTTCGCAGCGCCGTGTCATAAAGGAATTGGAACTTTTCATCGGGGATCTTCAGCTGACAGTGCCCCTGCAGGCTCTCTTTCCAGCCGGTGGGGTTTCTCGGCGCAAAGAAAACGGACGGCCCTTTCGGAG
>JAHFFX010000073.1 GCA_023247755.1 Candidatus Omnitrophota bacterium | reverse complement strand
ACTGGAAGTCCAGGGCGACCGTACGGTCATCGAGCAGCTTCTTAAGCAGATCGACCAGCGCTACGATGGTTCTATCAAGGACCGGCAGGTCGATTGGAGCCCGCCTCAGGGGAAGTTTACGGATTTTCAAATAACCTTCTAGCCGGGACGACCCGCCGGGTCGCCTTTGCGGTCGACATATGCCCGACCATAACAAGATCCCAAAAGAGATCGAACGGCTTTCCCGGGAGATCGAAGAACACAATTACCGTTATTACGTTCTTTCTCAACCCACGGTCTCCGATAAGGAATACGACGATCTGCTGCGTCGCCTGCTGCGGCTGGAGGAGCAGCATCCGCAGCTTCGTCTGCTGACCTCGCCTTCGCAGCGGGTGGGCGTCAAGGTCCCAGAGGCGGCCCCCACCGTCACGCATCGCGTCAAGATGCTTTCCCTGGACAATGCGTATTCCTTTGAAGAAGTGAAGGAATGGGATAAACGCGTGAAAAAAGGGGTGGAGGGAGAGAAGGTCGAATACGTCGTGGAGCTTAAGATCGACGGTGTCAGCGCCGCCCTGACCTATGAGGATGGTCGATTTGTCTTGGGCGCGACCCGCGGCGACGGCGCGGTCGGAGAGGATGTGACCCACAATTTGAGGACCATCCGTTCCATTCCTTTGCGATTGAAAGCCTCCCCGGGCCTTCCCGTGCCCCGGCGGTTCGATGTCCGGGGGGAGATTTACATGGGCCGCGCGGATTTCGAAACGCTCAATCAATCACGAAAACAGCAGGGCGAAGAGCTTTTTGCGAATGCCCGTAACGCCACCAGCGGCTCCGTGAAGCTCCTGGATTCCCGGATCACGGCCGAACGCAAATTGAAATGTTTCGTGCACTCTTACGGCGTCGTGCAGGGAGGGAAGGCCGTGGCGACCCAATGGGAGTTCCTGCAGAACGCCAAAACGTACGGGTTGTGCATCAATCCCGCGAGCCGCCGCTGTGCCTCACTCGATGCGGTCCTCGATTACTGCCAGGAATATCAGCAAAAGCGCGATACCGTTCCTTACGAGATCGATGGCGTGGTCATCAAGATAAACTCGCTGCAACAACAGCGGCGGTTGGGAACGACGCTCAAGAGCCCGCGCTGGGCCATCGCCTACAAATTCCCGGCGCAGCAGGCGACGACCACCGTCCGGGCCATCAACGTTCAGGTGGGGCGCACCGGCGTGCTCACTCCGGTCGCCGAATTGGATCCGGTCCCCTGCGCCGGGGTCACGATCTCGCACGCGACGCTTCATAATTTTGACGAGATCAAAAGACTGGGGATCAAGGCGCGGGACCGCGTTCTCATCGAGCGCGCCGGCGATGTTATCCCTAAGGTCGTCAAGGTGGTCGAATCCGCCGGCGGGAGGAGTGTCCCGTTCCGGGTCCCGCAAAGCTGTCCCGAATGCGGCGGCGAGATCAAAAAGGTCAAAGCGGAAGACGTTGCCTATCGTTGCATCAACCCGCTCTGCCCCAAGCAGCTTGAGCGCGGATTGGTCCATTTCGCTTCCCGCACAGCCATGGACATCGAAGGCTTGGGAGAAGTCGTCGTCCGACAGCTCATCGACAAGAAATTGGTCAAAGATTTCGCGGACATTTATTCGCTTAAGAAGGACGATCTGCTGACCCTGGAACTCTTTAAGGACAAAAAAGCCGAGAACCTTTTGGCGGCCATTCAAAAGAGCCGCAAGAAACCCTTGTCCCGGTTTCTCTTCGCTTTGGGGATCGACAACATCGGTGAGAAGGCGGCCTGGCTTTTTGCCCAGCATTATCCGAACCTGGACCGGCTCACCACGGCGAAGGAAGAAGATCTCGTGAATATCCATGAGATCGGCGGGGTCATGGCCGGTTCCGTGGCCGATTTCTTCAAAATGCCTTCCACGAAGAAACTCCTGGCAAAATTCCGCAAGGCCGGCGTGTGGCCCCGGGAACCGCTCCGGGAGGTCCGCTCGGACAAACTGTCCGGCAAGAAATTCGTTTTTACCGGAGAGTTGGCGGGGCTGAGCCGCAACGAAGCCCAGGAGAAGGTCAAGCGCCTGGGCGCGGATGTCTCTTCCAGTGTCAGCAAGCGAACGGATTTCGTGGTGGTCGGTGAAGACCCCGGTTCAAAATATGACGAGGCCGTGAAGTTGGGCGTTAAGGTCCTTAACCAGAAAGAATTCGAGGAGATGATCCATGAGTCGTGAGCTGAAGAGGGGAAATGGTCGGTGTTTTCCGGGGTTCGCGGGGATTTGCCTGCTCCTGGCCTTGGCGGTCGGTTTAACTGGGTGTTCGACCCTCAAGAAGAAATTCACGCGCAAGAAGAAGAAAACGGATACGGAGGCGGCGGAATTCGTTCCGGTCCTGCAGCCCGAGGAATATCCGGAGAAGGTCGCTTCCCCCGCGGAACTGTATAAATACAATTATTCCATGTGGCAGGTCTGGGAGAAGGAACTGCAGACCTCCCTGGCGGAAGGCGAAAGCCAGAAACGGAAAGAATACCTTTTAAATCAGCTGATCGTCGCCGTGGAGGCGATGTCGAAATTGCTGGTCGCGGAGAAGCAAAAGGGGATGATGGACCTCCAGTCGAAGCTGTTGAAGGTGCGCGATGACCTCGCCCGGCCCGCCGCGATGCGCAATGATACGGAGATCAAGCGCCAGGTGGGTGGCCTGGGGAAGAAATTGCGGGAAGGCTACAAGCTTCCGGACGTTCAGAACAATTTGATCTCGGCGGAAGCGGCCGCGGGCATGAGCTTGTGAGGCGTTTGTGGTGAAACGATGCTGAAACAATTCATCGAAGAGTTCATCAATTATCTGGCGGTGGAGCGCGGGTTGGCCCAGAACACCCTGCTGGCCTACCGCCGCGATCTGGTCAAGTACATCCAGTATCTCTCGGCGCAAGCGATCGAATCGCCGAACCAGGTCAAAAGGGAACAGGTGACCAGCTACATGTACGACCGGAAACAGCAAGGGCTTTCCGCCAATTCCATCGCCAGGAATCTGGCGGCCATCAAGATGTTCCATCGTTTTCTGATCCGGGAGCGGCTCGCCAAGGAAGACCCGACGACGCTGGTGGACACGCCGAAATTATGGAAGCGCGTGCCGGATGTTCTGTCGACCGCGGAGATCGAAGCGATCATCAAGGCAAGCTCCGGACGCCGATGGCAGGAGGTGCGCGACCAGGCGATCCTGGAGCTCATGTACGCCAGCGGCATGCGGGTCTCGGAGCTCGTCAACCTCAAGGTCGAGAACGTGAACCTGGATGTCGGTTATGTGCGCTGTATCGGCAAGGGCAGCAAGGAGCGGATCATCCCCATCGGGAAAAAGGCGAAGGTCTGCATTAAAAAATACTGTGATTCCATCCGGGGACGCCTGGTCAAGAACGATGTGACCGGAGTCTTGTTCTTGAGCCGATTGGGAAAAAGGATCAGCCGCCAAAGCGTCTGGAAGCTGATCAAGCATTACGCCCAAAAGGCCCGGATCCCAAAGACCATCAAGCCGCACACGCTGCGGCATTCGTTCGCGACCCATTTGCTGGAGCACGGAGCGGACCTGCGTTCGGTGCAGGAGATGCTGGGACATTCCGATATTTCAACGACGCAGATCTATACGCATGTGGACAAGGAACGTCTGCGGGCGATCCATAAGGAGTTCCACCCCCGGGGTTGACAATGCGCGGGCCATTCCATCTGGATAAAGAACTGTTGCCGATCGTAAGAACCATCGGTGAAGAAGCGGCCGGACGCAGCGCCCCGGCCTACCTCGTGGGCGGGATCGTCCGGGACCTGATGCTGGGGATCAGGAACCTGGACCTGGACATTGTTTTCGAGGGCGATGCGGTTTCGCTGGCGCGTACGCTCGCCAGCAAACTCAACGCGTCGCTGGTGGTCCACGAGAAATTCGGGACGGCGACCATGAATCTGGAGAATGGCCTGCGGGTGGACCTGGTCACCGCCCGTAAAGAGACCTATCCTCATCCCGGCGCTTTGCCGGTAGTATCGCGCGGTAACATTCGCGATGATCTTTTTCGGAGGGATCTCACCGTTAATGCGATGGCGCTGGCGATCGACCCGAAAGGCCTGCTCACGCTGGTTGATGAATTCGGCGGCCGGGAGGACCTTCGCAGAAAACGGATCCGGATACTGCATGAGCTGAGCTTTCAGGACGATCCCACGCGGATCCTGCGGGCGGTCCGTTTCGAACAACGGTTCGGTTTCCGGATCGAAGCAAAAACGTTGCGGCTGCTTAAGGCCGCTTTGAGCAACCGGCTGGAGGAGCGGGTGAAGCCGGAACGGTACTTTCATGAATTCCACAAAATGTTGCGGGAGCCCAAGCCGTGGAAGAATATCCAGCGGCTCAAGGAGTTGAATGGCTGCGGATTCCTGGGGAAAGGCGTTCGGATCTCCGCCGCCGAGTTGGGTCTGCTGCGTTCCGGGCAGCAATCCGTATTCTTTTACCGGCGGGCCGTTCCCCATGACGAGATCGAGCCGGCGCTTGTGGAGTTGATGGCGTTGCTGTATCGCACCCGCGAAGGCGAACTGGATCGCTTCATCAAGAAATTCAATTTGAGCAAACCCCACCAGGTTTGCCTGCGGCAGATGCGCCGCTGGGACATGGTCCGGAGATCGCTTTCTCGCAAGGCGGTGGATCCCAGCGATGTCTATCGCGCACTTGTGGAGTTTCGGACCGAAACCTTGCTTTTCTTCAGAGCGCAGAAATCGGGGGGACTCGTCCGGCGCCGCCTGGATGAGTTCTTGACGAAGTTGCGTTTCGTGCAGCTATCCGTCGATGGGGAGGACCTTAAGCGGCTGGGCATCGAAGGTTCGCAGCGGATGGGAAAGATCCTGGACAGTCTATTGGACATGAAGATCGACGGCCGTTTGGCAACGCGTGAAGACGAGTTAAATATGGCCGGGCGTTTGGCAAAAGAAATCGGGCCGTCACGTTAAATTCTTACTCTTAGGGACGTGCTGCGTCATCCCGCCACCGGCGGGATGGAAAAATGACGGGAGATGAAACTATGGATCGGATCGAAAGGATCAACGAAACTATGAAGCGGGAGATCGGTTTGATCGTGCATACGGAGGTGAAAGATCCCCGGTTGCAATTCGTCACTATCACCCAGGTGGACGTGAGCCGTGACCTGCAGCACGCGCGGGTGTCTTTCAGCGTGCTGGGCAACTCTTTGCAGGTGGAAAAGGTCCTGGATGGATTGAACAGCGCCAAGGGGTTCATCCGCAAGCTGATCGGGCAGCGCATCCGGATGCGGTTCACGCCCGACATCGAGTTCATTCACGACCGTTCCCTGGAATATAGCGCCCGGATCGAACAGGCATTGGAGGAGATTCGCCATGAACCAAAGAAAGATTCTGCGAGAAATTCAAAGACATAAGAAATTTCTCATCAGCACCCATGTCAATCCCGACCCCGATGCGATCGCTTCGGAGCTGGCGCTGGCGCTCTATCTGAAAAGTTTGGGCAAACAGGTGCGGGTGATCAATGACGACGGCCTGCCCTTACGGTATGCGTTCCTTCCCGGCGTGGCCATGGTCCAGGAGTTCCGGGCAGGTCAGAAGGTCGATTTTGATGCCGCGCTCGTCCTCGATTGCGGCGATCTGGACCGCATCGGAGAAGTGAAGCGCCTTATTCCCAAGGAGAAAACGGTCATCAACATCGACCATCATCTTACGAACGATCGTTTCGGGGACCTGAACCTGGTGGTCCCCTCCGCGTCCTCCACGACGGAAGTTCTATACGATCTTCTGAAGGCCGCTGGCGCCCGGATCACCGCGCCGATGGCCGAATTGCTTTATGTCGGGATCATGACGGACACGGGATGCTTCCGCTATGACAGCACCACCGCGCGCGCGCATGTGGCGGCGGCGGAACTGATGCGGCACGGCTTTTCGGTGAGCGAATTGTACCGGAAGGTCTATGAAGGTGTGGCACTGCAGGACTTCCGGCAGTTCGCCAAGATGATCGATGATTTTGAAACGCGGTTCGACGGGAAAGCGGTGATGGTGATGCTTCCCAAGAATAAATTAAAGAAATTCTCCGAGGGGTTCGACGTCAAGGACAAGATTTTCACCGGCTTGCGATCGATCAGGGGGGTGGAGGTCATTGTGATCTTCTCGGAATTCCGTCCCGGCGAGACGCGGGTGAATTTCCGTTCGCAGGGCCCGCGCGTCAACGTGGCCGCCCTCGCGGCCGCTTTCGGCGGCGGCGGCCATCGCAAGGCCAGCGGCTGTGTTGTCCCGGGGAACTTCTCGGAGGCGAAAAGGAAGATCATCAGGAAATTGCGGGAAATATTATGAGGAACATCAAGGACGGGATCATCGTCGTCGATAAGCCTTCCGGAATGACCTCGCACGATGTGGTCGCGATCGTCCGCCGGAAGTTCAAGATGCGCCGGGTCGGGCATGCGGGGACGCTCGATCCGCTCGCCACCGGTGTTCTGGTGGTCCTGCTGGGACAATCGACCAAGCTTTTCAACAAGTTCGTGGCTTTTGACAAGGCCTATAACGCGACCCTAAAGCTGGGGACCGCAACGTCCACCGCGGACATCGAAGGCAAAGTGCTCCGCGAGAAAACTTTTGTGGGGATTACCCAGGGGCAGGTTGAGGAGGTCTTCGGTCGGTTCGTCGGAGAGCTCAAGCAGAAGCCACCCATGGTCTCGGCGGTGAAGGTCAACGGCCAGCGGCTCTACAAGCTTGCCCGCAGCGGCATTGAAGTCGAAAGGGAGGCGCGCGATGTTCGCGTGGATCTTCTGCGGCTGGAAGAGTTCGCGCTTCCGTTCGTCCGGTTCTATCTGGAGTGTTCGAAAGGGACCTATGTCCGTAAACTGGCCGAAGATATCGGGGAGATTCTGGGTTGCGGCGCCTGCATTTCCCAGATCCAACGCACCAAGGTGGGTCCTTTTTCCATTGCCGAGGCGTTCCCTTTAGAGGAATTGAATGAAAGTCATATCCGTTCCTGGTCCTAAGCTCCCCCGATTCAAGAATCCCGTTCTTGCGATCGGGGTCTTTGACGGGGTGCACGTCGGTCATCAACACCTCATCCAGCAGGTCATCCGCAAGGCCAGGGCGATCGACGGCACGAGCCTGGTGATGACGTTCTCGCCCCATCCGGTGCAGGTCCTCTATCCGCATGGAAGTTTCTCCCTTCTGACGCCGCTTTCCTGCCGGCTGTCGCTCTTTGCGCAGCTGGGAGTGGATGTTTGTCTCGTCGTGAAGTTCACCAAGGCCTTTTCCCGTCTCGGTCCGCATCAGTTCATGCGCCAATACCTGGCCGGCATGATCAAACCGAAGGAGATCATTGTCGGCGATGATTTCAAGTTCGGGCACGACCGTCAGGGGCATCTGGATATCCTTGAGCAAGAAGGGAAACGATATGGGTTCATCGCGCATGAGGTCGCGTCGGTCCGGCGGGGGGGCTATGATATCAGCAGCACGCTGATCCGTCAGCTCATCGCGCGCGGTCGATTCACGATCGCGCAAAAATTACTGGGCCGGCGGGTCAGCGTTTTCGGAAAGGTCATCCGGGGGGATGCCCGGGGGAACATCCTGGGTTTTCCGACGGCAAACCTGGACGTGCGGGGATGTGTCCTGCCGCCGCGCGGCGTGTACGTCTGCCGCGCGATCATGGGAAATAAAGCGTATGGCGCGATGACCAACATCGGGACCCGGCCCTCTTTTGCCGGCGCTGGCCTGAAGGTCCATTGCGAAGTCCATTTCTTTGATTTCCACCGCAACATCTATGGTCAGAATATTCTTGTCGAGTTCATCCGAAAGTTAAGGGACGAAAAGAAATTTTCTTCCCCCGCGGCCCTGGTCGCTCAATTGAAGAAAGATGAGGCCATGGCCCGGCGATTGCTCTCCGGCCTTTAATCCCAAGCAGCGAACCCTGCCTTTTTTACCCCGCAAGAACTTCTGCAACGGTCCACCACCCCCATATTTAGTGATTTTTCTCGATTAGCCACAACATGTTGTAATGGTTAAAAATATGATTAATTTCATATTGACAAGGGAGAGCTCTTTACTTAAAATGCCCATGTAGTGGTGAAAAGTGGAGGAGAGTGGTTTTATGAATAATGAAATTATTAACATCATCGATCTGTTGAGCGGCGTGTTTTCTGATCTTGATCAGTTGAGAAGTTTTCAGCTGGGAGACTGAAAGGAAAGATCATCCGTGTTCTACGGGGAATATTCTCACAGCATCGATCGCAAAGGCAGACTGATCCTTCCTTCGCGTTTTCGCGACATCGCCAAAGAAAGCGGCATCGACCGGTTTTTCGTCACCCGCGGCCTGGACAAATGTCTCTTCATGTTCAGCGAGGAAGAATGGAAGAGCCAGGAACAGAAATTCAAGGGGATGCCGTTCACCAAGCAGGAGGCGAGAAACTTCAACCGGCTCTTCTTCTCGGGTGCGGTGGAGGTCATTCCCGACAGACAGGGACGGTTCATCATCCCGGCGTATCTCAAGGATTTTGCGGCCATCAAGCGTGATGCCGTTATCATCGGCGTTTCCAATCGGATCGAGATCTGGGACAACGAACTCTGGCGAGGATTCCATGAAGCTTCCAGCGGAACATTTGAGAAAACTGCAGAGAACATCATCGGGCTCTAAGCGTCTCTTCAAGTACCTGCGCGAAACCGCCCTCAATGAATTGAGCGATTCCATGGCAACAGCAAGTCCAGCGGAAAGCGAATCCCATATCCCGGTCATGCTCAAGGAGGTCCTGCAGCATCTGAATCTCAAACCGGGAGCCCGGGTGCTTGACTGTACGCTTGGGCTGGCGGGGCACGCGGTCGCCATTGCGGAGATCATCGGCGCCGGGGGAGAGATCATCGGGATCGATCGGGACCAAGGTTCGTTGGAAAAGGCCCGCCAGTGGTTACAGTCCACCGCTGTCAAATGCCAACTGCGGCAGGCCGATTTTCGTAACTTGGATGAGGTGTTGAAGGAATTGGGGGGCGGGTCCGTGGACGCGATCCTGTTCGACCTGGGCATCTCCAGTTATCAATTGGACGATCCGCAGCGGGGATTCAGTCTTAAGAGCGACGGACCGCTCGACATGCGCATGGACCAGGGAAGCTATATCTCGGCCTATGAACTCGTCAATTCCCTTTCCGAACGGGAATTGTCCTCCATCATCAAGAATTTCGGAGAGGAACGCTGGCACAACCGCATCGCCCGGGTGCTGGTGCAGGAGCGGCTGAAAAAACCCATCGAGACCACCCAGGAACTTTCCGAAGTGATATTGAAAGCGATCCCGCACCGTTATCAACACCAAAGAATTCATCCGGCGACCCGAACGTTCCAGGCGATACGCATCGCCGTCAACCGGGAGCTGGAAGCCCTGGAGCTCGCGCTCACGCGGTCTTTGGCGTTCTTGAAAGTGGGGGGACGGATCTGCGTGATCTCGTTCCATTCTTTGGAGGACCGCATCGTCAAAGAAACGTTCCGAAAGAATTCCCAAGCCGGTGTTTTGAAAATTATTTCCAAAAAACCCTTGCGACCGGAGGATCAGGAAATCAATAATAATCCCCGCAGTCGCAGTGCGCGGCTCAGGGTCGCGGAGAGGACAAAATGAGATTGATCAAATTCCTGAAATTGATGGGTTTCCTCACGCTGGTATCGCTGATCTACATCCATCTGCAAATGCGGATCTTCGATCTTGCCTACCAGGGGAAGACCAAGGAAAAATCGATCCGCGAACTCACCGATCAAAACAGCCAGTTGACCTATGATATCCTGAAGCTCAAGTCTTCCCAGAATCTGGGGGGAAAGCTCCTGACGGAAAGTTCGGACCTGCGTTTCCTCGACCAGAGCCAGATCGTGAGAGTCCCGACCGCCCAATTGAGCAAGGCCACCCCCAGAGAGGTTTTGCCCCAGGAGATCCAGCAAAAGTCGAATTTCCTGACGAACCTTTTCTCGCTGCGTTCTCAGGCCGAGGCCAGCCGGTGATCTTCCTGTTCTAAAATCTATCGCTCACTTAAACAGTGCTAACCTCCAAGCAGTCCTTCCGATTCAGTCTTCTTTTCCTTTTTCTGCTCGTTTGTTTGCTGACGTTCTCCGTCAAGCTCGTCCTCATCCAGGTCTTTCGTTCTTCCTATCTGCAAAGACTCGCGGAGCGCCAGCACAATTATTTCATTGACCTGGAACCGGTCCGCGGAACGATTTTCGACCGCCAGGAGAGGCCCTTGGCCATCAACGTGGCCGTTTATTCCTTGTTTGCCAAGCCCAAGGCCATGACGACGGAACAGAAGCAGGAAGCGATCAAACTGCTGTCCGCGCAGTTCGGCCTTGATCCCGGTATGTTGCAGGAGAAGCTCTCCAAGAAGAAGTATTTCGTCTGGCTCGCGCGCAAGCTCCCGGTGGAGACCGTGGACCGCATCAAAGCGCTCAAATTGGCCGGGCTGGATTTCATAAAGGAAAGCAAACGTTATTATCCCAATCAGTCGCTGGCCGCGCACGTCATCGGGTTCGCCAACATCGACAACGTCGGCCTGGAGGGACTGGAGAAGATCTACGATCAGTATCTGAAAGGGGAGATGGGCTGGTCCCAGATCCTCAGGGACGCCAAACAGCGGGAACTGCTCATCGAAAAGAGCTACGTCGCGCCCCGCAACGGCTTCGACCTCACCTTGACCATCGATGAGACCATCCAGTACATTGCGGAGCGGGCGCTCGATGCGGGGATGGAGAAACATCACGCCAAATCCTCCTCCATCATCGTGATGGACCCCCGGACCGGTGAGATCCTGGCCCTCGCCAACCGGCCGACTTACAATCTGAGCCAACTTTCCGAAAGCAGTTTGGAAAGCCGCACCAACCGGGCGCTGGCTTACGTCTATGAGCCGGGTTCGGTCTTCAAGATCGTGACCGCCTCCGCGGCCTTGGAAGAGAAGGTCGCCACCGAAACCGATAAATTCTTCTGTGAGAACGGGAGTTTCCGCGTCGGCAATCACACGCTCCATGATCACCAGTCGCACGGGACGCTGACCTTCTCGGAAGTTTTTGAAGAGTCCAGCAACATCGGGGTCACCAAGATCGCGATGAAACTCGGGGCCGACAAGG
>JAHFFX010000072.1 GCA_023247755.1 Candidatus Omnitrophota bacterium | reverse complement strand
TTTACAATCATTCGGCCTATTGTTATGTCCATTCCCTCTTTGTCTGGGAAGGGGTAAAGCAGAAACGAACCTTGTCTTCTTAACCATCAATCGGTCCGCTTAATAAACCGGTTCGCACTTCGTTGCTCCAGTGACCCCGGTATTCCCCCGCGATTTAATCGATTGCCGGGGGTTTTTGTTTGGGTTAGAATGGAGGCATTTGCGGCAGGGAGGCAGAACCGAAATACCGAGATTTCAGAACCCCAACAAGGAGACAAAGCATGCAAATCGGCATCGTAGGGCTGGGACGCATGGGTTTTAACATGGCGGAGCGTTTGCTGGCGGGAGGGCATTCCTGCGTTGTCTATAACCGCAGCCCGGAAAAGGTGCAGCGGCTTAGCCAGAAAGGCGCGAAGGGGACCGCGTCCCTCAAGGAGTTCGTCCAAAGTTTGCAAGCCCCCCGCCACGCCTGGATCATGCTGCCGGCGGGCGAGCCGACGGAGGAGGCCATCGCTTCCCTGGCCGAGCTGCTGGCGCCGGGGGATGCGATCATCGACGGCGGCAATACCCATTATACCGACGATCTAAGGCGTGCGGCGTCTCTGGCCCAAAAGCAGATCCATTATCTGGATGTGGGAACGAGCGGCGGCATCTGGGGGGCCGAGCGCGGATATTGCCTGATGATCGGAGGAGCGAAGGAGGCCGTCGACCGGCTTGACCCCGTTTTTAAAACTCTCGCGCCGGGCCGGGGAACGATTCCGCGCACTCCGGGTCGGGAAAAGCCAGGCACGGCGGAAGAGGGGTACCTGCATTGCGGCCCCGCGGGGTCGGGACATTTCGTCAAGATGGTCCACAACGGGATCGAATATGGACTGATGCAGGCGTACGCCGAAGGCTTCGACATCCTGCGTAACGCCAACAAGCTGGAATCGCACGCGCAAAGCAATTTTGATCTCAATCTCGCCGAGATCTCCGAGTTATGGCGCCGGGGCAGCGTGGTTTCTTCCTGGCTTCTGGACCTGACGGCGATGGCGCTGATCGAGGACCCCGCGCTTTCCCGGTATACCGGGTTCGTCCAGGATTCCGGCGAGGGCCGCTGGACCATCCAGGCCGCGATCGAGGAGGCGGTCCCGGCGGACGTCCTTTCGACGGCGCTCTTCGCGCGGTTCCGTTCAAGGCAGGAACATACCTTCTCGGAAAAGGTCCTTTCGGCGATGCGGGAAAAGTTCGGCGGTCATCTGGAGCGGCCGGCGGGAGGATAAACGCGTGATCCCGCATTCAATAAAAAATGATCTGTTATCAGGAGGACATTGATGCCTGCCGATGCCGGCCTTCCAAACGCGAAACTGACCGATCAACAGGATCCCCCGCAGATCAGCGCCCCGGTCAAGGTCACCCTGCATCAACTTTTCTGCATGGAGGCGACCGCGGCCCCTTGCGGGATCGTCATCATCGGGGCGTCGGGGGACCTGGCGCACCGCAAGCTCTTGCCCGGGCTTTATCATCTGTACAAGGTCAAGCTTTTACCCAAAGAGTTCTTCATCCTGGGCGCGGCGCGCAGTCCCGGCGACGACGCGGGTTTTCGGGATCAGATAGAAGCGGCGTTCAAAGAGAAGGGAGAGACCGACGGCGCCACGCTCCGTGGGTTCCTCGAGCATGTCTATTACCGCAGCGTTCAGTACGCACAGCTGGGCACGCTCGAGTCCCCTCTGAAAGAATTTGCCCTCAAGCACGCGACCCAGGGGAAACTGCTTTTTCATATCGCCACACCTCCCGAAGTTTATGAAAGCGCGATCGCTTCCCTCAGCCAAGCGGGTCTCATCGGCAAAGGGAAGAACGCGGCGGTGATCATCGAAAAACCCTTCGGATATGATCTCGATTCCGCCCGGCGGCTTAATCGGTTGCTTCTGGCTAACCTCGATGAGAGCCAGATCTACCGCATCGATCATTATTTAGGGAAGGAGACCGTCCAGAATATTTTGATGTTCCGGTTCGCCAATTCCATTTTCGAGCCGGTCTGGAACCGCCGCTATATCGATCATGTCCAGATCACCGCGGCCGAATCCATCGGCATCGAACACCGCGCCGGATTCTACGAAAAGGCTGGGAACCTGCGCGATGTCTTCCAGAACCACATGTTCCAGCTCTTGTCCACGGTGGCGATGGAGCCGCCCGTTGTTCTGGACCAGGACCAGTATCGCAACGAGAAATTGAAGGTGATCCGGTCGCTGCGTCCGATCCCGGCGGAAAAATTGAACGAAATGGTGGTGCGCGGCCAATACGGCAGTGGCGCCATCGATGGCACGCCGGTCGCGGCTTACCGGCAGGAAGAGGGTGTGAACCCGGCCTCCACAACCGAGACGTTCGTTGCGATGAAGCTTTTCATCGACAACTGGCGCTGGGAAGGGGTCCCTTTTTATTTAAGGTCGGGAAAAAGGCTCGCCCGCGGCGTCACCGAGATCGCCATCCAGTTCAAACAGGTTCCCCATTCGATGATCCCCGCCTTTCCTGCCGATCAATTCTCGCCCAACGTGTTGACCTTCCGCCTTCAGCCGCAGGAAGGGATTTCGCTGAGCTTCGAGGCCAAACAGCCGGGGACCAAATTCTGCATGACGACGCTGGACATGGCGTTCAATTACAAGGATGTCTTCCGGAAGTCTTCCATGGAAGCTTATGAGCGGCTGCTCTTGGACGCGATGCAGGGCGACCAGACCCTTTTTGTGAGAGAGGACATGAACGATCTCTCCTGGGCGTTTATGACAACGATCCTCAAAGGGTGGGAGCAATCACCGCCCGGGAATTTCCCCAATTATGCAGCCGGGTCGTGGGGTCCCCGGGAAGCGCAGGCGTTGATCGAAAAAGACGGACGGGCGTGGCGGAAGTAGGGGGCGGGGGTTTTTCTAGGCACTCCTAAGCCTGAGATAAATACTTCAAGTGTTCTGATGCCATTTTGATCGGGGGCCGCAGGCGTTTCCCGCGAAGGCGGCCCCCGGGCTTTCCCTGGGTCCCTGGGTGCCTGGGACGCTGGGGCACCCTAAATCTCGACGGTTCTTCCATTTTTGAGTATAATACTCCCCCGAACATCCTACCCGATCTGTTCCAGCACTAAAAATCAAAAACCCCGCTTCATCCGTTCCTCCCATTAGGATGAGCTAATCAAGGGAGGAGCTATGCGCAAGTCCATTCGACCGGGAACCATCGAATCTAAGATCTATTTGATCCGCGGACAAAAAGTCATGCTGGATAAGGACCTGGCTTCGCTTTATGGCGTTCCGACAAAAAGATTAAAAGAGCAGGTTAAAAGGAACCTGCGGCGTTTCCCTGCCGATTTCATGTTCCAATTGACGTGGAAGGAGTGGGATTCTTTAAGGTCGCATTTTGCGACCTTAGACACTGCCGGGAAAGACGGAGGTTCGAAGCGGGGGAAACACGCAAAATACCTTCCCTATGCGTTCAGTGAAAATGGTGTCGCTATGCTTTCCAGCGTTCTCAACAGCGAAGGGGCGATCGAGGTTAATATCCAGATCATGCGGACGTTCACGAGGATCCGGGAGATCTTGTTGTCCCATAAGGATCTGGCCTTAAAATTGAATGCCCTGGAAAGAAAAACAAGCGATCATGATAAGAAGTTCGAGATCGTTTTTCAGATCATCCGGAAATTGGTGGCCGAACCTCCCCCCGAAGAGCCCAAGCCGCAGATTGGGTTTCATACATAACGACCGGGCCCGAGGATATCACAATTTGTGACACCCTTTCCATGGTCTTTATTGTTTGCGCTCGAGGGTGTGGGGATCGAAGCGCAGCCGCCGCAGCTGCGGGGCGCAGGCCGCCGCGACCGCCACTACCGTAAGCGTCAGAAATCCGCCCACCGCCACACAGGGCACCGTCCCGATTGCCGCCGCCAGCATCCCGCTTTCAAAAGCCCCCAATTCGTTCGAAGAGCAGATGAAGATCCAGCTGACCGCGGAGATGCGTCCGCGCATGTCGTCCGGCGACAGCAGCCGCACCATCGAGCGGCGGATCACCATGCTGATGCCGTCGAAGATCCCGCTCAGGAAAAGCGCCAGCAGGGAAAGCGCGAAATTCTTCGAGAAAGCGAAGATGATCATGCTGATCCCAAAGCCGGTGACGGTCAGCAGGAGATTGCGGCCGGCGCGGGTCATGGGGGTGAACCGGGCGGAGATCAGCATCATCACGAGGGCGCCGGCCGCCGGCGCGGCATTCAGCAAGCCCAGCCCTTTGGCGCCCACGTGCAGGATGTCGTCCGCGTAGATGGGAAGCAGCGCGATCGCCCCGCCGAACAGCACCGCGAACAGGTCCAGCATGATGGCCGCCCACAGCGGTTGGTGCGAGAACACGAAACGCCAGCCGATGCGGATGCTTTTGGCGAGCGATTCCTTGTGCAGCGGCATCGTCTGCGGCTTGGGCGCGATGAGCGCCGTGAAGACCCAGGACAGGATAAAGAATCCGGTGATCAACAGATACGAGCCGGAAGCTCCCCAGGCGTCGAACACAAAACCGATCATCGCCGGGCCGATGATCGAGCATCCGATCCAGGTGCTGCCGATCCAGGAGGCGGCGTTGACCGTCAAGGTCTTGGGGACCAGTTGCGCCTCAAAGGCGGTGTTGGCCGGGTCCGCGAACCCGCGGGCCACTCCGGCGAGAAAAATGACCGCGTAAAGACCGAAGATGGAGGTCGCGTGCTGTTGGGTGGAAAGCGCGGCCAGGGCGATGGCGCAAAGGCACGAGGCGGCGCGGGTGATGAGCAGGATCTTGCGGCGGTTGAAATGGTCGGCGACGTAACCGCCCACCAGGACCAGCGAGATCGCCGGGATCGCCTCCACGAGCCCCAGCCAGCCCAGGGCGAGCGGGGAGTGGGTCAACCGGTAGATCTGGAACCCGATGACGACGGTGAGCGAGCGGCTGGCCAGCGTGAAAAAACCGACCGAGCCGATGAAGAAACGGATGTCGGCGATCTTAAGGGCGGCGGTAAAATGGGATCGGGGAGGCGGATTGTTCATGTCAGAATCCATTCTAATCCAACAATTCTTATTCTGAAAGGATTGCGGGGGATTTTTGTTTGCAATAGAATAAAGCCAATATAACCCGCGGTTTCCTCTGCCCTGAAGCGGGGTGCGGATAACCTCTGATAGCAGGCTGCCTTCTTGAACTCATCGGCGAACCCCAGAACCTATTACCCTTTTCTGGATGGATTCCGCGCCCTCGCCATTCTGTGGGTCATCATCCATCACCTGAATTATTCCTTCCATATTGCCTTATTCTTTCCGGATGCCCTTTCCCGAAATCTGGACCGCTTCGCGGACATCGGGAACCTGGGCGTCGATATTTTCTTCGTGATCAGCGGATTCCTGATCAGCGGCCTGCTCTTGGAGGACCTGGATTCGCGCCTCCGGGTCCGGCGTTTTTATTTCCGGCGTTTTTTCAAGATCATTCCGCAATATCTGCTGACGGTGCTGGCCGGGATCGTCTTGACCAGGATCTTCTTTGACCAGCGCAAAGAGCTTGTGTCGGTCGCGGCAAGTTATTTGCTGCTGTTGCAGAATTACGCCTCCCCGATCACGTTCCTTTCCCACCTGTGGTCGATCGCGGTGGAGGAACATTTTTACTTCCTGTATCCGCTGCTCCTTCAGGGGGTCTGCGGGCTCATCAAGGACCGTCAGCGGCGCCGGCCCGTTGTGCTGGCGATCCTCTTGGTGCTGATGCTCGCTGTTTTTCTTGTGCGGTGCTGGACGTTCATCCATTTTCCCTACAGCCCGAAGCTGCTGTTCCAAATGACGCATCTGCGGATCGATGCCCTGCTCATGGGGTGCGTCATCAAGCTGACGGAGCCGTTCTGGGCGGGGCTGGCGGTGTCGCGGTGGAGATTCTTGTCGGGCGGGTGTTGCCTGGCCAGCGGCGGACTGTTTTATCTGCTGTTCCTCAGGTTCGATCCCTGCCGATCCATGCACTACGTTGGGGCCTATCTGGCCAGCGGCTTCCTGCTCGTTTCCGCGCTGATCGGTTTCAGGCCGTTGCTTGCGGTCACCCAGAATGCGGTGATGCGCTGGGTGGGGCGAAACTCCTATGCCACTTATCTTTGGCATTATCCGCTCATCGTTGTTTTTGGGGAACTGCTTCATGGCAAGGCGAATGTCCTGACGGTTCTCGCTATCGCCATCCTGACGATCCTGGCCGGCGCTTTGTCAACCATGACCGTGGAGCGGTATTTCCTGGATCTGCGTAAAAAGATTGTTCCCTAAAGGATTTTAAGGAGGGAATTTCCAAGAACTCCTGATTTTTCTTGAGCATTTCCTTCCTATATGTTAAAGTCTTGTCTTCCTAAGAAAGCACCTTCACCCATATCATGAAGAACCAAACAGTGGAAACAGACATCCTGATCGTTGGCGGCGGGCCGGCCGGCCTGGCCGCGGCCATCCATTTGGCCGACCTCATCCGTCCGCCGGCGAGCGGCGCCGCAGGCGCCGCTCCGGCGGTGCCCAAGCTTCCCTATAAGATCATGCTCCTCGAAAAGGCCAACACCATGGGGAACCACAGCCTTTCGGGCGCGGTGATCAACCCGGCGCCCTTGCGCGAGCTCCTTCCGGAGGTCCCGGAAAAGGACTTTCCTTTTGATACGCCGGTCACCAAGGACGGCGTCTTCTTCTTCACCAAGGACAAGGCTTACGAGTTCCCCTTTCATCCGCCGTACATGAACAATAAGGGGAACGTCATCGTGACTTTGGGCAAAGTGGTGCGCTGGCTTTCCGAGATCGCGGAGAAAAAGGGCGTTCAGATATTTTCGGGTTTCAGCGCCCACGAGCTCATCTTTGATAACGGTAAAGTGGTGGGAGCGCGTGCGGGTGCTTCGGGCATCGATAAACACGGGGCCCCGATGGCCAATTATCAACCGCCCACCGACGTGCGCGCGAAGATCACGATCCTTGCGGAAGGAACGCGCGGCCACCTGACGAAAGTTCTCGTCGATAAATTGGGGTTGGCCCGCGACCGCAACCCGCAGATCTATTCACTGGGCGTCAAAGAGGTCTGGGAGATCCCGGAAGGGAATTTCGAGGTCGGGCGGGTCATGCACACGCTGGGCTTTCCGGTCGACTTCGACCAGTTCGGCGGCGGGTTCATTTATGGCATCGGCAAGAACCAGGTGGTCCTGGGCTTGTGCGTCGGATTGGACTATACCGACCCCACCTTTGATACGCACCACGCGTTCCAGATCTACAAAAAACATTCTTTCGTTGCGAAGCTCCTCAAGGGCGGGAGGATGAGTCGTTACGGCGCCAAGACCATTCCCGAGGGCGGGCTGTTCGCCATCCCGAAATTGTATGACGACAACGTGATGATCCTTGGCGATTCGGCGGGAATGCTCGCCATGCCCAGCCTCAAGGGCGTGCACCTCGCCGTGCAGTCGGGCATGCTTGCCGCCAAGACGGCTCTGGAAGCCCTCAAGAAGAACGACACCTCGAGCGCCCAGCTTTCGCTTTACGAAAAGATGTTCAAGGAAAGCCCGATCTACAAGGAACTTTATCCGGTCCGCAATTTCCGCCAGGCCTTCAAGAGCAATCTGTTCCTGGGCATGCTGCAGTTCGGGACACAACTGATTACGGGCGGCCGCGGGCTTACCTTGAGCGGCCGCCTGACCATGGAAGAGGACGGGAAGCATTACCGCCCCATCAAGCAGCTGCGGGGCAAGACGTTCATGGAACGCTACAAGGATGAACTGGTGTTCGACAAGACGCTCACCTTTGATAAGGAACTGGACATTTATTTCTCGGGCACCAAGCACGACGAGGAACAGCCGTCGCACATCGTGGTCCCCAGCGCCAACGCCTGCCAGAAATGCATCGAGGTTTTTGCGGCGCCTTGCGAGCGGTTCTGCCCGGCCCAGGTCTTTGAGATCGTCGGTGACGCCAAGACCGGCAAAAAAGAACTTAAGCTCCATCCCTCGAACTGCGTGCATTGCAAGACCTGCGACATCAAGGACCCTTACGAGAACGTCACTTGGCTGACGCCGTATGGCGGCGACGGTCCGGAATATGAGAATATGTGAAGTAAAGCAACACGAGAAAATTTTGGGTTGCCCGGAGACCCAGTCACCCAGCGACCCAGTCGTTGATATGTAGCTTTGGAAAATCCATATTCGGAATTTTCTATTGAATTACCGGCAAACCCTGGGTCCCTGGGATGCTGGGTAACTGGGAAGCCCAAAAGTTTCAATTTCAATAAAGGATTTTAAAACCATGTCCCTCAAAGTCATCAGCTTAATGAAACAGGTCCCGCTCCCCACCGAAATGCGGATGGGCGCCGACGGGCTTATGGACCGCACCAAGGCCAAGTCCATCATCAACGTGGATTGCAGCTTCGGCCTGGAACAGGGTCTGCAGATCAAAAAGGCCGTGCCGGATGCGGAGCTCATCGTCGCTTCCATGGGGCCGCCGAGCTTCGAGCAGTCCCTGCGCAAGGCGATCTCGATGGGCTACGATCGGGCGGTGCTGCTTTCCGACCGTCGCCTGGGCGGGTCCGACACGTTCGCGACGGGCCTGGCGCTTGCCATGCTTCTCAAAAGCCAGCTCCTTCCCAAGAACAGCACGGACCAATACATCATTTTCGCCGGCCGGCAGACCACCGACGGCGATACGGCGCACGTTCCCTCACAGGTGGCCGAAAACCTTGGCATTCCCCAGGCGACCTTCGTCGACCAGGTCGAGTATTGCGGCAGCTATCTTAAGGTCCGCAGAATGATCGAGGGGGGGCATCAGACCCTCAAGGTCCCGATCCCCTGCATGATTTCCATCGCGCCGACCTCCATTCCGGCCCGCCGTCCTTCTTTAATAGGGGCCATGAAGTCCCGGCAGGTGGGCCTCGAAATTTTTACGTTGGATCAGATCGGTCTGACCGGGGAACAGGTGGGGCTTGCCGGCTCCCCCACGATCGTCGCCAAGGCCGTCAATGTCGAACGCACTCGCGCCGCAGTGTCCATGATCAGCGGCCGGGACCTTAACGAAACCGTGGCCCAGCTGACTCGGGTCCTTGATGAACCTCCCAAAGCCGAAGTGGCCGGCGCGAAGAAAAAGGAAGGCGCCTCCGAGCCCGCGGCCGCAGCCGAAGCGGCCCCCAAGGAAGATAAATTCCCCCGCGTTGATTTTCGCGAGGGGGCGAGCGGCATTCTTACGTGGGTGGAACTGCACGGCGATCAACCCTCGCGTTCTTCCTTTGAGATCCTCAATCCCGCCCGACAGTTGGCCGAGCAATTGAAGACCACCATCACGGCGGTCGTGATCGGTGAGAACGTCCGCCGGTTCGCGCCGCAGATCATCGCTCATGGCGCGGACGAGGTCATCGTGGTCGAGCATCCCCGGCTCAAGGAGTATTTGATCCTGCCGTTCGCTTCCGTCATCACCCAAATTTGTAAGGAACGCCGCCCGGAGATCGCCCTGTTCGGTGCGACCACGTCCGGCCGGGAGCTCGCGCCGCGCTTGGCCAGCCGCCTTAAGGCCGGGGTCACCGCCGACTGCACGATCCTCAAGATCGGCGACTTCGTCAATAAGCGCTTGAAATCCACCTTCTTTCCGTGCCTGGAAGCCATTCGGCCCACCTACGGCGAAAGCAAGCTCGCCACCATCATCGGCTTCTGGTGCCCGCAGATGGCGACGGCGCGTCCCGGAACGTTCGAGGCCCTGCCGGCGGATCCGTCCCGTCAGGGAAAGATCTCGGAATTTACGCCGACCCTCAACGAAGCGGACTTTGTCACCCAGATACTGCAGACCGAACGAAAAGAGGCCGCCGGCTCGAGTCTCTTTTCCGCCGAGATCATTATCTCGGGCGGCTGGCCCTGCGGCGAACAGGATGATTTCAAATTGATCAAGGACCTCGTGGCGGCCCTGCAGGCCAGAGGCATCAAGGCCGACTGGGGCGCCAGCCGCCAGGCGGTCGACCACGGGTATGTTCCTTACAGCCGGCAGATCGGGCAGACCGGAAAGACCGTTCGCCCCAAGGTCTACGTGGCCGTCGCTATTTCCGGGGCGATCCAGCATGTCTGCGGCATCAAGGAATCCGGGAAGATCATCGCCATCAACAGCGACCCGCAGTCCGGCATCTTCCAGAACGCCGATTACGGGATCGTGGGGGATTACCTCCAGGTCCTTCCCATCCTCATTGAAAAGGTCAAGGCCGGTTTCACCTTCGGTCTCAAGGCCGCCGAAGAAAAACACCCCGCGCTGGTTTAGGCCTGTTACAATTGAACCGGTACGTTGCGCGAATCCCACGCCTTAACTTTCCATGAAGAATTTCTTTATCCATCTTCGCATTTATATATTCCGCGGTTTTCTGGCCATCATCCCCATTGCCCTTTGCGTTTTTGCCGTTCGGCTCCTGTACGTGCTCATTGATAAAAGGGTGATGGGGTTCCTGAACCAATACATCGCGGTGCGCCAGGTCCCGGGCCTCGGTATCTTTTTGCTGCTGGCCAGCCTGTATTTCATCGGCGTGATCGTCAGCAATATCGCGGGGCGCCAGATTCTCAACCTCATTGAATTCATCACGACCAGGATTCCGTTCATCAAGATGGTCTATGGCGTGGGCAAGCAGCTTTCCGACGGACTTTCTCTCACCGAAGGCGAGGGGAAGGCCTTCAAAAAGGCCGTGCTGGTGAAACTGGATAACACGAACGTGTGGGTCCCCGCGTTCGTGAACGGATCGGTCATGGACCGCAGCTCGCAGCAGGAAATGCTCCTGGTCTTCATCCCGCGGGTCCCGAACCCCGCTACCGGCTATATTGTTGCCGTCAAGCCTTCGCAGGTCATTGACCCGGGCTGGACCAGGGAAGAGTGCCTCAAGGTCATCATGTCGGCGGGGATCGTGGCCCCGGCGGAGATTAAAAAGTAACTATCTGTGGGGAAACCGGATCTGTGTGATCGATCAATAAGGAAATAAAAATGCTAACCCAAAGTCTGTTATCCATAGCGCTGGTCGGCACCGAATGGCTCCTGTACATCCTGGTCTTCATGTCGGTCCTCTCCTGGGCGATCATCATTGAGAAATTCATCTCCCTGCGCAAGAAGCGGGGGAATGTCGAGGCCATTGTGGAGCGGTTCGAGGAGCTGCTTAAAAGGGACGAGATCAGC
>JAHFFX010000200.1 GCA_023247755.1 Candidatus Omnitrophota bacterium | reverse complement strand
GCCCGGTTATTTTTTAGAAATTCATGCCGCCGAAACGCTTGTCACAATCAGCGCGGACCTCGTTCATGTACTTGCTGTTGGCTTTCTGGATCTCCGTCTGGTCCTCCTTGTCGAGCCAGGCGAACCAGCGCTGAGGGTATTCCGGGTCGGGATCGACCACTTTGTCGGTCTCAACCGCGTCATTCAGTGAGACGATATCTTCAGTGAGCATGCTGCGGTCATCTTGCGTCAGGTCTGGATCGCTATCCAGCCGGCCCTGGAGCTTGGCGGCGACCAGACGGTAATAATAACCCTTGGTCTGATGCATGCAGTTGACCAGGTTGTCCATACCGTTCTGGCAGGTAGCGGTATTGGGGCCGGCGCAGGTCACTTGATTGCCCCACTCGCCGGTGATCACGTTCGTGGTTTGGGTCTTGGCGAACCGGTCGCCCCCGGCCGCTGGTGCCTGGCCCGCGGCCTGGGCTCCGGATTGGGCCGCTTGTTTGGCCGCCGCCGCGTTGTCAGCGACCGTCTTCAATTGTTGGGCCTGCTGTCCGGCGTTCTTCAGTTGCTGAACCTGCTGGCTGGCATTATTGTAGGTCTGCGCCGCCTGTCCGATCTTGTCCATCCAGCCCGCAGCGGCGCTGGTTGGCTGAATTGCTCCAAGTAAAGCGATGATTGATCCGCAGATGAGCAATTTCAACGAGGTGAGCATTCCTTTCTCCTTTTTCCCCATGGATTATTTGAATAATACTCTGGGTGACCCAGGCGCCCAGCGACCCAGTCACCCGGAAATTTTCTGGGTCACCGGGTCCCTGGTAACTGGGTACCCTTTATTTTTGCCCGGGCTTTGGTTTCGGCTTGGGTTTCCCGACATCCGCGCCGTAGCGGGTCTGCAAATTATTCTTCTTAACGCCCAGCGGGTCGCCCTTGTTGCATTTGGCGTTCATTTCGTTCACCATCTTGGCATACTTTTGATTGATCTGCGCACGCTCTTCATTCGTCACGTAATCATACCAGCGGTACGGATTGTTGGGATCGGGCGGAACAGGATTCTGTTGCCCGGCTGCCGCGGCGGCCCGCCACGCGGCGATATCTTCTTCCCATTCTTTCCGCTTCTGCGGCGGGACGTTGCCGGCTTTATCCAATTTTTCCTGCAATGTGTCTGCATGGACCGCGGCAAAACCGCCCTTCATATAATTGGAGCAGTCAGCGTATTCGATCATCGCGTCCACTTTGGTCGCGCCCAGGTGGGACGAGAGCGAGCCGCCACCGCCCAAGGCGGTCGCTTTATAGCCGCGATCCTTTTTCTCCGGTGTGGGTTTGGCGTTCCTATTGGCGGGAGATCTGGACTGATCCACGAGCCCGCCGGATTGTATCGGTCTTTCCTTCGGCGTACTGCTGCCGCCGCCCGTGCACTTCGCGGATTCTTCCTGCGAGCGCGCTGAGTATTCTTGCATCATCGCGACCTGTTCCTCGCCGGTCAAACGCATCATATACCGCACCGGATTTGAAGAATCCACGGCTTTCGGCTGCGCCGTTCCGCCGATTGTTGCCACCTCACGCACCGAGGCAATATCAGCTTCCCACTCTGCTCTTTCCTTACCCGAAGGGTTAAGCTTGTTCATTTTCGCTTCCATATGATCGGCCATGACGACCCAGCGGACGTTCGAAACATTCTTTAGACATTCGAAGGGCGCGCTTTCTTCGGCGTTCTTTTTCTTGAGCGCCGCGACCGCTTCCTCGCCCGACATGGTCTCCGTGTCCTGCATCATTTCGGTCCGTTTGCCGATCCCCATGTGGTCGGCGCCGATGCATTTGTTGTAGATCTTCTTGTAGAACTTGTTGTATTCGGCGTTGACGTAGACCTGGTCCTCTTCGGTAACGTCCATCAGGTGTCTTTGGGAATTCTTCTCCCCGGCGATCGTGGGATTGTCGGTCTTGTTCTGAACAGCTTCTTTGAACCCGACCAGGTCCTCCTCGAGATTCTTGCGCAAGGGGGCGGTCAGGGTCTCGTTCTTGAGTTTTTTCTCGATCAAGTCAACGTAGAGTTTCGAGCGGTAGCCGTTGAGCGGATCCAGGCATTTATCAACGACCTCTCCGTAATCCATACAGGTGGCGCTCCGCTTGCCTTCGCAGCTGGTGCCGTGATAGTGGTCTTCCAGGTGCAGCGGGTGGTCGGGGTCCTCCTCCTGGGCCGATTGGGCCGGTTGGTTCGATTGGGCCGGTTGGGACCCCTTGTTGAGATTATCGGCCGCCTGTTTGAGCTTGTCCATCCAGCCGGCGCGGGCGATGGCGGGGTTGAAGCCAACGAATAACGCCATCATCAAAAGGCCGGCAAGATACTTTGCTGCGTTTCTCATTCTTTTCTCCTGTGGTTCGGATTGTTCTGAAATCGGGGCCAATTATACCTTATATTCGGATTCGGTGCTGCTTTTCTATCGTTCGTCCCTCAAAGCTTTCGCTCTTTCTTCAGTCGGGAATAGAACTGATATAGACGCATCTGGTCGGCCGCGGCGCCGTAAATGATCCGGGTGCATATTTTCTTCAGGTTCTCTTCCGTCGCGGGTTCGGTGCGCACGGTCTGACAGCGGAAAACGATCCGCTTCTTCTCATCGATATGTATCTCCAGCTCGAACTGCCCGTTGACCTCGATATCCCTATCGATGAGGAACGCCAACCCCTGCGGCGTGATATCGACGATCTGACAGGCGAAGGAACCCCCATCCGGCAATTGGCCGGTCGCATGAAGGTGGGTCGGGAACCGCTTATAATTGCGTTTGTTTTCCGCCATGGCTGGTCACCGGCATCGGGTACGATTTTACTTGGCTGGTCGTTCGGCTGTCAATTTTATTTCGACCCAAGGGGGCCTCGGCCCTGCCTTAATTAAAGAACTGATCGGCGGGTTTTGGCTGGGCCAGGGCCACGATGAAGGAAGCAACCAGTATGACCGCGGTTACTGCGGTCAGCAATTTAAAGAGAAAGAATAGTAATTCGGTGTCGGTATATTTAACTTTACGTTTTTCATCAAGGGTCCCCAGGGTCCAGAGAAAGAACCGGATGATGAGAAAGCTGGGATAGCTGAACAGGACCAGCACTCCGATCAGCCCGTCGAATCCGTCCCGCTGCCAAGTCCCTTTGGAGAATTTCGACAGCAGCGCCGAAGAGATCATGGCGTTGGCAACGATGAATACCAGGAAAGCCACAACGACCGCCGCTTCCCTCACGATGGTCTTTTTCGAACTTTCTTTATCCAAAGCGGCCTCCACTCTTTATCAGCTTCGATTGCTTGAGCAATTTGAACGCGTGCGACCATTGGTTGCGAAGAAAACCCGGGATGCACCAGAGGATGCACAGGGGTTCGATGGCCCGGGCGGCTTCCACGCTCCCCATATCCTCCGATTCCCAGCCGAACTTCTCCAGGATCTCGGTGGCTTCCTTTTTGGCCTCGGCATTGTTGCCGCAAATGAACATGGTGGGTTTTATCCGGCCAAAATCGGGATTGACCATCAAGCCGCTGCCGACGGAATTGAAGGCTTTCACGAACCGGGCCTCCGGGACCTGCTTTTGCAGGCGTTCCATGAGCGAGTCCTCAAGGCTGGTGAAGAATTTTAGGACACTTTTTTGCGGCGGTGCGTCCGTGATCGGGTTGGTCGCGTCCAGGACCGTTTTGTCCTTGAAGTTGTCCGCGCCGGCCTGCTCCAGCACCTCCACCGCCGCGCTCCCCTTGCAGGCGAGCACCGCGATGTCGGCAAAGCGGGCGGTCTCGGAGAAGCTCCCGACCTTCCCCTTGTTCTTGGATCGCTTCAGCCATTCGGCGAGCTTTGTTCTGTCTCTGGTCCCCACCATGACCTCGTATCCGTGTTTCAGGAAACCGTCGGCCAGCGTCTGTCCAACGATCCCCGAACCCAATATCCCGACCTTCTTTCTCATATGGTTCCTTCCTTTTATCAGCTAACTCCGATAAGCCAACCGGCGAGGAAGACCAGGAGGCCTCCCACCACGACCTGAAAAGCGGCGGCAAGGAAAGGGGTGTCCATGTAGCGCCAGCGAATGAAGGAAATCGCCGCGAGCTCCACGACC
>JAHFFX010000071.1 GCA_023247755.1 Candidatus Omnitrophota bacterium | reverse complement strand
GCCGTGGTGCCGATTCTCGAGAACTATCTTTTCATTTTGCCCGCGGTCGCCATCTTTACCGTTTTTTACATCATTCCATTCTGGGACATCTTCAATCTGTCGCTGCACGAATGGAACGGGATCGCCCTGACCCGGACCTTTGTGGGATTGCAGAATTTCCGGGAACTGATGACCGACCAGGCCTGGTGGGGTTCTCTATGGCATGCCGGATACATCACTTTGATCGCGCTCACTTTCCAGAACGCCCTGGCGTTCGCGCTGGCGCTCGCCTGCGACCAGGACATCCGTCTGGGGAAATTCTATCGTGTCGTATTTTATCTGCCACCGGTCCTTTCGGAGGTCGTGGTGGGGCTTATCTGGCAGTGGATCCTTTATTCCGGCATCCAGAACGGGCAGCATATCGGGCTTTTGAACTATTTCCTGGATAAGGCCGGTTTTGCCAACCTGGTGAATGACTGGCTTTCCGATCCCAAGACGGCGCTCACGTGTATCGCGATCGTGCACAGCTGGAAAGGGTTCGGCTGGGGTTTCATCATCCTGCTCGCCGGACTGCAGACCATCGACCGGCAGTTGTACGAGGCGGCCAAGGTCGACGGCGCGGGTACCTGGCAGATGTTCAAGAACGTGACGATCCCCATGATGATCCCGGTGATCTTCCTGGTCGTTATCCTGACCATCCTGGGTTCGATGCAGGTGTTCGTCCTGATCCTCTCGATGGTGGCGCAGGGACTGGTGGACCACACCTCGGTCCCGGTGACCAGGATCCTCGCTTCCATGACGGGGACCAATCAGTTCGGTTATGCGTGCGCCCAGGGCATCGTTTTCGGAGCGATCCTCGTGGTGACGTCCCTGGTGTTGCGGATCATTTCCAAACGCCTGAAACAGGCGTAAGGGTTCACAGCTATGGCCACCCAATACAAATCCGTCAACCAATATATCCTCCGCTCGATCAGCAAGAACGTCTTCATCCATATCTTCCTGATGGTGGTCGCGGCGACGTGCTTGTTCCCGCTCTTTTGGATGGTGCGCTCGTCGCTCATGAGCAACCAGACGATCTTCGTCGACAAATCCTTCATCCCGCACGAATGGAATTTCCACAATTATTATTCCGCCTGGACCGAGGGGAACTTCGGGGTCTATTTCCTCAACAGCGTCGTTTACACGGTGAGCGTGGTCTTCGGGATCGTGATCGTCTCCTCGCTGGCGGCGTTCGCTTTTTCCCGGCTGAAATTTCCCGGAAGCCAGCTCTTTTTCGGCATGTTCCTGGCGGCGATGATGATCCCGCTGCCCGGGAGCTTCGTTCCGCTGTACGTGCTCATGACGAAGCTCGGGCTGGTCAATACGCGCATCGGTTATATCCTGTGCATGATCAACGTGGGGCTGTCGATGAGCATTTTTCTCCTCAAGACCTTTTTCGACAAGATGCCCTCGGACCTCGAGGACGCGGCGCGCATCGACGGATGTTCCAAGCTGGGCATTTGGCGGCATGTGGCGCTGCCCCTCGCGCGGCCGGCCATCGCCGTCATCGTCATTTTCAATTCCTTGAACGTCTGGAACGAATACATCCTGGCGACGCTGCTTTTGAACGACAAGAACCTGATGCCGCTGCAGCGGGGGCTGATGGTCTTTCAGGGCTCGCACAGTGTCGATTACCCGCTGCTGATGGCGGGACTTACGATTGCCGCAACTCCCATCGTTCTGGTATACTTGTTCATGCAAAAGCACATCATCAAGGGTCTTTCATCGGGGGCGGTGGTCGGATGAGGTTCGTGAAATATTATCGCAGGGTTTTCGCGTGGACCGTCTTGGTTTTTTTCGGGGCGGTTCTGCTTTTTGGGAATGGTCCGGCGATGGCCGTGGATGAGGCCGTGTCCAACGCCGAGGCCGCCGCGCCGGCGGCCGTCACGAATGCCGAGATCACCGAACCTGCCGCCGAAGCGAAGACCCTTTCCAGCGCCGAGAAATCTGAGAAGGCCGAACCCCCGGCCGAAACGAAGAAATCTTCCGAAATGCTGGTCAAGTCGTCCTGGGAGGCGTCGGGAAAGAACGATCTTAAAAGTTTAATGGATTTGACGAACGAATGCGTGGACGTGTATGGCGCCGAGGCGCGCAAACAAGAGAAGACCTTGACGGGTTTCCCGACCCGCGGTCAGGAGAAGGATTTTCAATCGCTCAACGACGTGGCCACCTGCCTTTTCATCCAGGCCGAAGCCCTCATGAACAACGGCAGAGGCGATGAGGCCAAGGCGGTCTTCGAAAAAGCCATCAAGGAATACCCTTATGCCCAGGCCTTTGACCCCAGCCGCGGGAACTTCTGGTCGGTGGCGGAAAAATCCCAGGACAGCATCGACGTTCTCACCGGAGTGCGCAGCGAAGAACCCGAGGTGATCGACCCCAAGATCGTGCGCACGGTCCCGCAGCTGAATACCCCGGGAACCGAGAAATTCATCGATTACCGCAAGTTCGGAAAGTTCCAGTCGGTCGGCACCAAGGATTATTTTTATGATCTTGCCGACCCCGCCGGCCTTTCCAAGGCCATCGGGGAAGGCATCTATCCCAACAGCAACGTGCAGAACACGCCCGGTTACAAAAAGGCCAAGGCCGAGGGACGGCTTGACAAGAGCCACTGGGATTATGTTCACACGGAGGACCTGGAAGCCGCTTATTACAAATGGGTGACCGCGCCCGAACCGCAGGGGGTCAAACTTTTTTATCTGGGGCTCGTGTTCGAGAAAGCAAAGATGTATAACGAAGCGATCAAGTCGTACTATGCCCTGGTCGTGCATTTCCCCAAGGCCGTTGGCTGGACCTACTGGCACACGCCCTGGTATCCGGCGCAAGCGGCCATCGCGAAGATCAAGCACATCCTCCGCCAGCACCCGGAACTCAACTTGAAGTATACCTACGGGAAAGTGAAGATCGACAACGGCTTCGACAATGACATCAGCAACGATGTCGTCATCACTTATCCGGGGGTCATCTCGAAGAAATCCTTGATTGACCAATACAAGAGCAAGATCCCCATGCAGAAGGCCCTGCTCCGTCTGGGGAAGGTCGGCCGCCGGCTCGGCGAAGGCAAGGTCCACCTCGAGCAATATGACAACAAGCATTGGCAGCTCATCGTTGACGGCAAGCCCTATCTTATCAGGGGCATGACCTATGCACCGACGAAAGTGGGGCAATCCCCCGACAAGGGCACCCTTATTGCCTGGATGGAATCCGATGTCAACAAGAACGGTCTTCCCGACGGGCCGTATGACGCCTGGGTCGACCAGAACCGCAACAATGAGCAGGACCCGAACGAGCCCACGGCCGGTGATTTTCAGCTGATGAAAGAGATGGGGGTCAACACCCTGCGCATTTATCATCAGCCGTTCGTGCCCCAGAAGGAGGTCCTGCGGGACATGTACGAGAAATACGGGATCCGCGTCATCCTGGGGGATTTTCTGGGCAAGTACACGTTCGGTTCCGGCGCCGACTGGTACAAGGGGACCGATTATGACGATCCCGAACACCGCAAGAACATGATGGAATCGGTCAAAAAAATGGTTTTGGAATTTAAGGACGAACCGTATATACTTATATGGTTGTTGGGCAACGAGAACAACTACGGGGTCGCCTGCAACGCCGACAAGAAGCCGGAAAGCTATTACAAGTTCGTCAATGAAGTGGCGCTCATGATCAAGTCCTTGGATCCCGACCACCCGGTCGCCGTAGCCAACGGTGACACGCTCTATCTCGACCTCTTTGCCAAGAACGCTCCCGATGTGGACATTTTCGGCGCCAATGTTTACCGCGGCGATTACGGATTCGGTTCTTTTTGGGAACAGGTCAGCGATGCGACGGGCAAGCCCGCCTTCATCACCGAATACGGGGCCCCGGCGTATGTCAAGTATTTGACGCTCGCGGAGGGCGAAGAGGCCCAGGCCGATTATCACGAAGGCAACTGGCGCGACATCGAAGAGAATTCGGCCGGTTATCCGGAAGGTGTGGGCAACGCCCTGGGCGGGGTCGCTTTCGAATGGACCGATGAATGGTGGAAGAACTACGAACCGTTCTTTCATGATAAGAAATCCGACGCGATCGGCCCCTTTCCCGGCGGCTATTATTACGAGGAATGGTTCGGCGTCACCGGGCAAGGCAACGGCATGCACAGCCCGTTCATGAGACAATTACGCAGCGTGTATTACCGTTATCAAAAGATGTGGAAATAACAAAATTCATATGGATCCTGAAAAAGATCGCTTGTAAGGCAGCCGGGATTCCAAGATCCATATCGACGACGCAGGTCAATCAAAAAGGGAGGATGAGAATCATGAAGACGGTGGTATTGATGGTGGCGATGTTGGCGGCCGCGGTGGGGATCGTTCAGCCGACGCAGGTTTGGGCTTATAACTATGGGGATTATCGCTCCGTGACCTTGGCCACGAAAGCGTGGGAAGCGCTGGAGAAGGGGGACGTCGAAGCGGTGTTGGCCTACACTAACAAATGCGTGGAATTGTACGGAGCACAGGCCAAGAAGATGCAGGCCGGTCTCAAGGATTACACGACCGGCACCAACGAGGAGATCTTCGCCAATTGGGCGCTCAATGACGTGGCCACGAGCTATTTCATCCAGGGGGAAGCCTATCGCAAGGCCAACATGATGGACGAGGCCAAGGAATCCTATCAGAAGGTCGTGGATGAATTCAGCTTCGGCCAGTGCTGGGACACCAAGGGCTGGTTCTGGAAGCCGGCTGAGGCGGCCAAGGAGAAGATCGCAATGATCGAATCCGGCAGCGATGTGGATTTCGGCGACAATTCTTCGACCACCTTGACCGTCAAGGCGTGGGAAGCTTTAAAGAACGATGATCTTGATGCGGTCATGATCTACACCAACAAGTGCATCGAGACTTACGGGGACAAGGCCCAGGAGATGCAGGCGTCCCTGAAGGATTATCCCTGGGAGTCGAAAGAGAAGATCTTCTCATTCTGGGCGCTCAACGATGTGGGAACATGTTTCTTCATCCAGGGCGAGGCCTTAAGCAAGGCTGGCAAGACCGATGAGGCCAAGAAGGCGTACAAGAAACTGATCGATGAGTATTTCTATGCCCAGTGCTGGGACCCGCAGGGCTGGTTCTGGAAACCGGCGGAAGCGGCGACGCAGAAACTTGACATGTTGGCGGAAAAATAATCGTTCCACAATCGAGGATTTCCCGTGGGGAGACCGGGTTTCTGATTCCCGCGGGAAATCCTTTTATTTTGACCGGAACGGGCGGGGCGGCTGACAAAATCCAATCGAAAAGGCAAAGGCGGAACATATGATGAGACGGTGGATGATCGTTCTTATGGTGGTGACGTTGGCGGGTTGTTTCAAGACGGATGAGGATAAGGCTGTTCCAAGTGCCGGTAACGTGACGCAAAAAGCTGAATCATCGGCCAGTGTAGTAAAGAGTGAGGAAAAATCCTTCAGCCCGCTCGCGATCTATACGGACAAGTCATCCCGCCAAAACCATTACATCCCATCGGGTTTCATGCCGGATGGAAAGTGCATTAAATTCAATGACGCCTGGACAGAGAGTTGCCAGGAAGGGGCCAGTTGCATCAAGCTGGAATATGATGTGGCCTGTTCCAGGGACGGCCAGAAGTGGGCCGGGGTTTACTGGCTTTATCCGGCCAATAACTGGGGGAACCTGAAGGGTGGGTTTAATCTTACCGGCGCCACTAAGCTTACGTTCTGGGCCCGCGGGGAAAAGGGAGGCGAGCGCATCGAGGAGGTCAAGATCGGGGGCCTGACCGGCGATTACCCCGATTCGGACACGGCGGTCATCGGACCGGTGATCCTTACCAGCGAATGGAAACAATACACCATCGATCTGCGGGGCAAGGACCTCTCCTACATTGCGGGAGGATTTGCCTGGGCGACCAACGTGGATGTCAATCCGGAAGACTGTGTTTTCTATTTGGATGACATTCGTTACGAATAAGCGACCGCTCCGTATTTAGTTCTGAAGAAATTGCGGTTATAGGGGTTGTGTAAACAGCGGGCCCCCCGCCTACGGCGGGGGGCCCGCTGTTATTTTTTGGAAAAAGCGGTCGATGGAGGTGAAAAAAAAATAATATATTGTTGTATTGAAAATTGGTCTCTGCTATAGTTTTTACTAAGCTCTGTTCTTCCTCAAGGAGGTTTTCTCCCGTATGTCCAAAATGGCACCAGGCATTATCCTCATTCTCTTCCTGCTCCTTGGCGGAAGCGTCTTCATGGTTTTGCAGACCCTCAATCAGAAACAATCTCTCGAAAAGAGCAACGCCTCCCTCAAAACCCAGCTTGACAAAGTCCAGGACCGCGAAAAGAGCCTCATCGTTGAAAAGAAGAAACTGGAAGAACAGATCAAATCCGCCGATGAGGCCAAGGCCGATTTCGATAAGCAGCTGGGGGACCTGAATGAGGAGGTGGCCGGGCTCAATAAGAAGCTGGATGAGGTCACCGCCGACCGGGATGACTGGAAAGAGCGGGTCGATGCCATAAAGCAGGAACGTGACCAGCTGACGTCCAAGGTCGCTTATCTTTCCAAGGAGTTATTATCCGCATCCGCCGGAAAGCCGACGTCGTCCCCGGTTGTGGAGATGCCCACTGCCGAAGAATCGAAAACCCAGACGGAGGCTGCGCCAACGACCGTTACCGTGCAGGTTCCCGCGGGCGCGGACGATCATTATTGGGCGGCGGTGCTCAAGGAAAAGGCCGAACTTGGCCTGCAGGTCCAGAAATATAAAGGCGATCTTGATGCCAAAGTGATCGAGATCGAACAGCTGAAAAAAGAAAATTCCGAACTGACGATGGAGATCAGCACGCTCAAGGACCAGCGGGAGGACGTCGAGAAGAAGATCAAGGACGGTCAGGACCTGGCGGACTCCTTGTCGGTCGAGCTCGCCCGTCAGCGTGGCACCAATAAATTCGCCTCCGATAAAGTGGACAATCTGCGTAAGGACAATGACAATATGCGCATCGAGGTCAAGCGCCTTAACGAGACCAAGCTCGCGCTTGAGAAGAGCATTGCGAAGCTCACGGAGGATAAGCGTCTGGTGGAAAAAAGGCTCACCGACACCGAAGGGCTCATTCAAGGGCGCATCGATGAGATCTGGCAGATCAAGGACAGTCTCGATGAAAGTTTTCAGCAGGCGAAATCGAAATATGACACCAAGGAAGTGGAGCTTGCCCCGATCATCGTGAGCGCCCCGTCCGTGGCCGTGCCGCAGGGCGAAGAGCCGATCATCGGTTTCAATGGAAAGATCGTCAGTATCAATGAGGACAACAATTTCGTCATCGTGGACCTGGGTGAGAACTCCGGCGTGCAGCTGGGAGAGGTTCTGAGCGTCTATCGCGGCAGCCAGAACATCGGCAAGCTCGAGGTCATCCAGGTGAGAAAGGATATCTCCGCCGCCGATATCAAGCAGAAGACCGCCAAGCTTGAGGTCGGAGATGTCGTTAAGTAGGCCGATCTTCCCGAGACATTCCTTACGTGACCCCATCCAAGATCAGTATTGAAGATGTTGCCCGGCGCGCCGGGGTTTCGATCACGACCGTTTCCCGCGTGATCAACAAACAGCCTTCCGTCAGC
Organism: Candidatus Omnitrophota bacterium; assembly: GCA_023247755.1. Lineage (GTDB taxonomy): Bacteria > Omnitrophota > Gorgyraeia > Zapsychrales > JAHFFX01 > JAHFFX01. The sequence goes on along the minus strand of JAHFFX010000071.1, from coordinate 3,659 downwards.
AAGAAGAACCTCGCCAGAGTCGAAGAAGCCATATCCTTCCTTAAGTTCAAACCCAACGTGAGCGCCCAGCGCTTGGCCAAAGGGCTCAACAACACGGTGGGCCTGGTCATGCCCGGTTATCCCGGCATCTTCTATTCCTTCTACGGGGTGGAATTGATCCGCGGGGTGGGCCACGCCTGTGAAACGCTGCGGCTCGACCTCATTTTTCACATCACCAACGGCTATAACCCGCTGTTGACCAACAATGTGGGCGGCATCATCTTCGCCGACATCATCGAGAACCGCAAGCAGGTGATGGCGATCCTGGAAGAAGGCGTGCCGTGCATGATCATCAACAACATCGTCGATGATCTTGATGTGAGCTATGTGGCCATCGACAACCGCAGCGGCGGGTTCATGGCCACCGACTATCTCATCGGCCTGGGGCATAAACGGATCGCGACGGTCACGGGGAACCTCCACACGCAGGCCGGCGCCCAGCGCCTCGAGGGTTTCAAAAAAGCCCTGGCCAGGCACAATTTTCCTCTCGAACCGGAATACGTATTTGAAGGGGACTACTCCCGGCGCTCCGCCCGTTCCGCGGCCGAGCGATTCTTGAGCTTGAAGAACCGTCCCACGGCGATCTTCGCCGCCAGCGACGATATGGCGCTGGAGATCATCGCGGTCATAATGGAGCGGGGATTGAAGCTCCCCCAGGATGTTTCGGTCATCGGGTTCGATGACAATCCGGCCGCCATCTACGGACCGGTCGCGTTGACCACCATCAAACAGCCTTTGTTCCAGATGGCGGAAGACTCGGTCAAATATCTCAATTCCATCGTTTCCGGAAAGAAACGCGGTCCCATCAAAGTCATTCTCCCGCCCAAGCTGGTCATCCGCGAGTCCTGTTGTGCCCCTGCCGGTACATAGGGGAGGATTGACAAGGCCGGTGTTTGGCATTATCTTATAGAAGTCGTTTGTTGGAAAAAGGGGGCATTCGAGGGTGAACGCCTTTATCACGATCGTGATGTACCTTTTATGGGGAGCCTCGCTCTTGGGGATCCTCGTTGCCACGTTCACCAAGTTTCAATACGCCGATATCAATATGATCGTCCTGGTACTACTGATGTTCACCCTCATCAACAGTCTCTTCACCAGGAAGGCATAAGGTTCTCCTGGAATAAAACCCCGCCGTAACCCTTACCACCAGCCGACCGAAAACTATTGATGAGTGTCAACCGTCGACAATTCGATTGCCTTGTGATTGGAGGAGGCCATGCCGGTCTCGAGGCCGCCCTGGCCGCCAGCCGCATGGGGGTGAAGACCCTCATGGCCACGCTTTCGATGGAAACCATAGGGCAGATGAGCTGCAATCCGGCCATCGGCGGTGTCGGCAAAGGCCAGCTGGTCAAGGAGATCGACGCGCTGGGCGGTGAAATGGGCCTGGCCGCCGATGCCACGGGCATCCAGTTTCGGCAGTTGAACGCTTCCAAAGGGCAGGCGGTGCGTTCCTCACGCTGTCAGTCCGACCGCAAACGCTACAAGCTCTATATGCAGAGGGTGGTCGCCGCTCAAAAGAACCTGAGCGTGACCGCACAGCAGGTCACGCAGCTATTGATCGAAGGCCATGGTGTCGTCGGCGTGCGGACCGCCTCCGGGGAGGATATCCGCGCCCGGACCGTTGTCATCACGACGGGAACGTTCCTGCGCGGGCGCATCCATGTGGGCGAATCGATCACGCCCGGCGGCCGGGTGGGAGAGCCGGCGGCGTATTCGCTGGCGGACAGTCTGGAAAGTTTAGGGTTGCCTTTGTTGAGCTTTAAGACCGGCACGCCTCCCCGGCTCGACGGACGGACCATCGATTTCAGCCGGATGGCGCGCCAGGATTCCGACGAACATCCGATCCCATTTTCTTTCCGCACGAAGCAACTTCCCACCGAGCTTTTGCCTTGCTGGATAACCCGCACGAGCCGGGAAACGCACGACATCATCCGGTCCTCCCTGCATTTGTCCCCGATGTATTCCGGACGGATCCAATCAACGGGCGTGCGCTACTGCCCATCGATCGAGGACAAGATCGTCAAGTTCAGCGACAAGGGTTCGCACCATGTTTTTCTGGAACCCGAGGGGCTTGACACCGACGAGTATTATCCCAACGGGATATCGACTGGCCTGCCGGCGGAAGTGCAATTGCGGATGGTGCATTCGATCGCGGGCCTGGAAGAAGCCGTTATGGTCCGTCCCGGGTATTCCATCGAACACGGCGTTGTTCCGCCGACGGAACTGCGGCTTTCCTTGGAAACGAAAAAGATCGGGAAGCTGTTCCTCGCCGGGCAGATCAACGGCACCACCGGTTATGAGGAAGCGGCCGCGCAGGGGCTGATCGCCGGCATCAACGCCGCCCGGCGCGTCAAGGGAGAAGGGCCTTTCGTCCTGGGCCGTCACGAGGCCTACATCGGGGTTCTCATCGATGATCTGGTGACCAAGGGAACGGAAGAACCTTATCGCATGTTCACCTCCCGGGTCGAGCACCGTCTTATTGTGAGGGAAGATAACGCGGACCGGCGCCTGTGCCGCTACGGTAATGAATTGGGGCTTTTATCGGATGATGACTACCGGTCGGTCAACCGCAAGTATGACGCGATCGAGCGTGAGTTGACGCACCTGCGCACGACCCGGGTCGCCCCGGGCACGCCGCTCGATGACGAATTGGTCAAGGCGGGCAGTGCCCCGCTGCGGCAGTCGACCTTGCTCAGCGACGTCCTCAAGCGCCCCGGGGTCAGCTATCAGATGATCGCGCCTTACGACGGTGATCTCAAGAATTTTCCCCGCGAGGTCATCGGCCAGGTCGAATATGAGATCAAATATGAAGGGTACATCGAGCGCCAGAGCCGGATCGTGGATCGTTTCCGTAATCTGGAGAATATCAAGATCCCGGCGGACCTGGATTACGATGCCCTCTCGGGGTTGTCCCGGGAGGTAAGGGAAAAGCTCAAGCGTTTTGCGCCGGTTTCCCTGGGCCAAGCGAACCGGATCTCCGGGATGACCCCCGCCGCGGTTTCCTTCCTCATGGTCTATTTGCGCAAACGCAGTTTGGAGAAGACGAGAGCGGCAACCGAGCCCAAGGATTGACAGTTGTTTTAACGCGGTGCTATAATGCCCCGGTCATTAGAAAAATTCTTGGGCTTCCGGCGCCATGCTCCCAGTTCCCGGTAGAATCTTGACCGGCATTGGGCACGAGGCACGGGGAACCGATCATTCAATTACGAAGGAGTAAAAGTCATGAATATCGCGAAAGACATTACGGAGCTCATCGGGAAAACGCCGCTGGTACGCCTCAATAAGGTCACCGAAGGTTGCCAGGCGGAGGTCGTCGCGAAACTGGAATTCTATAATCCGTTGGGATCGGTCAAGGATCGTATCGGGTTTGCCATGATCCAGGCGGCGGAGAAAGCGGGCAAGATCAACAAGGATACCATCCTTATCGAGCCCACTTCGGGCAACACGGGGATCGCGCTGGCGTTCGTCGCCGCCGTGAAGGGTTATAAATTGACGCTTACGATGCCGGAGACGATGAGTCTGGAGCGCCGGGCTTTGTTAAGGGCTTTAGGGGCGACCATCATTCTTACCCCGGGACCCGAGGGGATGCGCGGGGCCATCGCGAAAGCCAAGGAGCTTGC
>JAHFFX010000070.1:7457-11289 GCA_023247755.1 Candidatus Omnitrophota bacterium | reverse complement strand
AGCGCGTCGCCTTCGAAGAGTTCTTTTTCTTCCAGGTTTCGGTGATCCTGCGCCGGTTGAGCATCACGCACAAGGAGGGGGTCGTCCATAAAGTGGAGAAGGAACTGATGGACGAGTATTTCAGCGCGTTCCCTTTTTCGCTCACCGGCGCCCAGCAGCGGGTCATCGGCGAGATCGCCGAGGACCTGCGCCGCGATTCCCCGATGCTGCGGCTGCTGCAAGGCGACGTCGGCAGCGGCAAGACCGTCGTCGCGCTCTTCGGTTGCATCGCGGCCTGGCGCAACGGCCACCAAGCGGCCTTCATGGCGCCGACGGAGATCCTGGCCCGGCAGCATTTCGAGACCCTTACCACGCTTTTGTCCGGCGGCCCTTTTGAGGGGCTGAAGATCGCGCTTCTGGTGGGCAGCGCCAAAAAAGAGGAGAAGGAGAAAGTTTATCGGGACGTGGCGGCGGGCCGCGTCGATCTTTTGATCGGAACGCACGCGCTCCTCGAGGACGTCGTCAATTTCCAGAACCTGAGCTTTGCGGTGATCGACGAACAGCACAAATTCGGCGTGCGCCAGCGGGCGCTTTTGTCGGGAAAAGGCCCCAACCCCGACGTCCTGATCATGACCGCGACCCCGATCCCGCGCACGCTGTGCCTCACGCTTTACGGGGACCTCGATGTCTCGATCCTCGATGAGATCCCGCCGGGAAGGGGCAAGGTGCGGACGAAACAGTTCCAGGAGGAAGATATCGAGAAGGTCTACGAGACAGTACGCTCCCAGGTCCGGCAGGGACGCCAGGCCTATGTGATCTACCCCATCATCGAGGAATCCGCCAAGCTCGACCTTAAAGCGGCGCAGGAAATGTTCAAGCGGTTTGAGCAAGAGGAATTCAAGGATTTTCGCGTGGCGCTCGTCCACGGCCAGATGAACCGCAAGGCGGCCGATGCCGTCATGGAAAAGTTCCGGAAAAAGGAGATCGACATCCTGGTCGCGACCACGGTGCTCGAGGTGGGCATCGACGTTCCCAACGCGAACGTGATGGTCATCGAGCACGCGGACCGCTTCGGGCTCGCGCAGCTGCATCAGCTGCGGGGGCGCATCGGCCGCGGGGGGGAGGACGCGCTGTGCCTGCTCGTGGCCGATCCCATAACTCCCGACGCCCAGCAGCGGCTTACGGCGATCCGTTCCACGACCGACGGCTTTAAGATCGCGGAAGCGGACCTCAACATCCGCGGCCCCGGTGAATTCTTCGGCCGCCACCAGCACGGGCTCAATGAGCTGAAGGTCGCCAATCCCCTGACCCAGCTTGATGTGCTCGAGCTCTCGCGGAAAGAAGCCATCGAGCTCACGCGGCACGACCCGCATTTGCGGCAAGGGGAGAACCCTTCCATCCGCAAGATCATCCAGGCCCGGTATCCCGCGTATCTGGTGAACGTGGAGGCGGGCTAATGAACGTGGGACGTGGGACGTCCGCTCGCTCCGCCGATGGCGGAGCTCGCTTGGATGTGGGACGTAAAGACAAAACGTCCAACATCCAACGTCCAACGTCCAACAAACTCATTGTTCTCATTGCAATCTTGGGCCTCACCATAGCCGCTTATCTGCCTTCCCTCGACAACGGCTTCACCAACTGGGACGATCCGGTGTTTATTCTCGAGAACCCACTGGTGCAGGCGCGGCCTTTCTCCAACCTCGGGGCGATCCTCACCACCCCCATCGGCGGCTGTTTTTATCCGGTCACGGTCCTGTCCTTCCAGATCGAACATGCGTTGTATGGTTTCGAACCGTTCCCGTATCACTTCCATAACCTGCTGCTGCATCTGTTGAACGTCCTGCTGGTCTTTTTGCTTCTTCAGCGTTTGCGGATCAATTTCGTGGTCGCGGCGTGGGCGACGCTTTTGTTCGCCATCCATCCGCTGCAGGTGGAAGCGGTGGCCTGGGTGGCGTCCCGCAAGGACGTGCTGTTCGCGTTCTTTTATCTCTTGGTGGTCTGGGTGTACGCGGGGCCCCCGAGCGTCGAGCGGACCGCCTTTCAGCAAAGACTGCGGCTGACCTTCATGTTCGTTCTGTTCGTCTTGGCCTTGAAATCCAAACCCATGGCGATCTCGCTGCCCGCGGTCCTGCTGATGATCGATCATTACCGCCAGGGGAAACTGACCAGGGAGAACTTCCTCGAAAAGATCCCCTGGTTCGCTGTGGCGGGGTTCTTCATATGGTTGACGATGCGGGTGGCGGACCAGAGCCACTCTTTTCCCGCCACCGGGAACTTTACTATGCCGGAGAGGGTCGCGCTGTCGGCGCAAGCCCTCACCCTTTATGTGGCCAAATTGATCCTGCCGGTTCTCCTCTCCTGCCTGTATCCGTTCGAGGGGAACCTGGGCCGGGTATCGTCGGGATTGGCCTTATTGTTCCTGGGGATGCTGCTGACCTGGGCCGTGTACGGGGACCGCCTCAAAGGCGGACTGGTCGCGACCCGCTGGCCGCTGATCTTTTTTATGGTCACCCTTGCGCCGGTGCTGCATCTGTTGCGGGTGAACACTTCCCTCATATATGAAAGGTTCGTGTATCTGCCTTCGCTGGGGATCTTCCTTGTTTTCGGAATGGGCCTGGCAGGATCCTGGCAGCGGCTGGCGCTCCGGCCGGTCCTGGTCCGGGGCCTGGGCCGGGCGATCATCATCGGATACATCATGTTCTTGTCCGTTTCGACCTTCCAGCGTTGCCGGGTGTGGCACGACAGCGTCGCTCTTTGGTCGGATGTCGTTCGCAAATTTCCGGACGATCCCACCGCGTATATCCATCGGGGGGACGCTTATCACCAGAGAGGAGAGGAACCGCTCGCGATGCGGGACCTCAACCGGGCGGTGCGCCGGGACCCGGATTCGGCCCTGGCCTATTTCGATCGGGGCGGATTGCTTGCCGTTTACGGGCAATGGAGCCGGGCCCTGGCCGATTACCGGACCGCGTTAGGGCTTCCTGCCAACGACCCCGCCCTGAGAGGGAATATCCTGCACAACAAAGGCCTGGTGCTCGCCTTTCAGGGGAATTTTGATGAGGCGATTGCGCAGTATCGGGCGGCGCTCCAGCTGGATCCGGACAACATCGATGCAAATCTTAACCTGGCCATTGCGTTACTGAAAAAAGAAGAGTATGCTGACAGCTTGATTTACGCGCAGAAGGCGCTGTCGCTGGCTCCGGAGAACCAGGTGGCCCGGCAGTTGGTCCATTTTATTGAAGGGAAGCTGTAAGGAAGGACGAATAGTGCGATGAAGATCCTTTTAGGCAAGCTCAAAGGCCGCAACTTCTACATGCCCCACGGCATCCGGCCCAGCCCCAATATCGTGCGCAAGGCGATCTTTGACATGCTCGGGCAGGATGTGGAGGGGCTCTCGGTGCTGGAGCTTTATGCCGGCAGTGGCGCCGTGGGCTTCGATGCGATCTCCCTGGGCGCCAAGAAGGCCACCTTTGTGGAGAGCGATCCGGCGGTCGTCATGGTCATCGAGGACAATTGCCGCCTGCTGGGCCTGGAAGAGGAGCTGGGACTGCGCCGCTACGAAGTGGTGCACGCAGATGTCTTCTTCGCGGTCAAACAATGGGTCAAGACGGACCGGAAATTCGATCTGGTGTTCGTGGACCCTCCGTACGGCGAGGAACTGGCAAAAAAAACCTTGAAACACCTAACGGCCCATGATATATTACAGCCCGCTTGTTTGCTGTTTCTTCAGCATGAAAAGCGGGAGATTCTACCTGAATCCTCAGGTAGATTTTCGCTTATTAGGCAGCGAAAGTATGGCACTTCCCGCTTGAGCGTTTATGAGGGAAGACCAAGCGGGAGTTAGGGTTGTAGT
>JAHFFX010000070.1:0-7447 GCA_023247755.1 Candidatus Omnitrophota bacterium | reverse complement strand
ATGAACTCCGCATCCATTTCCCTGATGAAAGATTCAGAAAATGCGGGCGGGGTCAATTCCCCAGCACTTATTTCCTGATATCTCGTCCAAAGTAAATAAGTGCTGGGTCATTGAGGAGTTTCCCCTTGGGACGCACGGCCATCTACCCTGGAAGTTTCGATCCCCTCACGTTCGGACACCTCGACCTCATTAAGCGTGCCACCCGGATCGTTGACGAAGTGATCGTTGCGGTCGCGCACAATTACCAGAAAAAGACCCTGTTCTCGATGGAAGAGCGGCTTTTGATGCTCAAGGAATGCACCCGGGGAATGAAGAACGTCCGGGTGGAATCCTTTGAAGGGCTGGTCATCGATTACGCCCGCCGCAAAAAGATCAACTGCCTGATCCGGGGTCTGCGGATGATATCGGATTTCGAATATGAGCTGCAGATGGCGCTCACCAACCGGCGTCTGGATGAGACCATCGAAACGATCTTTCTCATGCCTTCGGAAGGATATTCCTTTATTTCCTCGACGTTGCTGAAGGAGGCCGTCTCGTTGGGGGCCAACGTTTCTTCTTTTGTCCCCAAGGTGGTCGAAAAAAGGCTCAAGGAACGGTTGAAGAAGTGAAGATCGTCATCCGGTCGATCCCGGCGAAGGGGCTGGAACTCAACGAAACGCTGGAGCCGTCGGTCATCGGTCTGTCGGCGGACGACATCCGGGCATTGAGCCCCTTGCTCGTCAAGGGAAGCGTCAGCCGCGTGGGGGACACGGTGGTCGCACACACCGAAGTGACCTCGCATTATATGATGGAATGCGCCCGCTGCCTGCGGGAGGTCGCCATCGACCGGGAGGATGAGTTCGATTTCGATTACCGGATCGAAGAAGGCATGGAGTCCATCGATCTGGGCGAGGACATCCGCCAGGAGGTCCTCATGCGCATGCCGCTACGGGTCCTGTGCCGGCAGGATTGCAAAGGGATCTGCCTGGGATGCGGGGTGGATTTGAACGTAGAGCAGTGTAAATGCAAAAAGTAGTCACCGGTCACACGTCACAAGTCACAGCAGGATAATTCCCCGGTGACCGGTGTCTGGTGTCTGGTGACCAAAGAAGGAGTTTACGAATGGCACTACCAAAACGACAACATTCGCGGCAGCGCAGCCGCAAACGCAGAACCCATTGGAAGCTGAAGGTCGCTAACTTCAGCGTCTGTCCACAGTGCAAGAAGCCCGTGATCCCCCACCGCGTCTGCCCGTTTTGCGGGACTTACAAGGGCAAGCCCATCGTGGTCAAGAGAGAGAAGAAGGTAAAGAAAAAGACGCCGTAGATTCGTTGTTCTTTTAAAGTCACCAGTCACCAGACACCCGTCACCATACAGTTTGCGGGGTGACTTGTGACATGTGACCGGTGACCTTTTCTATCCAAGGAGTTTCCCTTGAAAATAGTGGTAGATGCCATGGGCGGCGATCACGCCCCCCAAGCGGTGATCGCGGGGGTGGTGGACGCGCTCAACGAGTTCGCCCCTTCGATCGCGCTCATCGGGATCAGGGAGAGGATCGAAGGGGAACTGAAGAAGTATAAGTTCCCGGCTTCGCTCCTGGAGATCATCCACGCGCCGGAGTCGATCGACATGCACGAGCCGGCCACCGTCAGTATCCGCAAGAAACGCAATTCCTCCATCACGCTCGGCATCGAACTTCTTAAAAAACCGGGTTACGACGCTTTTATCAGCGCGGGCAACACGGGTGCGGTCGTGGCCGCCTCGAGCATCTATCTGGGCATGATCCCCGGCGTGGAGCGCCCCGGCATCGGCCTCGTCATTCCCACCCTCAATAAATTTTCCTTCATCATGGATGTGGGCGCCAACACCGACCCCAAGCCCGAGCATCTGCTGCACTATTCCCAAATGGCGACGATCTACGCGCGGGAGGTGCTGGGCATCGCGGACCCGAAGGTGGGTTTGCTCAACATCGGCGCCGAAGAGGGGAAAGGCACGGACTTCGAAAAGGAGACCCACAAGCTCCTGCAGGAGAAGGTCCCGAACTTCTTCGGGAACATCGAGCCCAACGAAGTGTACTTCGGCAAGTGCGCCTGCATCATCTGCGACGGCTACGTGGGGAACGTTCTCTTGAAGGTCTCGGAAGGGCTGCTCGAGAGCGCCAGCGCCCTCATCAAGCGCGAGGTTGGCAAGGACCCGCTGGCCATGCTGGGGGCGTTCCTGATGAAAACGCGTCTGCACAACATAAAGAAACTCGCGGATTATTCCGAATACGGCGGGGCGCCGCTGCTGGGCGTCAACGGCATCGTCATGATCAGCCATGGCCGCTCCAACCCCAAGGCGATCAAGAACGCCATCCGCGCCGCCGCGCGGGAAGTGGAACACAAGATCATTTCACGTATCTCGAGCGTCGTCGCCCCTGGATCATGAAAAACGTCGGATTTCTTTCTCTTGGAAAGTATCTCCCTCCTCACCGGTTGACCAACTCCGACCTTGAGAAGATGGTGGAGACCTCCGATGAATGGATCGTCACCCGCACCGGCATCCGGGAGCGGCGGATCGCCGGTATAGATGAAAGGACGAGCCATCTGGCCATCCGGGCCGCCAAGGACGCCTTAAAGAACGGGCGCATCGAGGTCGCCGACATCGACCTGATCATCGTCGCCACCATTTCCCCGGACAGCAATTTCCCTTCGACGGCCTGCCTCGTGCAGAAGGCCATCGGCGCTAAGCACGCCACCGCTTTCGACGTGAGCGCGGCCTGCGCGGGATACCTCTTTGCGATCACGACCGCGAAACAGTTCATCCAGAACGGCCAGGCGAAACACGCGCTCGTCATCGCCTCCGAACGGATCACCTCTCTCATCGACTGGAACGACCGCAGCACCTGTGTCCTTTTCGGGGACGGCGCGGGGGCCTGCGTGCTGGGCGCGGTGCGGGGGCCGGGGATCGTTTCCGATTTCCTCAAAAGCGAAGGGGAGCATGGGGACCTCATGAAGGTCGTCGTCGAGGACACCCGGCATCCTTTGAAGAAGAGTTCCGGGCCGGCGAAATCCCCGTATATCGTCATGCAGGGGCGGGAACTCTTCAAGATCGCCGTCAATTCCATGGCGCAGGCCGTGGAGGCGGCGGCCAAGCGAGCGGGAGTGAAGCTCTCCGACGTCGATTGCGTGGTGCCGCACCAGGCGAACGACCGCATCATTGCCGCGGTGGCCAAGAAACTTGGTTTCCCCAAAGAAAAGATCTTCGTCAACATCGACAAGTACGGCAACATGTCGGCCGCCTCGATCGCGGTGGCGCTCTCGGAGGCCGTGGAGCAGGGCCGGATCAAGAAGGGGAACACGGTCGTGCTGGTCGCCTTCGGGGCGGGGCTGGTGAGCGCGGCGAATGTGGTCGTGTGGTAGTTTTAACAGTGATTCGTGATACGTGGTGCGTGTATCGTCGAAAATCCCCATTTTCGTAATCTCTACCCTTCAATGAATGGAGTTGCTCAATGAAGGTTAAAGATTACAAGGAATTGTTGATCTGGCAGAAGGGGATAGATGTTGTTGACAGGATTTATCGGATAAGTAAGGGTTTTCCGCAAGACGAGTTGTACGGTTTATCCGCCCAAATGAGAAGGTCCGCGGTTTCGATCCCTTCTAACATCGCCGAAGGATTCGTTAGACAACACAATAAAGAATACGCTCAATTTCTATATATCTCTTTGGGATCTTGTGCCGAATTGGAAACACAGATAATCGTTGGTCATAGACAGAATTATCTTACCCGGGAAGACCATGACGGGCTTTTAGAGGCTATCAATCACGAGATCAGGATGATCAGAAGCCTCATAAAGAAGCTTTAACGAATCACGTGTCACGTGCCACGAACCACCGATCAATATGATTAATGTCGCACTCATATTTCCCGGCCAGGGCGCACAGAAGGTGGGGATGGGCAAGGAGCTTTACGATGCCAGCCCCCAGTCGCGCGAAGTCTTCGACGCCGCCGACCGGGTGCTGGGGATCGATCTGACGAAGACCATCTTCGAAGGCCCCGCCGAGAAGCTCACTTCCACCGCCTATTGCCAGCCGGCCATCCTGACCATGAGCATCGCCGCGCTTGCGGCCCTGCGGGTCCATCCCAAGTCCAAGAATATTTCAGTGAAGTTCGCGGCGGGGCTCAGTCTCGGCGAGTATTCGGCGCTCATCGCCGCGGGGGCATTGGGTCTGGAAGCGGGACTGCGGCTTGTGCAGCATCGGGCCGGCTTCATGGAAGAGGCCACCAAACTTGAGCGGGGGGCGATGGCGGCGGTGATCGGGTTCCCGAAGGAAAAGCTCTTGGTGATCTGTCAGGAGACCGGGGCCCAGATCGCCAACTTCAATTCCCCCGAGCAGATCGTCATCACCGGCCACGCGGCGAAGGTGCAGGCGGCCTGCGAGCGCCTCAAGGCCGAGGGCGCCAAGACGGTCATTCCGCTTGAGGTGAGCGGCGCCTTCCATTCCTCGCTCATGGCTCCGGCGGCGGAAAAATTCTCCGGTGTTCTTAAGGGGGCCGCCATTCAAAAGCCGCAAATTCCCATCGTGGCGAACGTCAACGCCGCCCCCCAGACCGACCCCTCGGCGATCCGCCGGCTTCTGGCGGAGCAGATCACGTCTTCCGTGCAGTGGGAGCCGTCGGTGCGCTTCCTGGCATCCCAGGGCGTTACCGAATTCCTCGAGATCGGCCCGGGCAAAGTGCTTAAGGGCCTCATGCGCAAGACCGACCCGGCGCTTAAGGTCCATAACATCGAAGTTCCCACCGATCTCGAAAATCTTCCCTTCTGAATTCCAATCCATCCGGGAAATCGCCGATTTACCGGCGCTTATAATACTAATCTTATAATCCATTAATTGCGCTTGCCCTCTTTTTTCCGTCGGGGTATAATGGAAACCGTTGGCCCCAAAAGATTTGGGTCAACATAACCCTGAGAAAAAAGCCGCCGAAAGGATCCATGAGCCCTGCTTTGACTTATCAGGAACTGCAAGATATCCTGCCGCAAGCTTATCCGTTTATTCTTATCGACAAAATTGAAGATTATTGCCCGAATGACTGGCTCATTGCGATTAAGAACGTGACCGGCAATGAGTGGCAACAGGGACGGGAAGGGAACCTCTCAGAGTATTTTCCAGAAACACTCCTCATCGAAGCCGCCGCGCAGGCGGCTTTAGTGTTGTATCATATCAGCAAAGTTAAGGATCAACGGCCTCGATACTTTTTGGGTCGGGCCAAAGCAGATTTTAAAAAAGAAGTAGGTCTTGGGGAACAGTTGGCCATTAGGATCTCTTCCGGGAAGTTGCTTGATTCGGGAGGGTATGTTGACGCCCGGGTATCTTCGGAAAAGCAGGAAGTCGCGGAGATGGAATTGATTTTCAAAGTGATAACATTATGATCAAACCCCCTCGAGAAGCGAATAACAAAAGGCGCGTGGTCGTTACCGGCCTGGGAGTTGTTTCCTCTTTGGGAATCGGGTGGGAGGAGTTTTGGAAAAACCTCATCGCCGGAAAGTCGGGGATAAGCAGGATTGAGGCGTTCGATACATCGAATTACGACAGGCATTATGGAGGGGAAGTTAAGAGTTTTGATGCAAGTAAGTTTATAAGTAAGCGAAAAGAAAAAATTCTTGGTCGGACATCTCAAATGGCAATTGCTGCTGGAAAACTTGCCCTGAGGGATTGTGGAATAGATGTTAAGAAAAACAAAAATATGAGCGTTATCATAGGGACAACAGTAGGAGAACTTAGGCATTTAGAGAATTATCATGACCTTAGGAGGATTAACTCCCAAAAATTGTACAATGACATGATTTCAGCTTTCCCTTCTAGCTCGCTCAGTTCCAACTTGGCGGTGGAATTAGGTCTCAATGGATTCAACGAAGTAATTGCAACAGCATGTGCAGCTGGCAATTATGCTATTGCTAGAGGCTTCGACTTGATTAAGTCGGGACGTGCAGAATTTGTTTTATCTGGTGGAGCTGATAGTCTTTCAAGGGTGGTTTATACGGGATTCTCAAGGTTATATTCAATTGCTTCAGAGAAATGTCAGCCATTCGATAAAAATAGGGAGGGCATGATACCTGGTGAGGGTGCTGGAGTTTTGTTTCTGGAATCATTAGAAAGTGCCCTATTTAGGAAGGTGAAAATTTATGCTGAAATCTTAGGTTTTGGGTTGTCATGTGATGCCCACCACATGACAATCCCTTTCTCGGAGAGAATCGCGGAAGCCATAAGCAAGTCATTGATAAATTCTAATATCGCTCCTAAGCAAGTAAATTATATATCTGCTCATGGAACAGGGACCAAGGAAAACGATAAGGCTGAATGTCTAGCATTTAAGAAGGTATTTCAAGGCGTTATCCCTGCTGCTAGTTCAATCAAATCTATGCTGGGACATACAATGGGTGCTGCCGCAGCACTAGAAGCTATTACGTGCTGCCTTGCGATTGATCAAGGAGTAATTCCGCCAACCGTTAATTATACAAACATCGACCCAGAATGTAATATTGATTGCGTCCCTAATAAAGCAAGAAAGGTTAAGTTAGATTTGGTAATTAATAATTCCCAGGCTTTTGGGGGCAACAATGCGTGTTTAGTTATTAGAAAATTCCAACAGGAGTTCTCGTGAATTCCCCATTGTCCTCAGAAGTGGCCAGTATCTTCAATCACAGTTATTACGAAGTTTTTGATTTGGGAAGAGAATTTACAAAAGCATTAACAAAAGAAATCCTGAATAATTCTTCGATTGATCCTTTGTTGTCTGAGGGAGCTTATAGTTTAGACGAAATAATCGAGAAGTTGAGATTTGTTCCAAATTCCAAAGCCGCGCTAGATTGGTTATTAAGATTTTGTGCGAACGAAGGAATATTGAAGCATGAGTGCGATTCTGGGATAGTGAAATATAGAATAGTATCGAGGCCAGGTATTCCTGCCTCAGAAGTCGGGAGAAATTTAATAGAGAAAGACCCGGGGTGGGAAGTTTTTGTTAGTCTTATGGATTCTGTAGCAAAAGACTATCCCGAATATCTAAGTGGTAGAAAGCGTGGTGTCGATATTTTATTTTCTCCGGAACGATTGGAAAAGTGGAAAGCTTATTTTGGTAATGGTTATAGCGGTTACACGGCATATAATAATTTTGGTGCATGTATTCTTTCCAATGAGATTATGGAATTCAATAATATTAATTTGCTTGAAATTGGTGCAGGGACCGGCGGAGCAACTATACAAGCAATTAATTTAATGCTAAAAAAGAATTTTATTAATAAGTTGGGGTGTTATGTCTTTTCGGATGTGTCTCCTTTGTTTCTGCGACAAGGAGGAAGGTTATTCATCGAAAAATTTGGCGAAAGTGTGCAGTTTGATACTAAAAAAGTCGACTTTAATAAGTCATTCCTTGAGCAAAAGATAGAGAAAGAATCAATTGATGTTGTATATGGAGTAAATGCTTTACACGT
>JAHFFX010000199.1 GCA_023247755.1 Candidatus Omnitrophota bacterium | reverse complement strand
TGGCGGTCTTTGCCGGCCTCGGCTACTGGATCGATCAAAGAGCGGGGCAGGGGGGGCGTGCCTGGACGCTGACCGGAATGTTCCTCGGTCTGTTTTATTGCGGCTATGAGGTCTGGAAACTCGTGCGGAACATGCCAAAAGATAAGAGTCCCAAAAAGAAAAATGGGAAATTTTAGCGAACCTTTTAGTGCGGTAATTCTGGGTTTTTTTCTCGCCGGCCTGAACTTCTATGCCGGACTGAAGATCAAAAAACTCTCCTTGGGCAAGCCCCTGGACCAGTTCTTCCGTTTAGGGGTCGGCTGGAATGCCGTGCGGGGGGCGCTCTTTCTTTCCCTGATCATTGCGTTCCTCTACTTTGCCGCGCCGGCCCAACGGCTTGTGTTCCTGGGGGCGTTGGGAATTCCGTATTTCGTTTTCTTATCTTATGAGATCATGGTCTTAGCCCGGGTACGTTTATGAAAGTATTCAGCCTCGACGAATACATCATGCACCATGTCCTCAATTCCCCGGAATGGCATTTGCCGTTCCTGCCGGCGATCCATCTTCCGCCGCCGCTGAGTCTGCACGGTTTGATGGTGATTCTGGGGGCGCTTTTTTTGGTCATAGTGTTCTGCGGCGTTTATCGCAAGGACCCCGACATCGCCCCCACCGGGATCACGAATCTTCTGGAGACGTTCGTGATCTTCATCCGGGACGATATCGCCGTCCATTTTTTAGGAGAAAAGGACGGACGGAAGATGACGCCGTTGTTTTGTACGTTCTTCTTTTTCATCCTCACACTCAACCTGATGGGGCTCATCCCGCTTTTTGCGACGGCGACCGCGAACATAAATGTGACGGGTGCGCTGGCGCTGATCACGTTCGGCTTTATGATCCTCGGGGGGATATACAAGAACGGCCCGGTGGGGTTCTTCAAGGCCTTCATTCCCCACGGTGTGCCGGCGCTCATCTTGCCGATCATTTTTCTGGTGGAATTCATCGGGATCTTCATCAAGGCGTTCGCGCTGATGATCCGTTTATTTGCCAACATGCTGGCCGGGCACATCGCCATTTTTGCGCTTTTGGGACTGATCGTGGTGATGGGACTGGTGGCGCTGCCCACCATGATCCTCGCGTTGTTCATTTTTCTGCTGGAAATTTTCGTGGCGTTCCTGCAGGCGTACATCTTTACGCTTCTGTCCGCGATTTTCATGGGCCAAATGTACCATCCGGAGCACTGAGAAATTTTTAATATGCTTTACACGTCTGGGGGGCATGAATATAATATACCCGCTTTCTTAAAGGAAAATGGGGTTTTGAACCAACGGACAACAGAAAGGATGAAGGTATGAATCCATTAATTGCCGGAACGTTCGCATCGGTCGGCGCGGGGCTGGTCGCCATCGGCGTCGGGATCGGGATCGGTCTTCTGGGCAACGGGGCCATGCAGGGGATCGCCCGCCAGCCGGAAGCTTCCAACAAGATCCAGACGGCGATGTTGATCGCCGCGGCGCTCATCGAAGGGGTCGCGCTCTTTTGCGCGGTCATCTGCTTCCTCGCTTTGAAATAATAAAGAAAGCCGCATTCCAGAATTCCTATGGAAGATTCACTTTCCCACAATACGGAAGTTGGCACAGCCGGTCATTCGGAAGCCGCGAAACCGGGCATCCTGACGCCGGATGCGCAGATGCTTGTTCTTACTTGGGTGACGTTCGGCCTGCTTTTGGTGGTGCTTTATAAGTTTGCCTGGAAGCCGATCCTCACGATGCTGGACGCCCGTGAGGAGAACATCCGCAAGGCCCTCGAGGATGCGCAGAAAGCCCGGGAAGAACTGGCCCGCGTCAAGGAGGACAGCCAAAAGATCGTTTCCGCGGCGGACGAACAGGCCAAGATGATCGTGGAGCGCTCCCGCAAGGCGGCCACGGAAGCGGCCCGCGTCGTGGAAAGCCGGGCCCGGGACGAAGCGAGCATCGTGCTCAACAACGCGACCGCCGAGATCGAGGCCATGCAAAAGAAAGCGCACATGGATCTGCGCCGGGAAGGGGCCGATTTGGCCGTCAACCTTGCCGGAAAGATCATTCACGAACATCTGGATAAGGCCAAACACGAAAAATTGATCGATCGATTGATCGAAGAATTCGAGCCCGAGGACTATGGAAAATCATAAGGCCGCCCAACCCTATGCTAAGGCCATCTTTGATCTGGCCCACGAGCGGAAACAGTTGGATCGCATCCATGATGATTTTGAGGCCCTGGCGCGATTGGTCCATTCGACGCCGGAATTGGAAGAGTTCCTCACCGATCCGGTTTTTGATGTAAAGAAACAATTGACGGTGCTCGCCGATCTGTTCAAATCCCGGGTTCATCCCCTGACCTTTACGGCCTTGTCGTTCCTCACGGAGCGCCGGAAGATCCGTTACCTGCCGCAGATCGCTTATGAGATGGGCAAGCTTTATGCCGAGAAAAATGAGATCTTGAAAGTGCACGTCCGCAGCGCGGTCAAAATGCGCGAAGACCAACTCGATAAGCTCTGCGCCAAATTAAAGAAGCATTTTAAGAAGAACATCCGGGCGCTGAGCGAAGCGGACCCGAGCCTGCTGGGCGGGTTCAAGGTTCAGGCGGGAGACCTTATTTACGATCTTAGTGCGCACAGCCAGCTGGAGTGCTTTCGGCAGCAGGTTCTATCGGCGTAAAATTTAGGAGAAAATAATGGCCATTGATATCAAACCTTCAGAGATCTCCGCGATCTTAAAGAAACAGCTCGCCGAATATGGTGTCGCGTCGCAGTCCTATGAAGTGGGAACGGTGTTGAGCGTGACCGATGGGATCGCCCGGGCGCACGGCCTTTCCCAGGTCATGGCCGGAGAGCTGGTCGAATTCCAAAGCGGCATCATCGGCATGGCCATGAACCTCGAGGAAGATAACGTGGGGATCGCGATCTTCGGCGAAGACAAGAACGTGCGGGAAGGCGATCAGGTCAAACGTACGCAAAAAATTGCTTCCGTTCCCGTCGGCGAACCGCTGGTCGGTCGCATCGTGGACGCCTTGGGTATAGCCATCGATGGCAACGCGCCGATCAACGCCAAGGAACTGCGCCAGATCGAACTTAAGGCCCCCGGCATCATCGACCGCAAGGACGTGCATGAACCTTTGCAGACCGGCATCAAGGTCATCGACGCCCTGACCCCGATCGGCCGCGGACAGCGCGAACTCATCATCGGCGACCGCAAGACCGGCAAGACCTCCCTGGCCATCGATACCATCATCAACCAGCGCGGGGAGGACGTGTACTGCTTTTATGTCGCCATCGGACAAAAGCGTTCGACGGTCGTGGAAGTTTATGAGACCCTGAAAAAATACGGGGCCATGAAATACACGACGATCATCGCGGCGACCGCCTCCGACCCGGCGCCGATGCAGTTCATTGCCCCGTACACCGGCACCGCTATGGCGGAGTATTACCGCGATAGCGGCCGCCACGCCCTGATCATTTATGATGATCTGACCAAGCAGGCGCAGGCCTATCGCCAGCTTTCGCTTTTGTTGCGCCGCCCGCCGGGCCGCGAGGCCTTTCCGGGGGACATCTTTTATCTGCACAGCCGGCTTCTGGAACGCGCCGCCAAGATGAGCGATAAGAAAGGCGCGGGAAGTCTCACCGCTTTGCCGATCATCGAAACGCAGGCGGGCGATGTTTCCGCTTACATTCCGACGAACGTCATTTCCATCACCGACGGCCAGATCTTTCTTGAAGGCGACCTTTTCAATGCCGGTCAGCGTCCGGCCATCAATCCCGGCATTTCGGTTTCCCGCGTTGGTGGTGATGCCCAGATCAAGGCCATGAAGAAGACGGCCGGAAGCTTGCGCCTGGACCTGGCCCAGTACCGGGAACTTGCCGCTTTCGCGCAATTCGCGAGCGACCTTGATGTCGCGACCCGCAAACAGCTCGACCGGGGGCAACGGCTCATGGAGGTCATCAAACAGGGCGTTCACGAACCGCTCGCGGTCGCCAAGCAGATCGTCATCATCTATGCGGGCACCAACGGTTATCTGAATGATGTTCCGGTCAACAAGGTGCGCCAGTTCGAGAAACAGTTGAACGAGGCGCTCGATTCCACCTACGCCGATTTTCTCCGGCTCCTTAATAAAGAGAAGGCGGTCACCGACAAGGTC
>JAHFFX010000198.1:1741-4150 GCA_023247755.1 Candidatus Omnitrophota bacterium | reverse complement strand
CTTCCGCGTTGCCCGCCGGAAAAAGGTGTTCGCCGACGGCCGCCTTGACGGTCTCTTCGATCGCCGTCAGGATCATGTCCTTGACGTTGTCCCCGTCAAGAATGGCGCGGCGCAGGCCGTAGATCGCCTCGCGCTGTTTGTTCATGACGTCGTCGTACTCCAAAAGGTGTTTGCGGATCTCGAAGTTGTGGGTCTCGACCCGTTTCTGGGCGACCTCGATCGCCCCGCTCACCATCGAATGCTCGATCACTTCGTCCTCCGCCATGCCGAGCTTTTCCATGATGGTCATGATGCGGTCGGAACCGAAGAGGCGCATGAGATCGTCTTCGAGGGAAATGTAGAATCGCGATGAGCCCGGGTCCCCCTGGCGGCCGGAGCGCCCGCGCAGCTGATTGTCGATGCGGCGGGATTCGTGCCGTTCGGTGCCCAGGACGTGCAGGCCGCCCGCTTCCACGACCTTCTCGTGCTCTTCCTTCACCTGCTGGCGGAACTGTTCAATGAATCTTTTCAGGAGGTCTTCCTTCTGCTGCTCGTCCTCAACATCCTGATGCTTGGTCGCAAGCAAGGTCTTCGCGAGGAATTCCGCGTTGCCGCCGAGCATGATGTCGGTCCCGCGGCCCGCCATGTTGGTGGCGATCGTGACCCCTTTGTAACGCCCGGCCTGGGCGATGATCTGCGCTTCCAGGTCGTGATATTTGGCGTTGAGCACCTGGTGCGTGATGCCCCGGGCCTTGAGCATGCCGGAGATGAGCTCGGATTTCTCGATCGAGATCGTGCCGACGAGGATCGGCTGCCCTTTTTTGTGCAGCTCCTCGATCTCGGAGACGACCGCTTTGTACTTCGCCTTCTGGTTCTTGTAAATGCAGTCCGGGTGGTTGGTGCGCGACAAGGGCCGGTTGGTGGGGATGACCACGACATCCAGATTGTAGATCTGCTTGAATTCCGACGCCTCGGTGTAGGCGGTGCCGGTCATCCCGGCGAGCTTCGCGTACATGCGGAAATAGTTCTGAAAGGTGATCGTGGCGAGCGTCTGGTTCTCCCGCTCGATCTTGATGCCTTCGCGGGCCTCGACCGCCTGGTGCAGGCCGTCCGACCAGCGGCGGCCCGGCATCATGCGCCCGGTGAACTCATCGACGA
Organism: Candidatus Omnitrophota bacterium; assembly: GCA_023247755.1. Taxonomy (GTDB): domain Bacteria; phylum Omnitrophota; class Gorgyraeia; order Zapsychrales; family JAHFFX01; genus JAHFFX01. Next base: position 3,013 of record JAHFFX010000198.1, on the reverse strand, counting down.
TGATGACCGCCCCGTCGCGCACCACGTAGTCGACGTCGCGCTTGAAGAACTCCTTGGCCTTGAGGGCCTGCAGGATGTGGTGGCGGTATTCGATGGTCTCCATGTCGTGGAGGTTCGCGACCCCGAACAGCTTGGCCGCCTTGGTCTCGCCCTCGTCGCTCAGGGCCACCGACCGGTTCTTCTCATCGGCGATGTAGTCGAACCCCTTGTAAATGTCCTCGTTGTTATATTTGGCGTCGATCTCCTGCTTTTCGGTGATCCGCCGGCCTTTGAGGTTCTCGGCGATGCCGTGCGCCCGGTAATACTTGTCGGTCGATTCCTCGGCGGGGCCGGAGATGATCAAAGGCGTCCTCGCCTCATCGATCAGGATGCTGTCCACTTCGTCCACGATCGCGAATTGGTGCCCGCGCTGGACCATTTCCCGGCGGGTGATGACCATGTTGTCGCGCAGATAGTCGAAACCGAACTCGTTGTTGGTGCCGTAGGTGATGTCGCAGCCGTAGGACTCGCGGCGCTCCTGTGAATCCATGCCGTGCTGGATGACCCCAACGGTCAACCCCAGGAACTCGTACAGCGGGCCCATCCAGTCCCGGTCGCGGCGGGCGAGATAATCGTTGACGGTGACGACGTGCACCCCCAGCCCCAGCAGGGCGTTCAAATACGCGGGCAAGGTGGCGACCAGGGTCTTGCCTTCCCCGGTCGTCATCTCCGAGATCTTCCCCTGATGGAGCACCATGCCGCCCACGAGCTGCACGTCGAAGTGGCGCATGTTGAGCAGCCGCTTGCCGACCTCCCGCACGATGGCAAAGGCCTCGGGCAGGATGGCCTCGAGGGCGTCCTCGCGGGCCTTTTGCAGGGTTTTCTGGGCCGCATTGATCTCGTTCAAAAGCTGGTCGCGTTCCTCGGTGGTGGCGGCCTTGCGGTAGTCGTCCTCCAAACGCTGCAGATCATCGCTGGGAACTTTGATGGCTTCCTGCAGGCGGGCCTTGAATTCCGGGGTCTTCGCTTTCAGCTGATCCCCGGAAAGACGGGAGACGCTTTCCTCGAGAGCGTTGATCTTGGCCACCGTCGGGGAGAATTTCTTGACCATCGCAAGGGATGGCAGCGGCATCTCCTTATGAAGGTGCACCTGGACCTTCGGAGAAAGCCGGTCAATGGATTTCTGGGCCTGGGAAGCGACGGTGTTGCGGAGTAGAAAATCCAGCATAGTTAATCTTTCAGTTAAATCAGGGTCACCAGTCACACGTCACCAGTCACCATACAGAAAAAACT
>JAHFFX010000198.1:0-1731 GCA_023247755.1 Candidatus Omnitrophota bacterium | reverse complement strand
GTGTCTGGTGACGGGTGACCTTTTCTTTTTTTTAGCGTTCTTCCGGCTTCAGCTTCAAATAGCTTTCGATGAACATATCCAGGTCCCCGTCCATCACCTTTAATGAGGGCCAGACTTATGGAACGTGGCGCAGCCACGTGAACATAAGTCTGTGACCGAATTATCCTGCGAAGCCAAACGCGATAAGCATTTGGCGAAGCAGGATTCTTTACTCCTTTTTCATTTTTAAAAATGCTTCGATAAAGGGGTCGATCTCTCCATCCATGACTTTTTGAACCTGAGCGGTTTCTTCCTCGGTCCGGTGGTCTTTGACCATCGAATAAGGGTGCATGACGTAGGAACGGATCTGGCTGCCCCATTCGATCTTCTTCTTCTGGCCGTATTCCTTGGACATGCGCTCTTTCTGCTTCTGGCGTTCCAGTTCATAGATCTTCGCCCGCAACACCTTCATCGCGGACTGCTTGTTCTGCAGCTGGGAACGCTCGTTCTGGCAGGCCACCACGATACCCGTCGGGACATGCGTAATGCGCACGGCCGAATCGGTGGTGTTCACGCTCTGCCCGCCGGGGCCGGAAGAACGGAAGACGTCGATGCGCAGGTCATCGGGCTTGATGTCCACTTCGACATCGTCCTCGATCTCCGGGATCACGTCCACCGAGGCGAAGGACGTATGGCGACGCTTGTTCGAATCGAACGGAGAGATGCGCACCAGCCGGTGCACGCCCTTTTCGCTCTTGAGCAAACCGTACGCCATTTCCCCTTCGACGCGCAGCGTCGCATTCTTGATGCCGGCCTCTTCGCCGGGAAGCACGTCGAGCATCCGGACCTTGAAGCCCTTGGCGTCCGCCCAGCGGGTGTACATGCGCAACAGCATGTCCGCCCAATCGCAGGATTCGGTGCCGCCCGCGCCGGCGTTGATGCTCAGGATACAATTGTTCTGGTCGAACTCGCCGCTTAAGAAGGTCTTCATTTCCAGCGAATCGATGTCCTTCTTAAGCGTCCCCAACTCCGCATCGATATGCGCGACGATCTGCGCGTCCTCTTCCTTGAGGTCCGCGAACTCCTTCAGTTCGTCCAGGCGCTTGACGCATTCGGCGAAGGGTTCGACGATGGCCTTGAGGACCTTCAGCTCCCGCATCAATTTGTTGGAACGCTGCGCATCGTCCCAGAAGGTGGGACCGGACATTTCCTGCTGGATGGACCGGATGGTTTCTTGCTTATTGGGCAGGTCAAAGAAACCTCCTTAGATGGTCCAGTTTCTCATCTAACTCTTGAAGTTGTTTTTTGAGGTCGTCCATGGCATTATCCTGTAAGGTCACCTGTCACCGGTCACAAGTCACCGTAAACTTGTAAGGTGACTGGTGTCTGGTGACGGGTGACCATTCCTAATTTACGGAGGGTCATTATAACATACTCAATTCCAATCTCAATCGGGATTATTGATGGGACACCGGAGGGAGTTCGACTCACTTATTGAACCGCTTGACGCCTTTCAGCTCCAGGTTGAACTCGTCCTGGCTGTCCGCGACCTTGCGGGCGTCGTCTTCCTCGACCAGGCCCTGGTTGACCAGCCGCACCAGGGACTGCCGGAAGGAACGCATGCCGAAGAGCTCCCCTTCGTCGATGAAGGGCTGGATGTCCTTGGTGCTGCCCTCGCGGATGAGACGCGCGATCGTGGGGGTCACGACCAGCGATTCGTAGGCGGGGATGCGGCCGTTGCCGTCCTTGCGG
>JAHFFX010000069.1 GCA_023247755.1 Candidatus Omnitrophota bacterium | reverse complement strand
GCTTCATAAAAGGGAGGGAAACCCGCCGCCGCGCATCCTCGAAACCCCGTCGGGCATGCTCAACGCGATCGGCATCGAGAACCCCGGTGCGGACGGGTTCATCGCGAAGAAACTTCCGGGCTTCCGCAAGATCGGGGTCCCGCTCATCATCAGCATCTTGGGGCACACCGATGAGGAATTCGAGATCATCACGAGGAAATTCATGGAAGCCGGTGGCGCGGACGCTCTGGAGCTCAACCTTTCCTGTCCGAACCTCAAACAGAAGATACTCGTCGCGCAAGATCCCGAAGCCACCCGCCGGGTGGTTGCGAAGGTCAAGGCGATCGTGAAGGTCCCGGTCATCGCCAAGCTTTCTCCCAACGTTACCGATATTTCCGCTGTTGCCAAAGCCGCCGAGGACGCGGGCGCGGACGGCATCAGCCTGATCAACACCTTCACCGCCATGGCCGTCGATGTGAAGACGCGACGCTCGGTCCTGGGGAATTTTACCGGCGGCCTCAGTGGTCCGGCCATTCGTCCTATCGCCGTGCGGATGGTGTGGGAGGTCGCCCAGGCGGTGAAGATACCGATCGTGGCGATGGGCGGTATCGCGACGGCGCGCGACGCGCTGGAATTCATCATCGCGGGGGCTACGGTCGTCGCGGTGGGCACCATGAACTTCGTCAATCCCCGGGCGCCGCTCGAAGTGTTGAAGGGCATTGAGGAGTATATGAAAGAGAACAAGGTTAAGGATATTCGGGAACTGATCGGAAGCATTCGAGTTTAATATGGCGAAACAAAAGCCCCAACTCATCGTTGCGCTCGATGTCGACACCATGGACGAGGCCAAGCGTCTGGTCGATGCGCTGGCCCCCGTCGTGGATATATTCAAGATCGGCAGCCAGTTGTTCACCGCGGCCGGGCCGGCGAGCGTTCGCTATGCTCAGGAACGCGGGAAAAAGGTCTTTCTGGACCTTAAGTTCCATGATATTCCCAATACCGTTGCCAGTGCCGTTGCTTCCGCGGTCGGAATGAATGGTCTTTTCATGCTGACCGTCCACACACAAGGCGGGGAAGAGATGCTCCGCTTGGCGGCCACCGCAGGGGCGAAGAAGGCCGCCGAACTGGGGTCCAAGAAACCCCTTATCGTAGGCGTCACGGTTTTGACGAGCGATGCCAAAAGAGATAACTTGGAGAAGGTGGTTCTGGAACGGGCGAAGCTTGCAAAAGCCGCGGGGCTGGATGGGATTGTCGCTTCGGTAGAAGAGGCGGCGGTGATCCGCCGGGAATTGGGGCCGGAATTCGTTATCGTGACTCCCGGCATCCGTTCCGCCAATGATGACAAAGGCGACCAGAAACGGGTGGCAACTCCCGCAGAGGCCATCCGGCAGGGGAGCGATTTCTTGGTGGTGGGACGGCCGATCGTCAAAGCCCCCGATCCCTTGGCCGCCGCCCAAAAGATTTTAGATGAGATGCGCAAGGCGTAAGCATTTGGACGAATAGCTCACCCTGGCTTTCCTTATAAATAAAAGATGTTTTAGATGAAGCCGGGATAGTCCCGATTTCTTTTTAAAGATTAAAAAATGGGCGGTTAGCTCAGCTGGTTAGAGCAGTTGACTTACATTCAACAGGCCGGGGGTTCAATTCCTCCACCGCCCATTTTTTATTAGGGAAAATCGGGACAGTTGGCCGCCATTCGCTTTGCGAATGGCGCGCCTCGCCAAAAATCAAAGATTTTTGGCGGGTTAGAGCACTTGACTTACATTCAAGAGGTCGAAGGTTCAACTCCTTCTTCGTCCATTAAGATTTTGCTTTACAAAAATTGACCTAAGAATTAGACTTTCTGATGCCTTTTTAGTGGCTCAAGGATCTGGGGACGTGGTGTAGCCTGGTTAACATGTCAGATTGTCGATCTGAAGATCGCGAGTTCAAATCTCGTCGTCCCCGCCAATATGTAGTGAAATAGGAGCTCGTTAGTGGCTCGACATCCCCGATGGGAGAACCTCATCGGGGATTTTTTATCTTCAAAGGGGTCAAAGGCTTAGGGCAGAGATTTTTTGCAAAAATACAAAACGGTTTTGAATAAATAGAGAGAGGCGAAAAATGCCTCGAGAGAAGGAAAGCAGGCTGATTTTTCGAAAATACTCTCTAATCGCGATTTTCATAACTGGCGCGTAGTTAGTGGAAATTTCGGAGATAAGATTGATGGAGGCAGGTCCGTGAGGTGGCACTAACTAAAATTGGCCTATAATCGGGATTCCTTGGAGTATTTGGCTAGTTAGTGGAAGAGAGGGGATAGAAGAACAGAGGTAATTGCAGCTATTTCAATAAATCCCCAAGTTCGCAGGATAACAGTGCAGATTTATTGAGGACGATTTGCTCTTTTTGGTTTAATCGGTCCGCAGTCATTCGGATGAGTTTAGTAGCAATACTTCTGCCAAGCATGATCCGGTTTGTTTTCTCTAAATATTTTTCTGTTTTTTGATAGAAAAGAGTTGCATACTGTTTGAGCTTTTCTTCGGGAAGAGATTGACTGCTTACTCCATCGCGGGTAAATTGGATGAGATTGCTTAATTTTTCATCAGGTTTAATTGATAAATCCCCATCGCGAAATTCAATCCAGTATTCGCTGACCGCATATCGTATTCGGCAAGTTTTCTCCTCTTCTTCGGTATTATAGGTGAATGTAAAAGAAAAGTTGTCCGTGTCGAAATATTGATGGATTTGTATGCTTCTCAAGGCTGTTACGGTACTAATTCTATAAGTTTCGAGATACTGAAAATAGCTATTCAGCCAGTTTGCAAGCCAGTTCTCAATGTAAGTGCGGTTCAAAAATAGCGGGAGAAGATCCTGCTTAAGGTTCTCATTGCTGACAGCATTCATCTTAAATGTAAGTTTATCGAAAAGAGTACGTAAATCCTTTGCTTCTTTTACATCCTTTGCAACTAAATAATCCAAGTCCGGTACGACCTTTCTATCCGGGTGCATATACCATAAAAGATCATAGATATCCCGGCCCTTTTCTTCGTACGTTGCTTTCCCGACCCCCCTGGTACCTCTTAAAAAAATCGCGGCTATTTTGCTGGCCATGAGCGTTGCCATATTATAAGTTTTAATTACAAAAGAAAGTTGATCACGATTGATAGGGCGGCGTTCAATCACCGCTTTTGGGGCAGTGAATTGGTTGAGGTCAATTTTGACATGAACTTGCTTTGAGGGTAGCCCCAGACCCAATGCATCACCGACATTAAATCTAAGGAGCAGTCCTCTGCCCTCGGTTGTGATAGTCAGAAAATCTGATTGAGTGTTATAGGTATTTAAAAAGTGATTTTTGATTTCTTCTTTCAGTTCATCAAGGAATTTTTTATTTATATCATTGGAGACTTCAAAATCCAGATCAACCGACATTCGGTCTAAGCCGTGAATAATACGAAGCGCAGAACCGCCGTACATCACCCACTTATTATACTGATGGTGATGGTAAATAAAGTTAAGGACATAATACTGAAGCGTCTCTTTCAGGGCGTTGCGGGGCGCTTCGGGATCCATCCCCCCGTAAGAGTTAAGCTCTTCGAGTGTTTTTCTTAAAATGGCTAGGATTTGTTCACTCATCGTTAAAATAATCTTTTATCATGGTATTAAATCTGAATTTTTCTTTCTTATCCATTTCGCTAATATTTATTCTTAATTCTTCAATAAGTATTTTAATGTCTTTCTGCTGTATGCCTCGAAACTGATGTGTTTTGAAATAAAGCAGATCAAATAAAGCTTTCGCCGCTGAGGCTATAAAAAAATCAAACCGGTTTGTTTGCGAGCCAGTATCTTTTTTTATAAGATAAAAATCGGTAAACAAAGTTCTTTTTATCGACTGGTACGCAAAATTGCCGACTTTTGTGCTGTAATTTCTGGTTACTTTCGGTGTCATGGATGTAATCGTGTATATGGCTTCGGTGGTAAGATTATAAAATTGAAGAGCCGCCCATGAACTTACATAGGAGGGCGTACGGAGAATATTCGCCAGATAAAATGAATAAGAAATGTCATTTTTATTTTTGCTAAAAAAATCGGCTGATACATACAGGCCTTTTTTGAGCGGTAAAATTTCCCTATATTTTAAGAAACGGCTAATATAGGTATCTACTGTGGTATCAGCAAGTTCCAGCTGTTTGCCTAGCTGATATAGGCTGTCTTTGCTGAAATAGGGCAGAAGTTTGAGTTGTTCAAGTAGGTTTTTTTTACTTTTCATAATTGTGACAATAATGTACCATTTGTGAAACGACATGTCAAGGGTTAAGTTCAAATCTCGTCGTCCCCGCCAGTCTTCCACAAACAAAAGACCTGCTAACCCGATAGGGCGCAGGTTTTTTGTTTATATTTCAGGGAAGACTGGCGGGTGTACTTGGCGGCCTCCGGACGCCAAGTGCCCCGCCCGACCCCTAAAATTCTTAATAAAAGGCTTGGCGGCCGGTTCTCTGATATAATAATATCGCTGTTGGAAAGGACGGGGTCATGAACGAAGATTTCACCTCTTTTGCCGGAAACCCGATGGTCAACTCGATCTTGGATTCAATGCCCAAGGGGGCGGCGTCCTCTTTTACCATGGCCAACCTGGTCTGGGGGCTGATCTTCGGTTCCGTCGGTTTCATCGCTTTTTCCTATGGAAAAGGCAACGCCAAGATGTACCCCATGCTGATCGGGATCGCGCTGATGGGCTTTCCCTATTTCGTGCGCGGCACGATGATGCTGGTCCTCATCGGCCTTGGTCTGTGCGGCGCGCTCTTTATCCTGCGTGATTGATTCTCCCTCCCTGGAACTGCCTGAATTTTTGTAGAGATCTCTCTCTTGCCTGATGTGTTAAAATAATTATGAACGTTTGAGGAGGCCGTATGCGTATCCTTGTGGTTGAAGATGAACGGAAGATCGCGGATTTCGTTAAAAAAGGACTGAAGGAGGCGGGGTACGCCGTTGACGTCGCCGCCGACGGCGAACAGGGCCATTTCCTCGCCGGCACGAACGATTATGATGTGATCGTCCTCGATGTCATGCTTCCCAAGATGGATGGGATGGAGTTCTGCCGTAATATCCGCAAGGAAAAGAACCCCGCCCCGGTGATCATGCTCACGGCCAAGGACGACGTTCAGGATAAGGTGACGGGACTCGATGCCGGCGCCGATGATTACCTGACCAAGCCTTTCGCGTTCGAAGAGCTCCTCGCCCGGATCCGGGCCGTTCTGCGCAAAAAGAGCGGAGGCGTCCCGACCCAGTTGGCCGTGGAGGACCTTGCCCTTGATCTGTTGAGCCATAAGGTCTTCCGGGCCGGGAAGGATATTGAGCTGACGACGAAAGAATACGCGCTCCTCGAATATCTCATGCGCAACTCCGGCCAGGTCATCACCCGCACCATGATCTCCGAACACGTCTGGGACATCAGTTTCAGCACCGATACCAATGTCATCGACGTCTACATCAATTACCTCCGGCGCAAGATCGACGATGGGCACAAGAAGAAGCTCATCCATACCATCCGCGGCCGCGGTTATTCCCTGAAGGCCTAGTTATGTTCATCAGGTCCATCCGTTTCCGGATCATCCTCTGGTATATGGTGGTCCTGACGCTGACGCTGTCGGCGTTCAGCTGGCTGCTCTTTGCGGACTATCGGCAGGGGCTGTACCGGAACCTCGATGAGATCCTCCGCTCCAAGGCCGACGGCGTGGTGGGCTCCATCGATGCGTTCTGGGAGGCGGAGAAGCTGACGGCCATGCAAAGCGATCCGACGCTTTTGCTTTCCCGGGTTTTCAGCAAGATCAACAATCTCAATTTTGCCCGGGTGGTCAGGCACACGATCGAGGAGGCCTCCGGAGATCCGGCCATGCTCGATGTCCTGGTGAAGATCTTCGATCATCAGGGAAGATTGATCGTTGCTACCCGGCAGGCTGTGCCCCTGGAATTATTTTCACCGACGGCCCTCCGCCATGTGCTGCTTGGCCGGAACTTTGTCGATACCGTTGCGCTGCCGATGCCGGACCACAAACGCTGGCTGTGGCGGGTGTTCTCGACGCCGATCCTCGAATCCGGGAAAGTTGCGTATGTCGTCCAGGTCGCCACTCCGCTCAACTCACTTAACGCGGCCCTCAATCGCCTGGCGGCCATTCTATTTCTGCTGCTTCCCTTGACGGTCTTTCTGACCGGCGTGATCGGCGCGGTCCTGGCCCGGATCACGTTGCGGCCGGTGGATGACATGATCCGCACGATCCGTCAGATCAAGGCGGACAATCTCCGCATGCGGATACGGCTTCCGGACACCAAGGACGAGATCCAGAAGCTCGCGGAAACGTTCAACGACATGCTCAACGATCTCGAGGGCGCCTTTGTCTCCCAGCAGCGGTTCATCCAGGATGTGTCCCACGAATTGCGCACTCCGCTCACCATCCTCAAAGGCGAGATCGGCGTGGCCCTCCATAAGGTCCGCAGCGCACAGGAATATGAGGAAGTGCTGACGAGCAGCCTGCAGGAGATCGATACGATCGGCAAGCTGGTCGAGAATCTGTTGTTCCTGGCCAGGCTCGATAACCGCAAAACGACGCCGGACTTCCATGATTTCGATGCGGTGGAGCACCTGAAGACCATTCTTAAGGAAATGGAGATCATCGCCGAGCCGAAGCAGATCCGGCTCAACTTCGAGGCGATGGCGCCGGGCTTGACCCTGCGTGCGGACCCCCAGCAGATGCGGCAGGTGATGTTCAATCTTCTGGATAATGCCATCAAATATAGCCCGCCGAACGGTCAGGTGACCGTCGAGCTTCTTTCGAATGAGAAGCAGGCGGAGATCCTGGTGAGGGACAATGGGACCGGGATCTCCCCCCAGGACCTTCCCCATATCTTTGACCGGTTCTACCGCGTCGACAAATCCCGCAGCAGCGGCGGTTTCGGTCTGGGCCTGAGCATCGCCCGGGCCATCGTTGAAGCCCATCATGGAACGATCCGCGCCGAGAGCGGACCGGGGGCCGGGACCACCTTCCGGATCAGCCTGCCGCTTGCGGCGACCGCCTGAATCGTTCCTGCCGATCCTTCCGTATTAGAATCTTTTAATCCCCCTCTAATGCTGCTCTAATTTCTCTCCGTTATACTCACAGCTGAGAATTCGATAAAAACCGTTCTACAAAGGAGAAGACCATGAGCAAGCTATCCATCCTTACGGTGACGGCCGCCTTGCTGTTGGTGGCGACCAACAGTTTTGCCGGCATGATCAAGCAGCCGGGCCCGGCCCCGGCGGCTGCCTCCGCGGCCGCCAAGACGGAAACGGCAACCGGGAAGATTGTTTCCATTAACAACAGCAACAACGAGGTCATCATCCAGCTGGCCAGCGGCAAGCAGAAAACGTTCGTGATCGATGCCGCGACCCTGTCCTCGCTGACGAGCGGGGAGAAAGTGCATATCCGCTATAAGGCAGGGGACAATCATGCGCAGAGCGTGAAGGTGGATGAGGTGGCCAAAGCCAAGAATAAATAGCCTGCGGTCTCCCGGCAGATGAACTTCGACAGCAATAGGAGTAACCAAAGAAAGGCAAGGTGATCGCAATGAAGCATTTTTTTCGTTCCGTGGCCGCTGTGGTGGCGGTCGCCGGCATGTGTTATGCGGCGGATAATCCGCCCGCCGTTCCAAGTCCACCGGCAGCGGTTAAGCTGCCCGCGAATGCTTTTACGGTCCAGGGGAAGATCGATTCCGTTATCACTAGCAATGCGCCCGCGGGGGCGTCTGCAGAGATCGTACTGATCGAGGACAACGGCCAGAAAATGCGATTGGCGGTCAAATCGACGACGACGATCTACGGCGCCGATTGGAAGGCCATGGCGTTGGGCCAGCTGCAAAAAGACCAGCGCGCGACCGTGAGCTATCAAACGATCCCCAACGGCGTTCCCGAAGCCCTATCGATCCGCCTTCTGAAGTCCTGACATTCCTCCATCCCCGGTCGCCCCCCACAAATGGCGGCGGGCGCTCTCAGGCAAGCGCCCGCCGCCCCGGGGAAAATCCTTCCCCTGAGCTTTTTCATTCCGGATAATCCTTTCTTGAACCACCTCCCGTTCTGGGCTATCATTAAAAATCATTTTCGGTTTTTGGGGGGCCCGAACTTGTCGGAGATGATCGTCAGACCATTTCAGGAGAAAGACCGGGATCGTGTCCGTCAGATCGCCGGAGATACCGCCAACCGCGGGCGGCCGGTGGAGACGTTCTTCCGGGGCCGTTCCGTCATGGAGGACCTTTTGACGGATTATTATATCCAGGATGAGCCGCAATCCCTGCTGGTCGCGGAATGCGATGGGCTTGTGGTGGGATACCTCACCGGCTGCTTTGACCAGGCGAATTTCCAGAAACGGATGGCCTGGCGGGTCGTCCCCGAAACATTTTGGCGCGCTTTATGGCAAGGGGTTTTCCTCCGACGGGAGACCTGGCGCATGCTTTACAATGGTTACCGGACGCTTCTTTCCGGTGGATTTGATAAGCGGATCCCTATTAAGGAATATCCCGTGCACCTGCATATCAATGTGGATTCCCGTTACCGCCATCAGCAGGCGGGTCGGCATCTGATGGAGAAGTTCTTTACCATGGTCCGCCGCCGGAACCTTCCCGGGATCCATGCCGTGGTCCGGGCCGACAACGCGGCCGGGCGCCAGTTCTTTGAGAAGATGGGGTTCGTCCAGCTGAGCCGCCATCCGCTGATCTGGCCCGAGGGAGAAAAGGACCGCCAGCGCTACACGCTGGTTTACGGGAAGCGGTTATGAAGCGATCGGAGAACAGTATTTTGCTGGAATCCTGCCGCTGGATCCTCCTGGGCGCTTGGTGTGTCCTTTTTGGGTTGATCTCCGCCGGGTTCGTCCGGGCGGATGATCCCGGCCTTCCCGGCATTGAACTTAAGCCGACGGACCGCATTCTTGTCCTGGCCCCGCATCCGGATGATGAGGTCCTGGGATGCGGCGGCATCATTCAGCAAGCGCTGCATTTGAACCTTCCGGTCCGGGTCGTTTTCCTCACCAACGGGGACAACAACCAATGGTCGTTCTTGATCTACCGCAAACACCCGGTGATCTTTTCCGGCGCCGCAGAGAGCATGGGAAGGGTGCGGCAGGCGGAGGCCGTCGCGGCGGCCGGCGCGCTGGGCCTGGGCGCGCAGCAGCTCACCTTTCTGGGCTATCCCGATTTCGGGACGATGAGCATCTGGTACACGCACTGGAACGACCGTCCGCCTTTCCGAAGCTTCCTGACCCGGACGGCGGCCGTTCCCTACAAAAATGTTTTCCGTCCCGGGGCCCCCTACAAAGGTGAAGAGATCCTGCGCGACCTCGACCGGATCCTTCAGGATTTTCAACCGACCAAACTGTTCGTCTCTCATCCCGCCGACCATAACGGCGACCATCTGGCGTTCTATCTTTTCTCAAGGGTCGCGTTGTGGGAGACCGGGATGGAGAACACCGTTGAGGTCTACCCGTATCTGATCCACCATAAGGGGTGGCCCAAGAGTCACGGGTATAAGCCCCGGCTCGCGCTTTCTCCGCCGGAGGTCTTCAATGAAGAGATCCGCTGGTTCTCATCACCGCTGTCCTCCGATGCGATCGACCGGAAGTATGCCGCACTGAAGAAGCACCGATCCCAATATCAATCGAGCGCGCGGTATCTTTTGTCGTTCGTGCGGGCCAATGAACTGTTCGGGGATTTTTCGCCGATCCGGTTCTCGGCTAAGGTCGGAAGTTCGGACGTTTACCGGCCGGACAGCCCGGATACGCGGCAAGGGCAACCGATGCCGGAAGAATTGACCGACGTCGAGCGCGCGGCCTTCGTCGGTGTGGAGTGGCGATATGTCAGTCTGGAGAAGGACCGGCTGGTGCTTTCCTTCGCGTTGTCCAAACCGCTCGCCCAGGGGGTGGGGGCCTCGATCTATATCTTTGGTTATCGCAAGGACCGGTCCTTTGGCGCAATGCCCAAGGTCCATATCAAGCTGGGCGTGTCCCGTTATACCGTTTACGACCAGACCAAAAAACTCCCCTCCGATTCCATCGAGGTCGAACGGAAGGCCTCCGACCTCATCGTCAAGGTCCCTTGGGCCCTTCTCGGCGATCCGCAGAAGATCCTCACCAGCGCCCGGACCTATCTGGGCAGCGTTCCGCTCGATTGGGTTTCCTGGCGGACCGTTGAAATTCTTCCTTAGCCGATATCGATGTCTTTAACGGTGGGAGTTCAAAGCGGTTTTTTCCTCTTGAGGATCATCGTCCCGTGATACCAGCCCCAGCCGGGGTCGTTGCTCCAGTCCCCGATCTTGACCAGGGTCTCAAAGTGGTCGTTGAGGTATCGGGCGATGATCGGGCAGTAAGTAATCCCGAGGATGCCCAGCCCGTGCTCCGAGGCCGCCATGCGGCTGGAGAGCACCACATAATTGGTGTGGTTCTTTTCCAGTTCCGCGATGACCGCGAATTCCTGTTCCTGCGGGATGAGGATGTGCTCAAAAAAGATCAGCTGCCTTGTCGGCGAACGTTTCCCGGCGAGATAATAATAGATGGGGTCGTAGGGGAGGGCGAAGAAAAGCTCATCGGGCTTGAGGTTCTTTTTGAGGTAATCGGCGGTGGTCTTGACCGTCTCGTACCAGTCCGGAGGGTTGGTGGTGTAGATCCGCAGCCGGTCGTGGTCCAGGAAATGCTGGGGGGTATGGACCGTTGAGATCATTTCGTACTTGGATCGCGTGTCGGAGGTGACCGACAACAGCACGCAGGCGGCCAGCGCCGCGCGCGCCGCGCGCGGCAGATCGCGGCCGGCAAAGGCGACGGCCGCGGATAGAAAACCGATCTGGAACGGTTTCACCCAGAAATACCGGTAAAAGACCCCGCTCAGGAAGAATTCATGGATGTTGGCCACCAGGAAGATGAACAGGATCCCCAGCGTCAGACCTATGGTCTTTCTGCGGGAAGGATCCGTTGTCGGGGAGGTCACGAGCCACAGGCTTTGGCCGATGCTGCCCACGATGATGACCGCGGCGATGAAGTTGGACCAGCTCAAGCGGATATTCCCGATGGTGGTTTCGTAAATGATTTTAAAGGGGACGAGCGGGTCCACGCTATAAGGCTGATCGCCCTTGATATAGGGCAGGCATTGCCGGATCTCCATGATGGTCAGTCCGGTCAGCGACCACAAATACCCGATCAACACCAGCCCCGGCAGGACCAGGAGCGAGGCGACATAAAAGTAAAGTTTTTGTCTGCTTCCCGCAACCCGGTAGACCAGATCGATCAGGAAGACCCCGGCGACAAAGGACCCCAGGCAGGCCAGCCCGATGTTCACTTTCACGAAGCACAGCAGGAAAAGCGCGATCAATCCCCACCACAAAT